>JAUWNW010000067.1 GCA_030612445.1 Candidatus Aminicenantota bacterium
TTTTGTTTCCATAGGGAACCTCCTAAATTATTTTGTATAATTTATTGTGAGGTATTATGGAAAGAAATAAAACTACATTTCGTATACAACAGGCATATATTCTTTTTTCTTGCCATAAGCAAAAACTTTCGATAATTGCCCTTATGGAAAGCTTTCCATAAGGGCAAGACGCATCTGGCGGTATCGCTTGCGCTGAAGGCCTGCCAGGCCGGAGTGAGTATTTATTTTACAAACATGGAAAATCTCATTAGGAAGCTGAAAAAAGACTGGGATGCCCGCCGCCCTGGCAGGGGCAGAAGTTACCATAAATCTGCCTTGGTTGTCGTTGATGAGGTCGGTTACACCACAATAGACAGAGAGGAGTGCAACCTGTTTTTCAGATTCATCGCCAATCGCTATGAAAAGACCAGCACCATCATCACCTCGAACAAGGCGTTTTCCGACTGGACGGAACTCTTCCATGACCCGATCATAGTCACAGCGTTTTTGGACCGTCTGCTGCATCACAGTGTCGTTATCAATATTAGGGGCAAAAGCTATAGGCTTCGCGGAAAAGTCGGAGAGGACAAGATAAAGAGTCAATCATGAAGTGGCTCACTTTTCATGACCATAAATGGCTCACTTTTTCACGACCATTGACAAGCAGTTCTTCTTGGGGTAGTAGAGGTGTATCTTTATCTGTCCCTTCTGCTATGATTGAATTACCCGATTATTTGGGGTTTATTAGTGAAGATTTGACAAACATCACATATATCCTTATACTTAGTTATAAGAGGTGACTATTAAGATGGTCAAATTATATAACCATAAAAAGAGCATTACAGTCAGTATTGCTGAAGGTAAGGAACGGTTCAGTCGAATAATCAATGATGCTGCAGGAGAAAAAAAGGAAATAGTCGTGACTAAAAGAGGAAAGCCGGTCGCAGTTATTATCCCTTACAAAGAATATAAACAATCAAAACGGGTAGAAGGCTATAGAAAAATAATTACCGCTAGAAATTTGTTTGCAAATAAAGGCATTTCTGCTGAAAATATTTTTAAAGAGTCGCGAAAACAACTGGAGAAAAAGAGTTGAAAAGGATAGTTATTGATGCGAGCGTAGTATTAAAATGGTATCTGGATGACGAGGATAATTGTCGACCTGCTCTCTCATTACTGGAGAGATATGTTTCTCAGGAATTGGACATAATTGCTCCTTCGCTTCTTGGCTATGAAGTCATTAATGGACTCGCTATTGCAAAAAAAAGAGGAAGGATCAGGGCAGATAAATTACAGATGGCTGTACAAGGATTTATGGACCTAGAGATAAGCCAAAAACATATCTCTTCTTTTTATCCTAAAGTTATACACTTCTATAATATTTATAATCTCTCTGCTTATGACGCAAGTTATCTGGCCTTGGCCGATGAGGAAAGTATTCCCTTAATTACAGCAGATGAGAGACTTTATAATACTGTTAAAAAAGATCTGCAATGGATTAAGCGGGTTTGACTTCCTTTCCCAGACTGAAATCCTTACCGAGAAACTTTTCTCTTGCTTTTTCATCGGCTGAGATCTCCTGGGGGCTGCCTTGGACCAGGATATTGCCTTCAACTATGATATAAACGCGGTTTGTGATTTTTAAGGTGTCGCGGATATTGTGGTCGGACAGAATAATGCCTATTCCCCTTTTTTTAAGTTTGATGATGGTTTTTTGAAGTTCAATAACAGTAAGCGGGTCTATGCCGGTGAAAGGCTCGTCCAGGAGCAGAAATTTTGGCTCAAGGATAAGGGCGCGGCAGATTTCCACCCGCCGCCGCTCGCCTCCCGAGAGAGTGTGGGCAGATTGTTTTGCCAGGGATAAAAGCCCCATTTCCTCTAGCAGGTTGTTGCTTATTTTATCTCTTTCTTTGCGGCTGCGGTGTTTAAGCTCAATGATCATCTTTAGATTGTTTTCAGTGGAAGTCTTGAGGAAAACCGAGTTTTCCTGCGGGAGATAGGTTATGCCGGTTGCGGCGCGCTGGTTGGATGAAAATTTTGAGATATCGGTGTCGTCCAGATAGATGGTTCCTGTATCGGGTTTGAGCAGCCCGGCCATCATTAAAAATGAGGTGGTTTTTCCCGCCCCGTTGCGGCCCAGCAGGGCGATTATCTCTCCAGATGTGACTTCAATATCGATTCCTTTTACCACCATCCGCCTGTAAAAACTTTTTCTCAGATTCTTTGCTTTAAATATTGACATTGCCTCAACCGGTAATAATCAGCTAAAATACTAAAGCCATTATAACCGACTGTCAAGCAGCTATGAAAAGAGTAATAAGCGCATCCCGGCGCACCGACCTGGTCGCCTCGTTTCCGGACTGGCTTTCTGCAGCTGTTGAAAAAGAAAGAGCCAGGGTCAGCGGCCCTGCAGGCTTTACTTATTCTGTAGACCTTTCCCCTGAGGCAGTTCATACTTTTGTGCTCTGGTCAAAAAACTTTGAAAATCTTATTGATAACCGCTTTAGCTTGCAAAAAGCTCTGCGGAAATATGCTCAGTTATATTTTCATTTCACTATAACCGGCCTTGGAGGCACATTTATAGAGAGGAATGCCCCATCCCCTCAAAAAGCTGTTTTACAGCTTGACCCTTTAATAAAGCTTGCAGGCAGCCCGCAAAGGGTTTCCCTGCGTTTTGATCCGGTTGTTTTCTGGGAGGAGGGGAGAAGCCGCAGGACAAATCTTAATTATTTTGAAAAACTGGCGCCTGAATTAAGCGCCCGCGGCATCAAGGATGTACGTTTCAGCTTTACCCAGTGGTACGGGAAAGCACGCAGGCGCGCGCTTAAATATGGATTTAAATATATTGACCCTCCGGAGAAGGAAAAACTAAGAGATGCCCGTTATCTTGGGGAAATCGCCGCAAATTACAGCTTAAACCTTTTCTCCTGCAGCCAGGATTTTTTGACTGCTGTTCCCGGGGTAAAGCCCTCAGCCTGTATTGACGGCGCTCTGCTAAGTTCCCTTCACCCGGACAAAGCGCATGCATCTGCAAAAAAAGACAAAAGCCAGCGCCAAGAATGCCGCTGCACGGATTCGGTTGATATCGGCAGCTATACTCAGGCCTGCCCCCATGGCTGTATTTATTGTTATGCTAATCCCATAATATAAACGGGGCTGCCCTAACCTGGGTGAAAAGCTGAAAAAAGAGGGTTCCGTAACCTTACATGCCGGCGAGTTCTATATAGTTTCTCACGGAAGAGAGCATCGCATTGTGCCTCATGGTCATGTAAAACTCGTCTTGTTTGAGCCAGATGGGATTGAGCATACCGGAAAAGTGCAAGCTGAGATTACAAAAAATCATTACGACAAACTTGAAACCTAACCTAAAGAACGCTCGAGATTATTTAATTTTATCCCTGTAATTGCTGTGCTGCCACATGCGGAAAACTTTTCCCGATTCATCTCTTTCAAACAGCACTTCTTCACCCAATGACTTGTCCTTGCGGATGCGGCGGAATGTGTCTGCCTTAATGTGTTTCAGCAGAGTAATGGCCTGCGCAGGCTTTTCAGAGGGAAGCCTTAAGACCGCAAGTTTTCCATACCAGGGAATAACAGACATCTCTCCACTCCAGGGCTGGGCATTGTAATAACCCGCATAGGCTTCAAGCCCGACTTCTTCCGTTTTTTTCTCTTTCTTTGTACTTAAGGCCTTTTTTAAAATCTCTCTCATGCCGTTTGTGTATTTATTCGGGCTTACTCCTTGAGCATTGATCATAACGATAAACGCCTGTTTTTTTAATGGATCGATCATCAGATTGCTCAGATAACCCGGACAGGAACCGCCGTGGCCGACGATAGTCCTTTCATCCACTTTTCTCACTGAAAATCCCAGGCCCCAGGCAGTTTCCCAATCAGGGTCCATCCAGTGAACACGGTGCATCTCCCGGAGAGTAGATGCTTTAAGGATTTCCTCCCCCCCATTTTCCAGAAGCCGGAATTGCCAGGAGGCAAAATGACCCAGGTCCTCGACTGTAGAGGAAAAACCGGCAGCGGCTTTAATACCGTTGGCCTGGAAAAGAGGAAGCATGTCACGGCTACCATCCCGTTTTACGGCGCTGTAGCCTGTAGCAAGTTTCCCTCTCCAAAGATCTTCCGGCAGTTTTGTGCGGGTGTTGGCCAGCCGCAGGGGCTTTAGGATATTCTTTTCGATGTACTGTGTATAGGGCATGCCTGAGACTTCTGCCACAATTTCGCCAAGTAGGGTTAACCCGAGATTGCTGTACTGGAAATAAGTGGAAGCTGGGTAAAGGGTTTTCTGGCTGCCTAGTTTCGTTTTGACTTTTTCGTGGGAAGGAAAGGGGAAGTCTGGGCCGGTCCAATAGGGATAATCCGATTCGCGGGGCAGGCCTGATGAATGGGTGAGAATAGCCCTGACTGTAATAGGGCCGCTGTCTTCCCACTGCTGTTTTAGATCAAACCAGGGAAGGAGATCGCCTACACGGTCTTCCAGCCTCAGCTTTCCGGCATCACGCAGTTGCATGATCGCCACAGAAGTAAATAATTTGGAGATCGAACAGATACTGTAGATAGTGGCGGGATTTGCATTGACGTGTTTCTCCAGATCAGACATCCCATAGCCTTTGCTCCAGATGATTTCTTGATCAGAGACTATGGCGGCCGAAATACCCGGCAGGTTGTCGTAATCGCGTTGGGCTTCAAGCCAGGTGTTTATTACCCGGAAAGCCGCAGAAAGATCTGGCTTAGTGTTTTCCTTTGCCTGTGCTGTAAACGGGAGCACAAAATATAACAGGAATATAATAAAAACTGATTTTAGCTTTTTTATCATTTTTGCCTCCAAGTCAATTCTCCTGAACTATTCATAAAAAATGAAATTCAGGTGTGGCTTGGGCTCGCTTCAGCCACATCAGAATTTCATAAGATACAAATCTTTTACCATAACATTTTACATTTTACAATTCACATTTCACGGTTTTTCCCATTTCCCATTTACTATTTTCCTGTTTTTACTGCCTTTCCTGAAGTTCCTGTTTTTCCTGGTGTTCCTGTTCTTTCTGACTTTTCCGTATCTGCGGCAACCTCGACTTGTGAATAATCCAAGGTTAACAGATATTAATGTGCTCGTGAATAGTACAGGTTAGTGTGTTTTTTTGTTGATTTAATTGCTCCTGTTGTATTATTGTAAGCCTAGAAGGAGTAAGGAGAAAAAATAATGCGAAAAATATTAATAACTATAGTTTGTCTTGTGATTCTTTTTGGGATAACCGGTCAGGCTCCGGCCCAGGGCACGTTTACCCTTGAGCAGGTGCTGAGTCCGCCTTACCCCTGGAGCCTAGTATCGGCTCAAAAGGCAGACCGGATCGCCTGGGTCTTTTATTCGCAGGGGGAGCGTAATGCCTGGACTGCGGCTGCTCCTGATTTTAAACCGGTCAACCTGACAGGCTACGCCCGGGATGAAGTCTTTGAGCTTCCCGGTGTTTATATCACGGATGACGGCAAGACCGTGGTCTTTGTCAAAGGAGGGCGCCCCAATAGTAAAGGGTGGGTCACAAATTCCCGTAGCGACCCGGATGGAATGGAACAGGCCATTTGGGCAGTAAGGCCAGGCACAGGAAAACTCTGGAAGGTAGCCTCCGGAAGAAATCCGGTCCTCTCTCCTGACGGAAAATGGGTCTTAATCGTAAGAGACAGCCTGATCTATAGGCTCCCCTTAAAACCACCGGAGAATCCTGGTGTTATGCCAAAGCCTGAGCTGCTCTTTAAAGCGGCCGGGGAAAACGGCTCGCCCTGTTGGTCGCCTGATGGGACCCGGATAGCTTTTATATCCAGGCGGGATGACCACAGCTATATCGGCGTGTTTGACTTAGCCGCAAGAAAAATCACTTGGATCGCCCCCGGTGTGGACCGGGACAGTGATCCTTCCTGGTCTGCTGATGGTGAGAAAATCGCCTTTTTACGAAGGCCGGGCCTGCAGTACAAGGCAATTTCCGGGTTCCGGGACCTGGGGCCGGCCAATCTGAAAATTATGGTTGCCGCTGTTGCGGCAGGGAGCGCAAAGCAAGTGTGGCAAACTCCTAAAAAGAAACCCAGGTTCTATCTTTTTGATGATTTTCAGTTGACTGCCAATAACCGCATTCTCTTTACAGCTGAGCACGACATATGGAAACATGTTTTCTCCCTGCCGCTTAAGGGCGGCGAACCTGTGGATCTGACGCCGGGGGAGGGAGTTGTAGAACATATCGGCCTCTCAAGGGACGGCACCACCCTGTTTATGTCGACAAACCTGGCCGATATCCACGGCCGGCATATCTGGAAGGTCCCCACAGCCGGAGGTAAAGCTGCCCAGCTTACTACAGGCGCTACCATTGGCAGCTATCCTGTGGCCCTCGCCTCAGGAAAAGAGGTCGCTTTTTTGCATGCTACAGCCAGACATCCTATGTCCATCGCTTTAATACCTGCTGCAGGAGGAAAAACAAGGGTAATTGCCCCGCAGAGCCTTCCACCTGAATTCCCTCTGGACGAATTGATTGTGCCCGAGCTTATTATCGTCAAAGCCCCTGACGGCCTTGAGATACCCTGCCAGCTCTTTCTTCCCAAAGGAGCCAAACCGGGTGATAAGCGTCCGGGTGTGGTTTACACCCACGGCGGGCCCATCCGCCAGATGCTTCTGGGCTGGCACTATATGGAGTTTTATTCCGAGGCTTACGGCATTAACCAGTATTTTGCCAACCAGGGTTATGTGGTGATCTCCATAAACTACCGCAGCGGTATCGGCTACGGCCGCTCCTTCCGCAACGCAAAAAAGACCGGTATGCAGGGTGCTTCCGAATACCAGGATGTGCTGGCCGGCGCCAGGTATCTCCAGAGCCGCCCTGAGGTTGATCCGGAAAGGATCGGAAAATGGGGTCTTTCCTACGGTGGCCTGCTTACGGCCATGGCCTTGTCCCGCAATTCCGACATCTTTAAGGTGGGAGTGGATATGGCGGGCGTACACGACTGGTCCCAGATGGGATGGGGGCGCCTCAATGAAGCCGAGCGAAAACTGGCCCGCGAATCTTCTCCTGTAGCCAGCCTCAATACCTGGACCTCACCTGTGCTTTTTATCCATGGCGACGACGACCGCAATGTGCCTTTCCAGCAGACAACAGATATCGTCCAGAAACTGCGGGCCAAAGGCGATGTGCATATAGAGTTGATGATAGAGCCGGACGAGCCGCATGAATTCTTACTCTACAAGAACCGCATGGAGGCCTACAACCGCACCTTTGAATTCATAAACCGTTTTATCGGCAATTAATTCGAGGGACTATCCCTCTGTCTGCGCTTCCCGCTCCAGCAGCCATTTCTTCAAACCCAATCCTGCGCCGACGCCTCCCAGGCTGCCGTCTGAGCGGATAATGCGGTGGCAGGGGACAACAATAAGCAGAGGGTTTTTTCCCAGGGCCTGCCCCACGCTTCTGTATCCCCGGTTGTGAAGCTGAAGCGCCAGGTCTTTATAGGATGCAGTTTTTCCATAGGGGATATTGCGGGCTTTGTCCCAGACCTTTTGCTGGTAGCGCGTGCCGAATATGTAATCCAGAGTGATAGAATCAAAAGATGCGGGCTTTCCCTTAAAATAGCGGTCAAAAAGCTTTATTTCATTCAGAAAGTCAGGCTTGGTGCCTTCCTTCACCTTAAATGATGTTTTTTCAAGAGAGCGGACTGTATTTTTTATATCTGCAGCTTTCCGGATAAATTTGACTATACTTAGGCCTTTTTCAGTTTTCCCTAAAAAAAGTTTCCCTTTTGCAAAGTCATAAGTTGTATAGAGCATAGACTGAGCCTCCTATTTTCCCACTTATATTCCCGCAAATAGCCTTTTAGCCAGAGCCGGGGGAAGTTTGGCATCGAGTATTTTTTTCTGGGTTGTTTCAATTTTATATTCGAGCCGATGAAAGTACATTTCTCCGGCTTCGGAATCAAAAATCGCACAGGAGGAACGGATATTTCTGTCCCGAGGCTGGCCAACAGAACCCGGGTTGATGAGATATCTGGTCTTTTTCTTTAGTTTCAATTTACTGAAATTTCCAGAGACATAAGTGCCTTCGACTAGATGGTCCTTTTCCTTGTAAACAAAGGGAAAATGGGTATGCCCGAAAAAAGTTAGTTTGGTTTCTATATGCAAAAAGGCTTCTGCCGCATCGAATTCTCCAAATATATAGTAATCTTCGTCAAAAGGGGCACCATGGCAGATAGTAATATCATCCTGTGTTTTCAGAGGCCCCTTTTTTATTTTGCAGAGATAATCCAAGTTATTTTCCGAAATATTTTCCTTAGTCCAGCGGATGGCCATAGCAGCAATAGGGTTAAATGTTTGCAGGGATTCACTTTCGCACACAGCTTTGTCATGATTTCCGCGGATAATTGAGAGAGGTTGAAGCGCCCGTACCTTATCTATCACCTCATTCGGGGAAGCCCCGTATCCTACAAGGTCTCCTAAACACAAGTATTGGTCGATATTTTCTCCCCCGGCAAGTTTAAGCACTACATTTAAAGCTTCCAGGTTTCCGTGAACGTCGGAGAAGATCAAATAGCGCATTTTTTCTACACCTCTAAATTATTTAAAGAATTATAAAGCTTATGGGCCAAATAAGAACTGCGGACAAGCGGCCCTGACACAACGCCCTTAAAACCGGCGTCAAGCGCCTTTTCCCGGAATAAATCAAATCTATCCGGAGGATAGTATTTTACCACGGGCGCATTATTTTTAACAGCCTGTAGATACTGCCCCATCGTTAAAAGGTCACAGGATACTTCCCGGAGGTCCTTGATTGTGCGCAGAATGTCTTCTTCGCTTTCTCCCAGGCCGAGCATAAGCCCTGATTTTGTGACAGCGCCCCTGTCTTTTGCTCTTTTCAGCACTTGCAGCGACCTGCGGTAATTTTCTAAGGGGCGGTTTATGCGGGGATAAAGAGCTTCCGGAACTTCCAAATTATGATTCATGACCTCGGGCTCTGCCTGGAGAACGGTTTCAAGAGGTTGTATGTCCCCGGAAAAATCCGGGATAAGGACTTCTATTTTAATACCGGGGTTGTTTTTTTTTACAGCTTTAATGGTCTCGGCAAAAATAGATGCCCCGCCGTCAGGCAAGTCATCCCGGGTGACTGATGTTATTACGGTGTATTTCAGCTCCATCGCAGATATTGTCTCTGCTATCCGTCCGGCTTCCTCTGTATCAGGAGCCAGGGGAATGCCTTTCTCAACCGCACAGAAGGCGCAGTTGCGGGTGCAGATATCCCCAAGTATAAGGAATGTGGCGGTTTTATGGGACCAGCACTCTGATACATTGGGGCACCTGGCGCTCTGGCAGATAGTGTTAAGCTTTTTTTGCTTTAACAGGTTGGATACATAAAAAAAGTTTTTATGGGACGGCAGTTTAACCTTTAGCCAGGGAGGTTTTTTAATTGTTTTGTTAATAATTACCGAAACTTCTTTCTCTGCGGATGCGTCTTCTCATCCGCTTTCTGGCGTTAGCTTCTTTCAGCCTTCTTTTCTCGCCGGGTTTACAATAGACAGAATGCTTTTTTATCTCTTTAATAATTGCTTCATGTTGAACTTTTCGCTTAAATCTTCTCAGTGCTGATTCGATGTTCTCGCCTTCATCGATTACGATGTATGCCAATAAAACTCACCTCCTCAGGTTTAATAAAGGTAAAAAAGTTTATATCCCATTTGACCGTAGTTGTCAATGCCTTTCCTGCTTTTTCTGCTTTTGAGCTTTATTTTTTATTAAGCGGTTCAAGCTTGTCATACTTTATAACCGCCTCTTTCCACCCTTCAGGTATTGTAAGCGACCTGGCCGTCCTTTTCTCCGGGTCATAGATGCGGAAGTGATTGTATTTTACCAGCAGATCGTCCCCGAGCTTCCACCAGGCGTCCAATACTTTCTCGGCATTGTTAAGGCAGTAATCGGTCAGATATTCTGCTGCAAGTTTAGGATCCTGCTTAAAAAGCTCAAGCGCTGTTTTTTCTCTGGCCTGCCCTTTATCTATAGCTCCATCCTCCCATATAAGCTGAGCTTTTTTTACATCTTCTATAGCGTGAGAGTAGGCCATTTGCGTATGGAAATCAACATAATCAAAAGCCCATCTTGCCGAGTTGCGGTTTAAATGCCAGTGGTCTCCTATACTGAAAGACTCAGGTATGGCGGTAATCCCCGCATAAATCGGCATGTAACAGGTTGTATCCTGCGCCCCGAATGATAGCCAAACCACTCCGCCTACAGGGTCAGGCAGCCAGTCTCTGCATATAGCCACAGTGGTGTATTCCACATTGTTAACGCTTATACAGCGGGATGCATTGTATCTTTTTTTATCTACTGTAAAACCTTTGAAAAGATTGGGGTTACTGAACGGTCCTCCCTTTATTCCCCGGGCCGGGTCAAAGCTGCTGCCCTGGTATTTATCCCGCATAAGCGCGATTACATCCTTTAAAGAGAGCTTTTTTTCAGGGGCAACTGAAAAGGGGAGTTCCATATTCGGGGTATCCGGGCTGAATTTACGGGAAGGGGCCACCAAATCAAAAAACCGCCATAGCCGGCCCCGCCTGCCCTGGGTGCTTGCTGCGCTCCCTGTGACTGGAGAATAAGCTTTTTTCCAGATAAAAGGCTCGCCGCTGGCCGGATCGTAAAAACCTTTTTCCACAGCCAGGGATACGGCATTGGGAGAGGCTAAAAAATTCTCTGTATCATCCGGGTCGATCTCGCCGATGCGCGCTTCATTTGGACAGACACTGACCTGGTCATCAGGCACTCTCTGGGCGCACCAGACAGCTCCCGCTTTCCCGCTCTGGGGCGTCCAAAGCGGGCCCACCGGCATTATCTCAAATATCCAGGCTTCCTCAGGGTCTGCCACAGCCAGCATCTCGCCGCTGTCAACATAGCCGTACCCGTATTTTTCCGCCAGCCCTCCCATAAGTTTTATGGCTTCCCGGGCAGTCGTGCACCTTTCCATAGCCAGAAGCGTCAGCATGGTGATGTCAAACTTTACCGCCGGAGTCGGGTTCCGCAGATTCCTGCGGCAGCCTATGCTTGATTCACCCATTGCCAGTTGATGGTCGTTCATATAACCGAAAACTCCGTGCGTATAAGCGTGCGTGTGTTTAACCTGGGGGAGGTCAAATTCGGTGTAGCCTTCTGCAAGCGCCATCTTCCATTTCCCGCCCGTTTCAGGCGGCCAGGTCTTTATCTGGTTTATATGATATATCTTACGCACTGCATCCGGAGCATGGTCTGAGGCCTGCACAAAGTGCCAGGTCCAGTCGCATATGCCGCAATCGGCCGTATGGGTTACCATAACAGAGCCGTCTGTTGAGGCGTCTTTGCCCACCAGGATAACAGTGCACCCTTCCGAAAATTCAGGTTGCAGCGAGGTCTCCTGAATCCCCCGGGGCACCAGAAACACAGCTGCGCCTAATAGGAGTGCAGCTACCAGCACCAAACCAGTTAAGTATAATATTTTATGCTTCATGTTACTCTCCCTAACCTGAACTATTCATAAAAAATGTCGATATGTATAATACATCTTTTTTATTAGTATTTTACATTGATTCCTACAGTAACTCAATTTACTATCTCGTTCACAATATAGTCTCTATTTATAATCGACATTTTTTACTCTACGAGCGAGCCGATCTTACCGCATCTACTTTGTTGCAGCGGATTCGCAGTGAAGGACCACAGCTTCATCCCCTGCGCCTCGTATCTGCGGCAACCTCGACTCGTGAATAACTCAGGTACGCCTGAACTATTCATAAAAAATGTCGATGTATATAATATAAAGTAAAATGCAAATTGTAAATTGTTTCATTGCTTTTAAAACTATTAATAACATGGGCGCTAGCCCAGTAATTACACTTAATAACGCAGGCTCTTCATTTTAATCCTGCCTTTCCTGTTTTCCCTGTCTTTACTGTCTTTCCTGGTTTTCCTGGCTTTTCTGGTTTCCCTGCTTGGCATATTTGACATATAAACAATACTAATATAAAATTTTTATAGGGTTATGGATGAGGGAAGCTTTATAAAAACAATGTCAGGGGATTCATAAATGACAGATAAAAACAAAACAAAAGATCAGCTTATAGACGAGCTTGCCAAAGCCCGCTGGCAGATTAAAGAACTGGAAAAAATGGTATTTAGACATGAGAAGATAGAAGAAACCATAAAAGAGAACACGGCAAAATACCGCCTCCTTTCCGAAAGCTCCCAGGATGGTATTTATGTTAGCGCCACAGAAGGATTTGAATATGTTAATCCTGCATTTGAAAAGATCTTTGAGTATAAAGCCAAAGAAGTGTACAGCAAAGATTTTAACTTTCTTGACACTATCCATCCGGATGACAAAAAGCTGATAGCAGAAAGAAAAGAAGCCAGAAAAAAGGGCAAAAAAATAACTTCCCTGTATTCCTTCAGAATCATAACCAAATCCGGAAAAACAAAGCAGGTAGAAGTTAACACTGCTCCGCTTCCGGGAGAGGGAACCCGTATCATGGGAATTCTGCGCGATATCACCGAGCAAAAACAGACTGAGGATGCTTTAAAGGAAAGCGAGCAGAAATACAGAGCTATCTTTGAGACCACCAGCAATGCAACCTTGATTATCGAGGATGATATGACTATATCCCTTGCTAACGCTGAATCTGAAAAACTTTCAGGTTTCTCTAAAAAAGAAATTGAGGGGAAAAAGAAGTGGACGGATTTTGTGGTAAAGGAAGACCTTGCCAGGATGAAAAAATACCATGACTCCCGCCGGAAGGACAGGGCTGACGCTCTTAGAAAATACGAATTCCGGTTGATCAACCGGGCCGGCAAAGTAAGGCATATCTTCCTGGCTGTTGACATGATTCCTGGAACCAAAAAGAGTGTGGCTTCACTTATGGATATCACAGAACGCAAAGAGGCAGAGGACAAAATCAAGCTTTTGCTGGAATTTGAAAAAATCGTAACTTTATTATCCTCCAGATTTGTGGGAATCCTTGGTGTGAACAAATCCATAAACGGGGTTCTTCGTGATATTGGGAAATTTACACAAGCCGACCGTGCCTATCTTTTCCTCTTGCGCAACAGCGGCTCGGTTATGGACAATACCCACGAATGGTGCAAAACAGGGGTTATTCCTCAAATAGAAAACATGCAAAATTTACCCTCAAACATATTCTCCTGGTGGATGAATAAACTTCAAAAAGACAAAATTATTAACATACAAGATGTGGCAAAAATGCCGGAAGCAGCAAAAGCTGAAAAAGAAGTACTTGAAAGTCAGGGAATAAAATCTATCATTGTATTGCCTGTGGATATTAGAGGAAAGCTGTCCGGATTTATTGGACTGGATGATGTTGCTGAAACCAAAAAATGGAGCAAAGAGGAATTCAAATTAATGCAAACAGCCGCAAATATAATTGGGAATGCCCTGGAACGGCAACACACACAGGACAAAATAAAAGCCTCGCTTAAAGAAAAAGAAGTGCTGCTTCAAGAGATCCACCACCGCGTAAAAAACAACATGCAGATAGTAGTAAGCCTCTTAAGGCTGCAATCCTATACTGCCAAGGATAAAAAATTAGAGGATATGTTTAAAGTCGCCCAGAACCGCATCCGCTCCATGGCGATCATCCATGAAAAGCTCTACCAGTCCAAAGATTTTGCACGCATAGATTTCGCCCTATACATCCAGAGCCTTACCACGCATCTGATGCAGATTTACCAGATCGACCCGAAGCAGATTACCTTAAAAACAGATGTTAAGGATGTTCACCTTGATATAAATCAGGGAGTGCCTGTGGGGCTGCTGATCAACGAGCTTGTTTCAAATGCTTTAAAGCATGCCTTCCCCAAAGGCAAAAAAGGGGAGATCTCGCTCAAATTTTATACCGACAAAAAGGGCAAAAAAACACTCATCGTAAGCGACAACGGCATAGGATTTCCGGAAAAGGTAAATATCAGAAAACCTGAAACTCTGGGCTTGCAGATGATAAAAGACCTGACAAAACAGATAGGAGGAAAGCTTGACCTTGATACCAAAGCCGGCACCAAATTTACGATAACTTTTTCCTGAAGTTCTTGATTTCCCTGCTTTTTCTGTCTTTACTGTATTTCCTGTTTTCCCTGCCTTTCCTGGTTTTCCTGCTTTATCTGTCTTTCCTGGTTGTATTCTTGACATAAAGATTATACTCGTATAAAATTTTTAACGGGTTGTGAATTTGGGAGGCCTGCCAAAACAATGTCAGGGAATTTTTAAATGACAGATAAAAACAAAACAAGAAAGCAGCTTATAGACGAGCTTGCCTCATCCCGCCGTCAGATTAAAGAACTGGAAAAATCGAGCTCTAAAAGCAAGCAGACAGAGAAAGTATTAAAGGAGAGTCAGCATTTAATTAACTCTGTATTTGAAAGCATCCAGGAGGGTATCAGTGTGCTGGCCCCTGACTTGACTATTCGTCATGTCAACAATCTCATGAAAGAATGGTATGCTGAAAATCTGCCTTTGGAAGGGAAAAAGTGTTATGAAGTGTATCAGAATAGGAAGAGACCATGTGATCCCTGTCCGAGTAGCAGGTGTATGAAATCCGGGAAAACCGAACGAGACATCGTACCAGGATTACCTGGGTCTGCAGTTGAATGGATTGAGCTTTTTAGTTATCCCATGAAAGATCCTGAAACAGGTAAAATAAATGGGGCGGTTGAATTTGTGCGTGATATCACTGCCCGCAAAAAGGCAGAAGAAGCCCTCCAAAAGAGCGAGGGAAAATACCGCCTTCTTACCGAAAGCTCCCAGGATGGCATTTATATTATAGGCACAGAAGGATTCGAATATGTTAATTCCGCATTTAAAAAGATGCTTGGATATAAAACCAAAGAGATATTCAGTAAAGATTTCAACTTTCTTGACACTATACATCCAAAGGACAAAAAGCTGATAGAAGAAAGAAAAGAAGCCAGAAAAAAGGGCAAAAAATTATCTTCCCTGTATTCCTTCAGAATCATAACCAAATCCGGAAAAACAAAGCACGTAGAAGTAAACACCGTCCCGCTCCCGGGAGAGGGAACCCATATCCTGGGTATTCTTCGCGATATTACCAAGAAAAAACAGGCGGAAATTCTACTTGAAGCAGAACGGAATCTCGGCCTAAACCTCAGCAGAACATCTTCCCTTAAAGAAACACTCAATTTCTGTCTGGAAACTGCAATCTATGTTTCAGAGATGGACTCTGGCGGTATTTATCTTATTGATGAAAAAAGCGGAGAAATTGATCTTGTTGTTCATGAGGGATTACCTTCTGTTTTTTTAAAGAGTGCTTCGCATTATTCTGCTGATTCGGCTAATGCCCGTTTGATTAACAAAGGGAAACCAATTTATTCCAGACACCAGAAAATAGATGTTGACACAGATAATGCACGTATTAAAGAAGGATTGCGTGCTATTGCAATTTTACCGGTATTCCATAAAAAAAAGGTTGTTGCCTGTCTTAATGTTGCTTCACATGAATTAAATGAGGTCCCTAAATTATCCCGAACCGCCCTGGAAGGAATTGCATCTGTTATTGGGGGGGCAATTATTCAAGCTAAAATGGAAGAGCAAGTACAGGTAAGCGAGCAGAAATTCAAAGACCTGGCAAATTTATTACCTCAACCTATCTGGGAAACGGATCTGGAAGGGAACTTCACCTACACCAACAGCTCAGGTTATGAGGCCCTGGGTTATACCTCGCAAGACCTTGAAAAAGGTGTATCTATAAAAGACGTTTTCGCTCCTGAAGATAGAAAAAGGATCATTTCTAACTTTCAAAAGGTACTTCAAGGGAAAGAGTTTGATGACCATGAATACACCTGTTTAAAAAATGACGGTACAAAGTTTCCCGCTTTGACATACAGTGCTCCCATATTACAGGATGGCAAACCATCGGGAGTTCGGGGAATTATATTGGACACTACCGAACTCAAGCAGGCGGCAGAGGCGCTCCGTAAATCAGAAGAGCAGCTCCGCTTAATTGCAGAAAGCACAACTGATAATATCGCTATTACAACATTTGATCTGAAAGCGACTTATATTTATGTAAATCCTTCAGTAAAATCCGTTCTTGGTTATGATCCGGAAGACCTTATCGGTAAGTCCTTTTTCGATTTTATTCATCCTGATGATAAAAAGGTTCTTTTTCCTTTATTAAAAAAGTATATTATCCTAAAAACAAAAAAACTCATAACTGGAAAAGAAATTCCAATTAGCGAAAGAATTGAATTTCGCTTTAAAAATAAAATTGGAAACTGGCGTTATATGCAGAGTACTGTAAATATCGTGAGGAAAGAGCTTCTGGCAGTTACAAGAGACATCACAGACTCCAAACTGGCAGAGGAAAAGATAAAAGCCCAGCTTCAAGAAAAAGAAGTGCTGCTAAAAGAAATCCACCACCGTGTAAAAAATAACATGCAGATAATAGTAAGCCTTTTAAGGCTGCAATCCTATGCTGCCAAGGATAAAAAAATAGAGGATATGTTCAATGTCGCCCAGAACCGCATCCATTCCATGGCAGTCATCCATGAAAAGCTCTACAAGTCCAAAGATTTAGCAAGCATAGATTTTTCCCCCTACATCCGCAGCCTTACCACTCATCTGATGCAGACTTATCAGATCGACCCGAAGCAGATCACCTTAAAAACAGATGTTAAGGATGTTCACCTCGATATTAATCAGGGAGTACCTGTGGGCCTGCTTCTCAACGAGCTTGTTTCAAATGCCCTAAAGCATGCCTTCCCCAAAGGCAAAAAAGGGGAGATATCACTCAAATTTTCTGTCGACAAAAAGGGCAAAAAAACACTTATAGTAAGCGACAACGGCATAGGATTTCCGGAAAAGGTAAATATCAGAAAACCTGAAACTCTGGGCATACAGCTTATAAAAGACCTGACAAGACAGATTGGAGGAAAGCTCGATCTGGATACCAAAGCCGGCACCAAATTTACGATAACATTTACCTGAAGTTCTTGATTTTCCTGCTTTTCCCTGGTTTTTCTGTTTTCCCTGCTTTATCTGTCTTTCCTGGTTTTCCTGTTTTTACTGCTTTTCCTGCCTTTCCCTGGTTTTATTCACCATTTACCATTTACTATTTTCTGCTTTTCTTATATCCCGCTGCCTCAATCCCGGCCTCAGCCGTAATCCGCATAGGCTCTATAAGCGGCACCGGAATATCCTCATCCCTTAAAACAAGCGGCACTTCCGTGCACCCTGCTATAACAGCCTCAGCCCCCCGCTCTGTAAGCTTGCGCGCACAGCTTAAAATCATCTCCCTCGGCCTACCCTCTGTATAACCGGCCTTAATGCCTTTGCCTCCAAAGATAGCTTCCATATCCTCTGCCTGCCCTTTTCCTGCAGGCGCGATCAGCACAAT
>JAUWNW010000099.1 GCA_030612445.1 Candidatus Aminicenantota bacterium
AATGTAAAATACTGATTAAAAAAGATGTATAATACATATCGACATTTTTTATGAATAGTCCAGGTTAGATAAATGAAAGAAAATTCTATCTGCCAACCTTATCTTGCGCCTACATTTCTGGCAGCAAGCATTATCATCAAAGAATTTAAGCCAAAAAAAATTGTTTATTTAGATCCAAAAGGCAAATGGCGAGAAAACCCTGAAAATTTAATCCCTCGTGCTGTTAACGAAATACTTTTTCAGCTTTGGAAGCTGGATGAAAAACAAAAAAAAATACTTCTGGATAATATTATCAAACTATTTTTAAAAAAGGCTAACTGGCCGATTATCTTAACAATTAAAACAGCACTTATAAAAGACTCATTTAAATCCATGGCAAATTTGTCTCCCCAAAATATAGAAAAAGACATAATTACTTACTTTAAATCTTCAAAAAGACCAGAAAAATTTTATCCCTTTTTAATTATTTTAGAAGTGTTAGCCTGGATATTGAAATACGAAGCCCTGCGTAAAAATATGAACCGGTTTGTTCCTGGTTGGGACTTGGCAGAGAAAAAGAGAATCCAAAAATACGAAAAGAGGTTTTTAAACTCTGAAAAACTATTGAACAGCTGTTTATCAATAGAAAAAAAACAATCAATCCTACAATTATACGCGGAAATAAAAGAACTCTCTCCTTATGGTATCGGTTCTATTCCTGATTTGATAGCTGAAGAAGAAAAGCTTAATGACGATATCAATATACTTCTAAAACAGGCAGATGAGGCTGGAATAAAAGAAGAAATCTATTCTTTAATAGGAGAAAAAATTTACCCCCCTATGGGAATAGTATCTGAGACTTCTCCTGCTCTTCTAAGACCATGCATTCAGTTACTTAAGAATGATAACATAGAAATATCAAGCGGTATTCATTACAGAGCTTCTGTAATACTAAGCATACTCCAGGACCCAAGGTCAACTGAATCACTCTTAGAGGCATTGAAAATATTTCCTCTTTATTTTACAAACATAAGAGAAAATATAATCTACACTCTAGGAAATTTAAAGGAAAAAGACGCTGTTATACCCATAAAAAAAGTTCTGGAAGGGCCTGATAAAATAATTTATATGCATTCAGACGGAACAAAAAAACCGTCTTTACTGCAAGAGCAGAAAGGAGAAGCAATCCGAAGCCTGGGGAAAATCGGTCTGGAGTCAATAAATATACTTCCCTCCTTAATTAAATACAAAGACCATACCTCTTCCAAGATTAAAACCCACTTAAGCTGGGCTCTTGGGGAAATCGGAAAAATCCAAAAAGAAAAACATGGAGGAGTAAGCGCAGATATTTTAATTTCACTTCTATCTCTGCTGAAAATCAAAAACAAACAAGTATTTGAAGAAGCTGTGAGCGCATTAAGAGAAATAGACATGCCGGAATTTCTGCATACATTATATCTTTATAACGTAGGAGCTATTAGCATCCTAGGACTGAAGCCTGCTCAGAGAGGACTTTATGAACTTTCAGAAACCCTTCATTATTTAATACATTCTCAAGGAAGAGCAATTATGGCAGTTAATGGAGATTCTGGAACAGGAAAAACTTACTTTTGTGAATCCATTTTAGAAAGCTTTGGCGACCTGGAATCAAAAGAAATCCTCTATCTAATGAGAGACAGAAAAAGAGACCAAAAAATATTTAATAAGATTCTTGGAATTAAATGGCTGGAGAAACATATAGATCCCATCTATTACCAGGATTATCCCCATTCTGAAAAAAATGACAATCCAGAGGAATTTCTTACAAGATTTATAGAAACAAATTCTCATAAAAAACTGATTATCATGGACGGCTGTAGAGATCTATACTATTTCCAGAGAATTATTGACCTGTTTTATTTCAGGGAAAAACTTGACGTTGCCGTGAATTTCAGAGCTAATTTTTCCACAAGAAGAAAAAATCTGGAGGTGCGGGAAATAGCTTTAGAAAGCATAAAATCACACCTTTCATTTCTCGAAGATCCCCCTCTTGAAGATACACATTTTTATCAAGAAGGCAAAGTCATCGTTTATGACCTTGATAATTCAGTCAACAAGCGTCTAAACAAACAAGAGATTCAGGAACTTTTTAAAAAGAGAAGAATAGGAACCTGGGGTAATATGATAAAAGTAGGAGACTTTAGTAAAAAAGCGGAGACTCTGAATATGAAAGCAGAACCTATTTCTTTGGCTGACAACGGTTTTGATTTAGAAAAAGGAGTATTCTCCAGACATAAGAAATGGAATTTTAAACCAGAAGAAAAAAGATTTAAAATTGTTCTCAATGAAAAAATCGAAGATAATCCCAACCTTCTTCAAACCATCCCGGTTAATGATCTCCGGCCCCATCATATCCGGTTTTATGCTCAGGACCAGATTGCAGGAATCGGAGAAAAAGGAAAGGTTTTTATTCTTACTTTCCTCGACAATAGAATATTTCATGCCTCTATAGAGGAATTCAAGGGTATTTCTCTTCTGGGAAGAAATATTTTTTTGGTTAATAGAAAAGGGGAGCTGCTGAGTATTTCCTTTGAGAATTGTCAAATAGTTAAATATGGAAATTTTAATTCCCCAATATGTTCAATTACTTCATTACCCAGGAACAAACTGATAACCGGACATAAAGACGGTTTTATCCTGATCTGGAACATGGAAAACAACGAACTTATAAAACTCAAGTCACATTCCTCTCCGGTCGCTGCTTTAGCTGTAGATTATTTCGGTAATATATATTCATGGGGTTCAGATCACCGCCTTAAGCACTGGAATTTAAAAACAGGTTGTGTCCAAGAGGTCAATACAAAAAATGAAATGATCTCTTATTTGAATATCTACCCACAAGGGAAAATAATGGCTCTGTCGGAAAAAATATTACTAAATAATAAAACAAAAAAAAACAGATACAAACAAAAAATAAAAATTATAGATTTTCCTGCCAAAAGCTCATATGTTTTCTCACTCCCCTTCCGGGTAAATTCAGCAAGCATTAATATCTATTATGACGGCAGAATAATTTCAGGATTATCTGCTGAAAATAAAAGTAAACATAATTTGGCTGTATTGACTCCTGGTATTAAAATATGTAAGTATAAATTTTTAGAAGGCCACGAGCAGGCAACCAGGGACTGCCTTTGTTTGGGGCCGAAGATAATTTCCTGTGGAAAGGAAAAAGAAAATAATCATACAGTCCGTATCTGGGGGACTGAGTTTTATGTAAGAACCCAGGTCAGTAAATTATCTTGTTAAATCTATACCCCCTGAGCCTGGATAATTCATTAATAAAAATGGAAAGAAGAGGTTATCTGTGTTTTTCGGACAAAAAAACTATTTCAAGGGGTTAACCACAGTTTCTACCTGAGAAAGAATCAATCCTTTTTCGATAAGCTCAGTAAGAAGCTTAATATCCTGATGAAGTGGCCTATCTACATCAATTTTTGAAACAGTCTTGCGAATCTCGTTATAAGCGGCTTGCACACCATTCGAAGGAGTTAACGGTTTTAAAAACTCAAGACCTTGCGCACTTGCAAGCAGTTCAATTGCAATAATTGTTCTTACGTTTTCAAAAATTTGAAATAATTTCAAACCCGCATTTGCACCCATACTCACATGGTCTTCTTTGTTTGCAGAAGATGAAATAGAATCAACACTATTCGGATGACATAAGGTTTTATTTTCATTGACTAATGATGCAGCAACATATTGGGGAAGCATAAGACCTGAATGCAGCCCATGATACTTTGTTAAAAACGCAGGAAGACCAGAAAGGGAACTATCAACTAACCGAGCAATACGACGTTCACTAAAATTACCAAGTTCAGACAAAGCAATAGCGAGAAAATCTAAAGCAAATGCGAGGGGTTGCCCATGAAAATTACCTCCAGAAATAATTTCAGAAAGATCAGGAAATACTAACGGATTATCTGTAACTGAATTGATCTCAGTTTCAAACACATTTTTAACAAATGAAAACACATCTTTTGATGCCCCAAACACTTGCGGCATACACCGAATCGTGTAGGCATCCTGTACTTTGCTACAATCCTTATGAGAATCATGAATTGCACTATTTTGAGTTAACTTCCACAAGTTTTCCGCGCAAGCTAGTTGTCCCATATGCGGACGAAGCAAATGAATTTCTTTTCGAAACGCTTGATTTGTGCCTTTTAATGCTTCTAAACTCATCGCTCCAGCAATTTGCGCATGTTTCAACAATTGTTCAGCATCCCAAACAAAAAGACAACCAAGAGCGCTCATTAGTTGGGTCCCATTAATCAAGGCCAGGCCTTCTTTTGCTCCCAAAGAAACAGGGTGTAACTGTGCTTTTTCAAATGCATCT
The DNA here is from genome assembly GCA_030612445.1 of Candidatus Aminicenantota bacterium. Taxonomy (GTDB): domain Bacteria; phylum Acidobacteriota; class Aminicenantia; order Aminicenantales; family Aminicenantaceae; genus JAUVXM01. Next base: position 4,355 of record JAUWNW010000099.1, read on the forward strand.
GCTGATGACATCTGTTCATCGTCATAGGTTACTTTTCCTTCACCAATTAAACATAAGCCAATATGAGCAAGTGGAACCAAATCACCGCTAGCACCAATAGATCCTTTACTTGGAACCTCTGGATGAATTCGCGCATTCAATACATCAATAAGTAATTGGACGACACCAGGTCGAATTCCAGAATAGCCTTTCGCAAGAGAATTAGCTCGGAGAACCATCATCGCCCGAACCACATCAACGGGTAATGGTTTTCCAACGCCACATGAATGACTGCGAAGCAAATTGACTTGTAATGCTTCAATGTCTTCTTCACTGATTTTTTCAGAAGATAGACTTCCAAAACCGGTATTTACTCCATATGCTGTTTTCTGAGAATGCAATAGTTCCGTCACAAGCAGCTGTGATTTTTCCATGTTTTTTCGAGCATTTTCTGCAAGAGTTACTGATTCAAAATTGCGTGCAATAGCAACAACATCAGTAATACTTAGATGAGAACCATCAAGTCTAATCATACTCTTTACTCCTTTAGATCCTATAATAGCGATATTAAGTTACAAAACAGACAAAATCAAGGAGAAATCCTCACATTAAAAAATCTTGTTGATTTGAATTATAAAAAGAATATTATTAAAGTACGAGAAGTTTGGTAAGCTTATGAGGCAGATGAGACTTCAAAAACAATTTACAATAATTATTGTATATATTACGACTCTTATTACCTGTTTTGCCATCAATCCGGTTCGGGCAGATTCATATGTCAGGATATGGGAAGAGCCATTAATAATTCCTGCTTATGAAGTGGGCAAACCTGATCCAAATCCCCGGTTCTATGCCGGCAGAGCGTATCAGGGGGCGCAGGGACGCATTTATCCCTATCCCATGTTAGACAGATTGACAGATATTCGCAAGAATAAAACCTACAACGCAGTTTACCTTGAAAACGAATACATCAAAATCTGTATACTTCCTGAAATAGGGGGCCGCGTTTTTTACGCAATAGATAAAACCAATAATTATGATTTTCTTTATCACCAGCATGTGATCAAACCTGCGCTTATAGGAATGCTTGGCGCCTGGATATCAGGGGGAATTGAATGGAATTTTCCTCACCATCATCGCGCCACGGTTTTTATGCCGATAGATTATACTTTACAGGAAAACTCTGATGGCAGCAAAACAATCTGGATGAGTGAGATAGAAATCCGGCACAGGATGAGATGGATCATCGGGATAACATTATATCCTGGTAAATCTTATTTTGAGGCTGCCTTTAAATTTGTCAATCGCACCCCCTTAATACATTCCTTTCTGTACTGGGCTAATGTGTCTGTTCATGCAAATCCTGATTATCAGATAATCTTTCCGCCCTCGACAGAGTTTGCCACATATCATAGCAAAACCGCATTTTCACATTGGCCGATTTCACACGAAGTTTACAGGGGAGTGGATTATTCAAAAGGGGTAGACATCAGTTGGTGGAGGAATCACCCATCGCCCATGTCGTTTTTTGCCTGGAACTGTAAAGAAAATTTCTTAGCAGGCTATGATCATCGAAAAAAGGCCGGTCTTGTTTATATAGCCAATCATCATGTCGCTCCCGGTAAAAAATTATGGGAATGGGGACCAGGTCCGCAGGGAAGGATCTGGGATAAAATCTTGACTGAAACAGATGGCCCCTATGTAGAACTTATGGTTGGTGCTTATTCAGATAATCAACCTGATTATAGTTGGTTGCAGCCTTACGAAACTAAAACTGTTAATCAATACTGGTATCCTATCCGGGAGATGGGAGGCGTGAAAAATGCCAATCTTAGAACCGCAGTTGACTTAGAAGTAACCCCTGAAAATATTGCTGTTATCGGATTTAATACAACATCCGCTTATAAAAATACAAAAGTATTCCTGAAAGCCGGTGACGAAGTAATTTTTCAGCAAGAAACAGATATAAGTCCTGATAAACCTTTTCAGAAAAAAATACAACTTCCTTCCGGAGTTAGGGAAGAAGATTTGCGAGTATCGTTACTTTCCTCAAAAAATGAAAAATTAATAACCTACAGGCCGGTTAAACCAAAGGGAGCCCCAATGCCTGAAGAAGTTAAGCCCCCGTTACCTCCAAAAGACATTAAAACAGTTGAAGAACTTTATCTTACAGGCCTGCGTTTGGAGCAATTCTATAACCCGGCGCTGGAGCCTTATCCTTATTATGAGGAAGCCCTAAAAAGAGACTCCGGTAACTACAGGGTCAATGTTGCGCTTGGAATCCTTTCCTATAAAAGGGGACTGTTTAAAGAAGCGGAAGAAAGTTTCAGAACTGCCATCGAGCGGGCAAGGAAGAATTATACAAGCCCAAGAGATGGAGCAGCATACTACTATTTGGGATTGGTTTTGCAACTTCAGGGGAAATATAATGACGCCTACAACGTTTTCTATAAAGCAGCCTGGAGTTATGCGTTTCAATCAGCGGCTTATTATCATTTAACCGAAATAGATTGTTTAAGGGGCGATTTTTCTACTGCCTTGAAACACAATAACCTCTCTATTACAATAAATACTTTAAATGCAAATGCATTGAATCTAAAGATGGCCATACTCAGGCATATGGGACGCTATGAAGAAGCAGAAAAAATATCAAAAAAAATCTTACAAGAAGATCCTCTTAACCTCTGGGCAGAGTTTGAACTATATCTGATGAAATCAGCAGGGGGATCAGAGGAGGCGGCAGCAGAAGTAAAAAACAGTCTGATGGCAAAGAGAGAGGATAAAGTTCAACCCTGGTATAAAGCTCAGCCTTTTCTGGAGATTGCAGTTGACTATAGTAATTGCGGTTTATGGGCTGAAGCGATTGATCTGCTTGGTCTGCTCATAGATTCTGATAAAAAGGAATCAACAACTTACCCCCTAGTTTATTATTATCTGGGCTATTTTTGGGAGAAAATTGGAAATATAGAGAAGGCTTCCAAATATTACCAACTCGGAAGCAAAATGCCTTCAGATTACTGTTTCCCTTTCAGATTAGAGTCCATCGAGATGTTCCGGGCCGCTTTCAATAATAATCCCAGGGATGCTCGTTCTCATTATTACCTGGGAAATCTTTTCTATGATCATCAACCTGAAAATGCCATAAAAGAATGGGAAAAATCCCGGGCCCTGGATGACAAACTTGCTACTGTTCACAGGAATCTGGGTCTGGCCTACCTTCAAGTTGAGAATAATATTCAAAAGGCAGCTGCCAGTTTGGAAAAAGCATTAATTTGCGATGATACAGACCCAAGACTGTTTTATGAATTAGATGTTCTCTATGAAGCCGGGGGAGACTCACCTGAAAAAAGGTTGGTATTACTGCAAAAAAATCATCAGATTATTGTTGGACATAATGATGCGTTTTCAAGGGAGATTGTTCTTCTTACCCAGTTAGGATTTTACGATGAGGCTATTGATTTTATGAATGTCTATCATTTTCGTAGATGGGAAGGTTTGGGTAATATTCATACCACTTATGTGGATGCGCATATACTTCGGGGGCAAAAATATTTCAAGGCAAAACAGTATAAAGAATCTATCAAAGATTACAAAGCTGCCCTGGAATATCCGGAAAATCTTGAAGTAGCAAAACCCTATCTTGGCGGCAGAGATTGTGAAATTTATTACTCAATGGGCTTGATATATGAAGTTGAAGGCAATGATAAAAAAGCTAAAGAGTTCTACGAGAAATCAGCAACAGTGAAAGAGAGAAAGGGGTGGTCAGCCCTTAGTTACTATCAAGGATTAGCCTTTAAGAAATTAGGTCAAAAAGAGAAAGCTGATAAAATATTTAACGGACTGATTAATTTCGGAAGCAATAAAGTCGAGGCTCTGGAAGCTGGAACCTCAATGGAATTTTTTGCTAAATTCGGAGAGAAACACTCTAAAAATGAACAGATGGCTGATGCCTTTTTCCTGTTGGGATTAGGGTACCTGGGAAAAGGTAGGCAATTGGAGGCTAAGGCATCATTTAAGAATGCGCTTAAGTTAAATGTAAACCATTTATGGGCAAAAAATCAATTATTTGGAATCCAATAAGAATGAACTCGGTTATCTCCCAGGACATCCCCCAAAATTTCCTTTCATTTTCGTATAAACATAAGTTTTTCAGCAACATCTCCCAATCTCCCATCATTTGTATATCCCCTCTCTCGGGCCAAAGGAAAAAAGGGTAATAGTATCTTTTTCTGCTTTGTAAATGAGTCTTCTGCTCTGTCCTTTAACTGAATAACTAAACGAAAAAAGTTCTCTCAATTCACCCTTGAGTTTTTTCCCAGAATATGGATCATCCGCGATTCTTTTTATCGCGTTTTTGAGTTCTACTCTCTCCTGTTCTTGCTTTAATTTCTTTCTTAGCCTTTTAAACTTAGAGGTTTCAACCAGCCTCATCTATAAATCCTTCAAATTCAATTCTGAGACATTGCCCATTTCATAATCAACCATGGCCTCTAAGATATCCTTGATTTCTTGGATGGTCAGTTCTGGGTTTTCAATGGCTAGAAGCCCGATTTTAAGAGCATATCTCATTGCACCTGAGAAATCTCTCTGTTCTTTTCGGGCAAAATGATCCAAATCTCTGGCTAAATCTTCATCAATCATAATAGTTTTTCTTACCATATTCTTTCTCCGCATATAATATATGATAATATCATATATTATGTCAAGCTCCTTGTTTGAAAAATATTGCGATGTATTATCAATATATTTCCTTTTAATCTACGCTCCCTTAGCTCTAATATTAGCGTGATATTAAGTTACAAAACAGACAAAATCAAGGAGAAATACGCAGGAAAGAGAGCGCTATGACGGGTTATGATCTGGCCTTTCTCTCGCCTATCACCTAGAGTTGTTTGAATGACCATTAAAAGGCCCTTTTTTTTAGAGGCTTGGATAAATAAGCATCAAAATGAAACTGCTGTGATTTCTGGTGTTATATGCGAATAATATTTTGGAAATAAATATGTCATATTAAAATAAAAAAGTATATCTTGTTAGATGATGAAAACTCAATCAATTGATACTCATTCTCAAATCGAACAAATACAGATTTCTTTATTGAAAAAACAAAGTATAGCAAAAAAATTTGCTCAAGTATGTTCACTTTCCCAAACAACAACCCAACTTTCTAAACGTGCTATAGCAAGAGCAAATCAAAATTTAGATGATAAACAAATAAATTTATTATTTATTACATATCAATACGGTAAAGATTTAGCCGTTCGTGTTGATAAATATTTAAATAGAAGATGATATGGAATCTACAACTATATTATTAGTTGTAGATGGTCGTGTTAAATTGAGCCAATTATGGTCGTTTAAAAGTGAGCCACTTTGGGTATGGAGATGCTGGGAAAAAGATTTATAATATAATTTTTTATCCCAGTATAAAAGAGGTGATCAATTTGAAAAAAAGGAGACCATTTTGGACTTACTGCTTTTGGAAAGGAGAGGGCTGAGCCAGCGGCAAATCGCTAAAAAGCTGGGAATCAGCCGGAACACGGTTAAGAAGTTTATAGAGAACCGCGGGGATCCGGAGGAGAGAAAGACCATTCAAAGGAAGAGTCTGCTGGATCCCTATCAGGGCAACATCGCGTATTGGCTGGATGACGATCTTGAATATAGGGCCACCTGGATTTACGACCGGCTCGCCAATATGGGTTTTACCGGGAGCTATGAGATTGTAAAGAGAAAAGTGCATGAGATCAAGGCCGAGAAGCAGAGAGTGGCCTACATGCGTTTTGAGACGGAACCGGGCTTTCAGGCGCAGGTGGACTTTGGAGAATTCCAGGTTGAAAATCTTGACGGCACCATCCGGAAGCTCTACCTGTTCGCTATGATACTCGGCTATTCCCGGAAGATATACGGAGAGCTTATTGATCACTGTGACCTTCCGACTTTTCTCGATTGCCACATCAATGCCTTTGAGTATTTTGGCGGTGTTCCTGAGGAGATTCTATACGACAGAATGAAAAACGTATTTATCGGGAAAATAGCCGGCAAGAACAAATTCAATTCCACTCTCATAGGTTTTGCCCTGCACTATGGTTTCAAGCCGGAAGTGGCCCCTGCCTTTGCAGCCTGGGTGAAAGGGAAAGTGGAGAGGCCATACAATTTCATCCGGGAAGGCTTCTGGCGGGGCTATGGTTTTATCTGCCGCGCTACAGCCAACAGAGACCTTATCAGATGGCTTGAGAAAAAAGATGAACGTGTCCATGGGACAACCCATGAGGTTGTCTCTCTTCGTTTTGAGCGGGAACGGCCCCATTTAAACCTCCTTCCACCCCAGGCCTTTGACACGTCTTACAGGATTTACCGAAAGGTTTACAAGGACTGCATCGTCCGTTTTGACTGCAACAGCTATGTTGTTGCCCACACGCTTGTCGGAAAAGAACTCCTTCTTCGTGTAAAGGACAAGGACATGAGGATATTCGATGATGATCGTCTGATAGTGACATATAAAATCCCCGAAGGGAAAGGACATCTGGTTCAGGATAAAAAGTTCTACGAAGCCCTGAGAAAAGATAAAGAGATGAACAAGCGCAAATACGCTCATGTCAAACGCAGCAAGGGCCGCGCTAAATCGACGATCAGTCCGTCCAAGCCGCTCTATGACATGGATGTTGAGGTCCGTTCCACTCATATCTATGACGCTGCTGCCTGAGTGGGGACATGAGCACATTGGCTCTCGACCGCATCCAGTCCAGCCTCACGCGGCTCAAGCTTTCTAGAATGGGTGAAATCCTTGGACAAGTCATAAAGACTTCAGAGGAAGAAGGGAAAAGCTATCTGTCATTCCTCGAGGAGCTCCTGGAGGAAGAGGTGGCCTGCAAGGAGCAGCGTCGTGTGGAAACAGCTCTTAAAATATCCGGGCTTCCCTTTATCAAAAGTATTGACGAGTTTGATTTTACCTTTCAGCACAAACTAAACCGACAGAAGGTCATGTCGCTTTTTGATCTGACCTTTATCCAGCAGAAGGCTAATGTGATTCTTCTCGGGCCTCCTGGTGTGGGCAATTATCGAAAGTTTTTGCTTATGGCAAGAAAAAAGAATATATGCCTGTTGTATACGAAATGTAGTTTTATTTCTTTCCATAATACCTCACAATAAATTATACAAAATAATTTAGGAGGTTCCCTATGGAAACAAAA
>JAUWNW010000177.1 GCA_030612445.1 Candidatus Aminicenantota bacterium
CTCCCCTTCTTACCGTTTAACGTTATGTCAAGACCTTCTTCTATAAATCGCTTTTTGACTCGGTCAATTTTCCTCATGCCGGTTTTCAGAACTCGGGAGATTTCTTTATTAGTAGAGCGTTTTTTCTGGAAATTTCCTTCATCGCAACTAAGTAAAAGCAAGGCATTTATGACTTTCTGTGATTTATGGCTGCCCTTGGAAACGATTTTGTTTAAATATTCTCTTTCCTCTTTTGTTAAAGTGACGATATACTTTTTCATATTCAGTCCTCCATGGGTGATTATGAAAAAGTATATCATATTTATTGCGTCATATCAAGCTTGACATGACACTAGTATCTACAAGCAAATGGCCCCTTCTGACCAGGTAAATGATGAACGGCCAATTATTAATCGAGTTCGCCGCCGCCTTTCTATTCCCGGTGTGAGCGGAATGATGCCGGGACGGTCGACTGTGATAACCATCACTCGGGAGATTGCCAATGCGATTCTGGAGAACTCCGGCAAAACCATTGATGAGTTGAAGGAAACCATTGAAAATAAGCTCCAACCATCCTCCATGGACATTCCCGGTACCAAGTTGACAATCGCATCCACTGCCAAGGTTAAGCTGGTGAGGTGTCTCAATGTCCTGGGCTATATTGAAGGCTCAGATCCTAAGCTCAAAGATGAGGTTATTGTCATTGGTGCCCATTTTGATCATCTGGGACGCAGCGGCGATTATATTTATAACGGGGCTGACGATAATGGCTCCGGATCAGTCGGAGTGCTTTCTGCCGCCAGGGCGTTTACGGTCAATCCGGTTAAGCCCAAACGTACTATCTTGTTTGCGCTATGGACGGGAGAGGAAAAGGGACTCCTGGGCTCGCGCTATTATGTGCAAAATCCTTATTTCCCCATTGCCAAAACAGCCATGTATTTCAACATGGACATGATCAGCAGAGCCTATGATGAGCAGTCTTTTGCACGGATGGGTCGGATGTTTCAATTTCCGGGTGGAAAGGAACTGATGGAAAAGATCAATCTGTCTAAATTCTTGACAGTTAATTTCACAACCGGAATGGATGGTATCGTCAGGGAAGCCAATCAGTATGTCGGTCTCCATCTGTTTTTACGTGAAGCCCAGGAAGGAGCTCGAGGCGGCGGCAGTGACCAAGCTTCCTTTGCTACTGTAAAAGTTCCTTATGTCTATACCATGGCGGCCATGACCAGTGATTATCACCAGCCCAGTGACAGTGTGGAAAAGGTAAATAAAGATCTTTTTACCAAAGCCTGCCGTTTGACCTACTTGGTTTCATTTGCCGCAGCGGATAAATAAAGGAAACTAGGGAAAAAGATACAGAATTTACTCCGGGAGGCATTCGGGGGACATCATACTTATCTCTTCTTTTTCAACTTCTGTGCTCCGGGAAACCTATATATTTGAAAATTATGGCAAAAGCGATCTAATCCAATCTAAAAATCTTTCAGCATGTTTAGCTAGTGACTCTGCCTTACTCCGAGAAAGCAGCCTTCCATCATATTCCACTAAGTCCTTCACTGAAATGAGCTGTCTCAGGTGTTTTGCTTTTATCTCCACGTCATCCCTTTCCATCATCGAAATTAACAATTTTACTGCATCATCATGTTTTGGACTGATACTTCTCAACCCAAAATGAAAGGTCAATAAGGCATCATTGGCAGAAATCCCTGTATGGATGGCATTTAGTCCTGCTGCATTCCATTTTTCTTTCATTAAGCTTTGCTGCATCATTTCATAAAATTCATCTGCCTTTTTAAGAAATTTCTTATAGTCTTCTTTTGAAGACTTTCCAATTTTGAATTTTCCAGTCATTTTATTTCTCGGAAATGTTTACCAAATAGCAATCTATTCTGTTCTTCAATTTCAAGTAACAATGGATATCTCCTTCTTCTCCTAAGAAATTCATTTCTTTTCATAATAAGCAAAGAGAGACGATTCCCATATTTCCTTTCTACCTGAGCTTCTGACTGAGAGATTTCGCTCTTGAATTTTCTTAAGTTTGTCTCGTCAGGTATAACGCACAAAACATCAAAATCGCTGTCAGGACGAGCCCTTTTTTCATCTATTTGACTGCCAAACAATAGGATACTGATTGGTTTAGGTCCGGATAAAGGGCTGAGGATTGTTTTTGTAAGCGATAGAAAGAGTCTCTCCTCTTTTTTGAACAAGGGAACCAATATTTCATCCACTAAGATGTGCTCTCTATTTAGTGAATAGAGAATCGAACGACCCACCTTTCTCATTTTCACAAGTCCGTGCTGTGAAAGCTCTTGAAGGGACCCGTTGCAGTTTACATGAGAGATTCCTGTTGCTCTGGCCATTTCGCGACCACTCAATTCAGCTTCAGTCCTGACAAGAAAACGGAGGAGTTTTAGCTTGGAAAATTGATCAAAAATATTATCAAGAGGTTTGTTTAATTTGATAGTGGTTCTCCTTTTTAATGGATAAATTATTTACCATATGGTAATAATATTTACCACTAAAAACACCTTTTGTCAACACAGCGTATAAACCAGGCAAATTCTTATTTATATTTTATGACATTTTTCATGCGTGTGTGATCCTGGCGGCCCCCATTTCAGCTATCTCCAGGTCAGTTCTTGCTGAAGTGGCTGAACTTATTGTTTCCCAACCGGCAGGTTCATTTTTCGCAGCAGGTCCTGGTACCGAGGGTCGTCGTGCAGGAGGTTGTCAATAATCCCATGGCATTTTATATAAGGTAACATGATGATGTGATGCACCTCTGCAATACTCACAGATCACAGTTTTGGAAGAAAGCGGTAAAAAAATTAAAGCCGAAAAGGTCTGGAACACTCAAAAGCAAGTCAAGGAATTTTTAAGTGGTCTTAAGGGAGATATGGAGGGTGTAGTGGAAGCGGGCCGCTCTCACTACACTATGGTAGATCTAATGGAGTAAAGATGAAGATCGCCCACCCTCTTCTGGTAAAGGCCATAGCGAAAGCCAAGATCAAAACAGACAAACGGGACTCCTTACCGCAAGGTATGTAAAAGTCCTTGCCTTTTACAAAGGCCGCATTCTCGCTGAGGTTAAGGAGCCGAAGCCGAATATTACGGTGTGTGCATACTCGACCGTAAGGTCGCGGGCACGGATAGAAGGATGGTTTTAAAACCGAAACCAAAAGAAAAAGAGGAGGATATAAAAAAAATTACTTGCATCACATCATCATAGAAAGCATGTAGGATTTTGATAAGGAGATTTATTACGGAAAGCGAAGGAAGGGCATGCAAATTATGTTTAGCCCTATATCAACTTGACATCTGTACTATTATGGAATATATTCCTAAATAGTCATACTATTATGGAGAAAGATCTTGATATGAAAAAAGTTAAGCGAATACTAAATATAGATATTCCTCAGGGAAAATCAGCATTTCTCTGGGGACCGAGAAAAATTGGGAAATCATCTTATCTTAAAGATACTTTTCCAAACAGCTTAATGTACGATTTTTTAAAGACTGATCTGGCTCTGGAATTAACCAAGAGGCCTTCATTATTAAGAGAGCAAATCCTGGCTAAGGATGAGGGAATTCTCAAGCTTCCCATCATCTTAGATGAAGTCCAAAAGGTCCCTCAGATATTGGATGAGGTCCATTGGCTGATTGAAAATAAAGGGCTGAGTTTTATACTTTGTGGATCAAGTGCAAGGAAGCTGAGAAGAGGAAAGGCGAATCTCCTGGGAGGCCGAGCTTGGAGATACGAGATGTTCCCATTGGTGTCGAGTGAATTAGGAGATATGGATCTGCTGAGAGCCTTAAATCAGGGCATGATTCCTGACCATTATTTAAGGAATAGCTATAAAAAATCATTGCATGGTTATGTTCGTGACTACTTGAAGGAAGAGGTCTTTGATGAGGGACTCACACGCAACATTCCGGCTTTTGCAAGGTTTTTTGATGCTGTGGGATATTCACATGGGGAATTAACGAATTTTTCGAATATCGCCCGGGACTGCGGAGTTGATGCCAAAACAGTAAAAGAATATTACCAGATACTTATTGACACATTGCTGGGACGGATGGTTGAACCTTATAAAAAGAGACAATCCCGCCAAGTCATAACGAAGGCACCAAAATTCTATCTGTTTGATGTTGGTGTCGCTGGTAGTATGGTGAAGCGGAATATACCGGAAGCAAGAGGTGAATTGTTCGGTAAGGCTTTCGAGCATTTTATTTTTACAGAGATAACTGCTCATTCTTCCTATAGTGAATTGGATTACAAAATAAACTTTTGGAGGACAAAGTCAGGCTATGAAGTTGATTTCATTTTAGATGATGGAACGATCGCTGTCGAAGTAAAGGGAACAAACAATGTCGAAAATAGAGAAATGCGGGCACTTGCCGCATTCATAGATGAATATGCTCCACAGAAAGCTTTTGTTGTCTGTAACGAAAGGGAGGAACGTTTGCATGGACAAATTAAGATTCTCCCTTGGGAAAAATTCCTCGAAGATCTGTGGGGGGGAAGGATCATAGGATAAGGAATAGGGTTGTGGATTTGAAAAGAATGTGGTGGGCGATACAGGATTTGAACCTGTGACTTCTACCGAACGATTTTTCTATATTTTTGACAAAATATAGCCACACTTTGGTCTCAGTTTATTCAAATATGTCGTGAAATAATTAATTTCACGCCATAGCGCTTATTTTCCCTCGGGCAGGTTCATTTTTCGCCGCAGGTCCTGGAAGCGCGACTTATGCATTTATCCTTACCGCAAGGTATGTAAAAGTCCTTGCCTTTTACACTCCGTTTGTTCGTTTAAAAGAATATCAAGGAATACGGGAAGTCTCAAATAGATTGACTGGTTCCTTAAGGTTTATGAGATTCTCTCTTTCTTAGTTATTTTTTGTACACTTGTTAGCTTGAGCTATGCAGGGAGCTCAGAGCTTGGCGCTGAAATAGAAAACACTGAAATATATACAGTATTTCTTTCCCAAGGATATGGCGGAGCTGGAAAAACCCCTCAATCTCCTTTAACAAATAAAGAGCTTTTATCCAAGCTGCAATCCGAATGTCAGGGAATGGATTTCATTACCAGGGACATCA
>JAUWNW010000210.1 GCA_030612445.1 Candidatus Aminicenantota bacterium
TGATTTGATCTTGCCCCTGCCTGAGATCGCCGCCCCGGACACTGACATGAAGGGCTGATAGTTCTCCTACCAATTGTCCGATAAGGTCATTTAGTTCCCGGCGTGATGTAATCCGGTCTACCAGAGGGAGATATTTATCAAGCACTGCATCCCAATCTAAGCCATGCATGCCAGGGTCATAGAAGTAGTCTCTTTCAAGCCTCCAAGCATCTATAAATAGCTGGCGGAAGTCATCTGCAACATCGATAGAAAAACTCCAGCCACTTAGATTCACTTTATTTTTATTGAGATTTGATAACTTCTTTGGGGCTGCCTCAAATACATAAATTGAGTCTCCTTTTTGCGCCAGGATTTTTTTTCCGTCGGCAGAAAGTTCATATCTGCGGATTCCTTCCAGAACAGTTTCAATTTTAATGTCTTCACTGGCGATTTTAAGAGACACTAATTTGGCAGGATCTCCATATCCGGCTCCCCGTTCCACCCAGAAAAGAGCTTTTGTGTTTACGGAAAGACCGGAGTAATTGCCGGCACTTGCAGGAATTTCACGGATACGCCCCTGAATTCCATTAAGGTCTATTTTGATTAAAGCCTCAGTCTGCTTTTTTTCCTCAGATTTTTTATCGGGTCCATCTGCCTGAAAAAGCTCATCTGCATGTTTAAAAGGCGACCTTAGACCTTTACGAAGAGAAAGCACATATAGTTTGACCGGTTTGTCAAAATAAGGTTCCGGCTGCCTCGGCCCCCACGGGCTTCCTACAACTGAACGGAGATTTCTGTCAGACAAAAAGTAAATAAATCTGCCGTCCGGACTCCAGGCAGGGCTCATACTATTGACGCGGTCCGTAGTAAGAGGGATCTGCTCGCCTTTTTCCAGATTGTAAAGGTGGATCTGAGTAAATGTATTAAACGCCTGCTCTGAATAGGTCAGCCACTTGCTGTCAGGGGACCAGACAATATCCCCTATCCCGTTTCTTGTATTTGAGATTTTATGCTGTTTTCCGCTTGAAGTGTTCAACAGCCAGAGGTCATTGTTCTTGTCATCAAAAGCTAGCCATTTCCCATCAGGTGAAGGATGTCCCTGAAAGCGCAGTATTTTTCCGTTTTCAGTAAGGGTATTCTCTTGGCCTACCCCATCAGCAGGCAAGAAGGTAAATTCGATTTCACCGCTTTCATCAGAAAGAGCAAGAAGCCTTTTACCGCTTGGCATAAAAACCACATCCCTGTAACGAACTCCCTCTTTAGAAGATGCTCTTACTAAACGGCCTTTTCCGGCAGGCGCTACAAATACACGGCCTCGGGCCGTCAGTACAACGCTATCACCTGAGGGGTGGATATGAGCTGAAGTAAGATAATCCATAGGGTCATTTACCCATTTTTCACGTATCTGGTCAAAATCAGAGGCGAGAGTAATAGGAATTAGGCGGTCTTCCTTATTCCGGACATCAAGTATACGCAGGTCAGCTCCTATCCGGTAAACTATTTTACCGTCATACAAGTAAGGTGTTCTAACATCCCAGCCGCTGTGATGGGTGTGCTGCTTAAGGTCTTTTCCATCCTCATCCATTGACCAGATATTCCAGTCCCCATCCCGGTCGCAAACATAATAAACACGGCTATCCCACCACATAGGTGCGAAATTCTCTCCCGGGAAATCCTCTGTCAAGTTGCGGGCTTCCGGCCATTCTGACTTAATTTTCCAGATATTCCGGGCTGTGCCTCCTTTATAGCGTTTAGTATTGTTGTTGTGGAATCCAGGGCGAGTAAAATAAAGCGTCTGTTCTGAGGCATCATAGGACCCGCCACTTGCCTGGCTGAGGGGTATTAGGGCTCTTTTTCCGGTTTTTAGCTCAATAGTGACCAACTGCGGGTTGGGAATAGTCGAAAAAGCACGGGTCGAATATATAAGCTTTCCATTAGGAGTAAAACCAATTGCAGTTGAGGCATCGCTTTCATAAGTCAAGCGGGACGGCAGGCCGCCGCTAAGCGGCATGATGTAGAGCTCGGTCGGCCCTTCATAGGTTGCGGAAAAAGCCAAAGTTTTACCGTCTGGGGAAATCACAGGGTGAGTTTCTTCTCCAGGATGTGTTGTCAATCTCCGCCCTGTTCCTCCCTTAATGCTTACAGTCCAGAGGTCCCCTTCAGCTGCAAAAACCAGGGTGTCTTTATATAGGGCAGGATAGCGATAAAACCCCTTGGTAGAATCAGCAGAAGCAGCAACCGTAAATACCAGGGCCACTCCAAATAAACAAATAAATAAGATCAAGTGTTTTTTTTGTGTCATTTTTAACTCCTTTAACTTTCTATATCAGCAATATTACTCAGAATAGACCCATGCAGTCAATAAAAGATAGATAAAACTCATTATCAACAGCTAAACTAGATACTCACAGTAAAATACTGATTAAAAAAGATGTATAATACATATCGACATTTTTCATGAATAGTGAGGAGAGTTATGAGAAAAAATATTTTGCTTGTTATTTTTATGGGAATAATGGCCGTATCCTGCCGTACACCAAAAGAGCCATATATAAAAAAAGTAAAAAGCGGTGGTCCGGAAGTTATCGGTTTCCGGGCGCTTCCCTTTGATTTAGAGGATGTAAAGCTTCGTACAGGTCCTGTCAAACATGCCCCGGACTTAAATGTCAAATCCCGTCTCAATTACGAGCCTGCCCGCCTG
>JAUWNW010000139.1 GCA_030612445.1 Candidatus Aminicenantota bacterium
CTATTAACCTGAACTATTCATAATCATACCAGCACCTTAAGGGCAGCCGGCAGGATCGAAACCTTAAATGCCTTAACCGAATTGATTATCTCTCCATCATACTGCAGATCAATATTATCAGGAAAAATAACTTCAAAAGCAGTATCCGATATTATCTGTACATTATTACTGCTAATATGTCTGCCTTTTCGAGCTCGAAGCCCAATCAATAAGGTTTGCAAGAAATTGTCAGAGCTTATCACACAGCAGTCAATTTTACCATCAAAGGCCGTTACTCCGGGAGTAAGTTCTACTCCCCCCGCATATGAAGGAATATTAGCAAATACCATAAGGGAAAAATCCATTTCTCTTTCAAATCTTCCCCATTTTAATTTAGCTTTGAGAGGAACTCTATTATATTTAAAAGAATCCTTTATTCCGAAGATCCCCGCCACTGTCTGCATAAAACCTCCTCCCTTGGCCGCCAGAGGAAACCGACGCCAGAATCCAGCAACAAAACGGTTTACTTCCACTCCCAACCCCAGGCTTAAAGCTCCGATAAAATAAACCTTAGCAGATCCTCCTTTGAATTCCAGCAGCCCAACATCCATCCGTCTATCCCGACCAGCTCTAATAGCTTCACACAAGGAATCCAGTTCTGGCCACCCAAGCACGCAGGCAATATCATTTGAAGACCCAGTTGCGGCCATAGTCAGGGCAGGGTCTGTGTCGCTTGAGAGCACTTCAGCAGCGATCAACTGGAAAGTAGTATCCCCCCCTACAGCAACTATTACAGGGAAGGACGGCGCTACAGTTTGAGCTAACTCTATCAGGTGAGCCTTATTTCGGGAATCGAACCATTTATAGGGAATACCATATTGGTTAAATTTCGCTTCTATCTGCCCTCTTTTTCTCTTTGATTTCCCCCTGCCTGAAGAGGGATTAAATAAAACAGCTACTGGATCCATTATGTGTTAAGAATTCTATTAATTATCCCGGTTGAAGAATATCCGGCCAAATAAGGAACTATAACGATCTTTCCTCCCACAGCCTTGACCTCAGTCCCTCCCACTACTTCTTCCGGTTTCCAATCTCCACCTTTGATCAGCACATCGGGAAGCAGAGCTGAAATAGGCTTTATCGGAGTTTCCTCAGAGAAGGCTATCAAATAATCGACCGCTTCCACTGCCTCCAGGACTTCAAGCCTTTCAGCCAAAACAAATACAGGCCTCTCAGGCCCTTTTATCTTCCGGATAGAAGAATCATCATTGACCGCGACGATAAGAACATCACCTTCCTGCTTAGCTGCTTTAAAAAGATGGATATGACCCATATGAATAAGATCAAAACATCCATTGGTAAATACTACTTTTTTCCCATGTGTTTTTAGTTCTCCCCTTATTCTAATCAGGTCAGCTAAATTTTTAACTTTTGCTGAAATATCAAGCTCCTTATGAAGATTTAATTTTTATTTCTGGGGAAAATTCCCAGGAATGTTTAGGCCGGTAAATCCCATCGTCTTTATATTTTGATGATAACAGAAATGAATAAAGTTTGCGGTGGTAATCATAAGGATAGCCGTCTCTTTTATGAACAGCGACATCCAAGTAATAAGTACCGTTAACTAAATGCAAACACTCAATCCGTAAGACCACTTTACCCTTCCCCTTAATAGAATCGGGCTGAAATCCTTCCAAAAAGGTATTTGTGCCATAACAACATACACCCTGGGAATTAAATATCCCGATGCCAAAAACAAAATCTTTTATGAGTGAATAAGCATTAATATCTATTTCGATCAGCATACCCTCTTGAGGAGAAAAAACATGTTTCACTTTACCATCCAATCCCTTCATTTTGACTTTTTTGACCTCGACTTCCCGTTTTCCCCACCTGTTTTCCCGGCGGCCCTCTTCATACTCTTCTTCCTTCACAGCTTCCTCTTGACGCTTCTCAAACTCTCCTTCCTGTTTTTCTGCAACATCCTGAAGATAAGCATCAATTACGCGCCTGGGCTCACCAATGGTCTGGACTTGCCCAGCCTTAAGCCAGGCCACCCGATCACAGATCTTTTCTATTGTGCTCAAGTCGTGGCTTACAAAAAGAATCGTCTTTTTCCGGCGGCGAAAATCCTGGATCCGGTCTAAACATTTAGGAACAAAAGAAGCATCCCCCACTGCTAGCACTTCATCAACCAGAAGAACGTCGGGGTTGACATTTATGGCAATAGAAAATCCCAGGCGCATATACATGCCTGATGAGTAAGTCTTGACTGGAGCATCGATAAAATCCTCAAGCTCTGCAAATTTTACTATTCCTTCATATTTATCATTTATTTCTTTTTTAGATAAACCTAACATTATGCCGTTTATATAGATGTTTTCCCTGCCCGTTATCTCAGGATGAAATCCCGCCCCAAGTTCGATAAGAGCAGAAACTTTTCCTTTTACCTCCACTCGACCCGAAGTGGGTTTGGCAATTCCTGTGACTACTTTTAAAAGAGTGCTTTTTCCAGAGCCGTTTTCTCCGATAACTCCAAAGGTCGTTCCCCTATTTACTTTAAAACTAACATTATCCAGGGCCGTAACTTTCTCATCCGATCTTAAAGATTTAAAAAAATCTCCTTTGATCATAGCACTTTTAAAGGTTTTAAACCGGTGTTGAGCAGAGTATTTCTGATATATCCGGGTAAGGTTTTCAATTTCAATAGCAGCCACTTAAACCTCCTCGGGAAAAGAGTCACGCAGTTTATCGAAAATATAATACCCGATAAAAAGCAGCACAAGGGAAAACAGAAAGGTTATTCCCAGCCTTTTCCAGCGGATCATCTCACCATAAAAAACACAATTCTGATAGTTCCACATGATATGAGTCATGGGATTCAAATCCATAAACAAGCGCAGTAAAGCATGTTTTTGAACATTTTCAAAAGTCACAGGATATATGATGGGAGAGGCAAAAAACCAGAAAGTAAGCACATTAGCCAGGATATCTTTTATATCCCGGAAATGTACAGTTAAAGCCGAAACAAGAAAACAAAATCCCAGGGTAAACACATACTGAACAAGCATCACTAGCGGCAGAAAAAGAAGATATGGGGTATAAGCCTTGCCTAATAAAGGGACTGAAATCAAAAGAATAGGGAGCCCAAGCAGGAAATGGATGAAATTACTGGTTACCACAACAATCGGCAGGATCTCTGTGGGGAACAACATTTTTTTTATCAGGTTTCCCTGGCTCATCAAAACATTTGCCGATTCCAAAGATGAGGCAGCAAACCAGACCTGCCAGGGCAGGACCCCACAAAACAGAAAAAGCGCATACAGCCATGGGGACGAACCAAATTCCTCAACCCTCGGACGGAGAATAAATCCAAAGACCAGAGTATATACGATAAGCAGTAACATAGGATTTATAAATGACCATAAAAATCCCAGAATTGTACCTCGATAACGAGCCTTTAGTTCCCGGCTTACCAGTGTCTGAATAAGAACTCGGTACTTATATAGGTCTTTAAACTTTTTAATGAGCTGAAGCATGGGTTCTCCCTTTAAATATCTCCTGAGCTTCCTCAGTATAATTTTCTTCCTCATCATAAAGGATAAGAGGTTGCAAAACAACTTTTTTCTCCCGGAAAAAAACACACTCTGTCAGAAAAAAATTGGTTTTTCCTGCAGGGCGGGCGAGGACACAACGTTCCAATTTAATGCTCAGCCCGCTCTCCTCTACTGCTTTAATAAAGGCATTCCTTCTCTTTTCCTTAAAAATAAAATAAGCCCTGCCATCTTTTTTCAACAAGTCTGAGGTCTTACGCATAATCTCAAATATACTGCATTTTAGTTCATGCTTATCAATAGCTTTTTCCCGGGATTTACTAATTAGGCATGCAATTATTTCATAGTAAGTAGGGTTAGAAAAAATCACATCAAACTTTTTATCAGCCTTATATTCCCGCAAATCCATTCGGCATATAGTAATCTTATGTTCCAGCTGATTTAAGCGGATATTCCTTTGGGCCAGGTCAAAGAGGGATTTCTGAATTTCCAGGGCAGTAATGTGTTTAAAAGGTTTAATACTTAGAAGCAGGGAAATAACCCCGTTTCCAGCACCTAGTTCAAGCAGTTCATCACTCTTTTTTGTCTGGATAAAATCTGCCAGCAGGGGAGCGTCAAGAGAAAACCTGAATCCCTTTTTTTTCTGCAGGATACTTATCCGGCCGTGATAAAATGTATCCTGTGTTTCATCATTTCCTATCATCTTTCTTTTCAACAGGTTTGTCTTTGCTTTTTTCCGTAAAAACAAGAACTCTGTCAGGAAGGATCTCTGCATTCCCTCCCTCAACAGGAAAGCTTCTTTTCTTGCCGGAAAGCTTAAAGGAAATATCTCCTTTTCCCAATTCCACCAGACAGGGGCGATGGCCGGGTAATATTCCTAAATAACCATTAAGACCGGGAAGTGTGACTTCCTGGACTTTTTCATCTGCCAGGATTTTTTGGGAAGTTATGACCTTGAGTTTCAGGGCTATAGGGATATTCTCATTCATTCCGACTCCAACTCCTTAGACATCTGGATGACATCTTCGATCCCACCTACCATGTAAAAAGCCTGTTCAGGTTTATCGTCATGTTTTCCCTCAATAATTTCTTTAAAACCCTGGATAGTCTCCTGGACATTTACATACTTCCCCTCTCTTCCGGTAAATTCAAAGGCAACATTAAAGGGCTGAGAAAAAAAACGTTCGATCTTGCGGGCTCGTTTAACAATGACCTTATCTTCTTCAGATAGCTCTTCCATCCCTAAAATAGCAATGATATCCTGGAGGTCCTTATATCTCTGCAGGATCTCTTTAACATCTTTGGCTGTCTGATAATGATCCTCCCCAATCACTCTTGGATCCAGGATACGCGAGTAGGATGACAACGGATCAACCGCTGGATAAATCCCTTTTTCTGTCAGGTCCCGCGAAAGATTAGTCGTAGCATCAAGGTGAGCGAATGTTGTAGCAGGAGCCGGGTCGGTAAAATCATCAGCAGGAACATAAATCGCCTGAACTGAGGTTATCGATCCTTTTTTTGTAGAAGTGATCCGTTCTTCCAATTCTCCCAGCTCTGTTGCCAAATTGGGCTGATAGCCCACAGCAGAAGGCATCCTCCCTAAAAGGGCAGAGACCTCAGCGCCGGCCTGGATAAAACGGAAAATATTATCAATAAATAATAAAATATCCTGATTCATTTCATCCCGGAAATATTCAGCCACAGACAGAGCAGTTAGGCCAACCCTTAACCTGGCTCCGGGAGGTTCGGTCATCTGGCCGTATATTAGTGCGGTTTTATCAATAACCCCTGACTCTTTCATCTCCAGCCAGAGGTCATTTCCTTCCCTGGTCCTTTCTCCAATCCCAGCAAAAACAGAATACCCTCCATGTTTTTGAGCAACATTATGGATCAGCTCCATGATAATAACTGTCTTCCCTACTCCCGCTCCTCCGAACAGGCCGATCTTTCCGCCTTTTAAAAACGGCTGCATCAGGTCAATGACTTTAATGCCGGTCTCAAACATCTCCAGCTTTGTGCTCTGGGCCTCAAGCAAAGGGGGCTCACGGTGAATTGGATATTTTATCTTAGATTTGATCTTCCCCATGTGATCGATAGGCTCCCCTATAACATTAATTAACCTCCCCAGAGTAGCTTCACCTACCGGCACCTGAATGGGAGCATCAAGGTCAACCGCCTTCATCCCCCGGGCCAGCCCTTCAGTAGGGTGCATGGAAACACATCTCACCCTGCCCTCTCCCAGGTGTTGTTCTGCCTCCACAATAATATCAATCGGAACAGGAGTATCAAATCCTTCACTTGTAATCCGGATAGCGTTATATATTTCAGGCAATTTTGAATCTTTAAACTCAACATCAACAACAGGTCCGATAACTTGAACTACCCGACCAGTTTTATGCTTAGTATTCGCTTTTTTCTTAGGTTTAGCCTTGGTTTCTTTATTATCTTTGTTGATTTTTTTGACTTTTTTCTTGGCTTTTGCCATTTATTTCTCCATTTATCTATTTTTCGCCAGGGCCTCAACAGCCGAGGTAATTTGCAGCAGCTCGGTTGTAATGGATGCCTGCCTGAGCTTGTTGAGGTTAAGAGTTAGGTCATCAATTAGATCTTCAGCATTATTTGTGGCATTATCCATGGCCATCATCCGGGCTGCATGTTCCGCAGCGATTGATTCACAATAAAAATGCCAGATTTGGCCTTCTATATACAACGGGAGTACGGTATTGAGAAAAGAAATCATTTCAGGCTCCCAATCCGGGATGAGTTGAACCTTCCCTTCCTCAGTTTCCTGAAATTCCAACGGCAATAATCTGGTTATGGTTACCTGGGGTGACAAAATAGATTTAAATTCATTATAGGCAACATATACTGCATCTGATTTATTTATAATATATTCCTGCATTAAAAAACCAGCTAAGTCTTTTAATTCTCCTTCGCTTAACTTTTGGACCCGGCCCCCATAAGTACGTTCAATCGGAAAGGACATTTTTTTAAAAAAAAGATCAGCTTTCTTCCCTAACAAAATCAAGCGGATGTCACAGCGTAAAGATCTCTCTTTTAAAAAACTCAGGGTTTTTTCCAATAGATTTGAATTAAAAGCTCCGGCTAAACCTTTATCTGAAGACAGACCCAGTACTTTTATTTTTTTTTCTTTGCGCCTTTCAAGCAGGGGGTGACTAGACCTAGAAACAACTGCAGAAATTTTTGCGGCCAACTCCGGGTAATTATGCCAGCTGGGACGGCTTTCCAGAACCCTTTGCTGAGCTTTTTTAAACTTGGCTGTAGCCACAGATTTCATAGCCCGAGTGATCTGCTGGGTATTCCGGACACTTTTTATCCTGCGCCGCAGGTCGATTAAAGCCGGCATTCTATTCCTTCTCTTCTCCAAATTGCTTTTTAAAAGACTGCAAAGCTGAGCTTATTTCTTTATCCAATTCTGCATCTATCTCCTTTTTTTTTCTCAGTTTTTTAATAAGTTCCGGATGTTCCTTGTTTAAATATCCCAACAACTTTACCTCGCATTCCTGAATTTTTGAAACTTCAAAGTCATCCAGGAAACCACGATTACCGGCATAGATAATAAGGATCTGCTCTTCAACAGACAATGGTTTATATTGACCTTGTTTAAGTAACTCAGTCAGCCTTGCTCCCCGCTCAAGTTGGGCCTGGCTGGCCTTATCCAGTTCAGTTCCAAACTGGGCAAAATTGACCAGCTCCCTGTACTGAGCTAGATCCAAGCGCATTTTACCAGCTACCTGCTTCATGGCTTTTATCTGGGCATTACCACCAACTCTTGAGACTGAGATCCCCACATTAATAGCCGGCCTAATCCCTGCATTAAAAAGCTCCGGTTCCAGGTAT
>JAUWNW010000136.1 GCA_030612445.1 Candidatus Aminicenantota bacterium
TTACCGGCATAGGATCCCGGTTTTTTGAGATACAGAACCTTGGTGGTGTTGTAGCAGAGATGGAACCCCTGCTTTACCTTGAGGATACAAGCGGGAGTTTAAGGATAGCAGTGAGCGGATGGGAGAAGGGATACCAGGGAAGGCAGGAAAGACAGGAAATACAGATAAACCAGGAAAAGCAGGAAAATCAGATAAACCAGGAAATACAGAAAAACCAGATAAACCAGATAAACCAAGAACTGCAGGAAAAGCAGATTGAATTAGAGGAAGTTGAAAGAATTGAGATTCATTTTAAAGCAGAAGGTGGGAGCAACTTGATCGGCTGGGGTAGGGATGAAAGCAGGCCTCTGCCTGAAGGTTCCTTTTTAGATAAAGAAAACCGCATATTCTTTTGGCAGCCACTCCCGGGATTTTTAGGCCGCTATGAACTTAATTTTGCCGTAACTGATGGTTTAAGCAGAAGTGCCCCGGTTAAGGTTGTTGTGAAGATTATTCCTAAGAGATATTAGAAATTAAATTAGCTGTAAAGGTGAAACGGTCTAGCAGGTAGTCTATCATACAATTGGCTCCCGCAGAGGCAAAGCTTTTGCCAATAACTTTCCTCTGGCTGCAAAACTCATAGTTGACCTCATAGCAATCCTATTCGCTTTTTTAGCTTTGGGTTACATTATTCATGGGGCAACAAATTTTTTAAAGTTAAATTTTATGTGAGATAATGTGCGTATAAACTTTCTCTTCACACTTGATTTTTCCCCGCTCTTTTTAATCGTAACAGGAGGACCATATTTTTTATCAATATTCCAAGCTCTAATTACAGCATGCTCAGTTCCCGGAGTGCCATCGCGATAGTTTAATGAAAATTCAGAAAACCACTCCCAATATTTGAATCCTGCAACTTTTACCATGGCCTCAAGACAGGCTTGGTTCGGAAGCCACCAGGCAGTCCCTCCGTGCTGTCCCGAGAACACAGCGCAAGATTTGGGGGAACGATCCAAACTCACGGCTGTTGCAATAATTGCCACCTCCTTAGTGACACTCTGAATCCTCCATAAGGCTTGGATTGGATCAGTCAAATGCAAGAGTACACTTCCACAAAAAACCATATCGTACATACCTATTGTTTGGGGGGAGATGTCATAGATATTGATCAACTTTTTATCTACTTTAGAGTTGAGTATCTTTTTCGCCAGATCGAAAGGAGTATGGAGATATGAACTTGCCTCCTCGTCCGATTTTGTGTTTTCAAAATTCGGTCCAAAATCATGAGAGCTCCAAACAGGCAGATCAGTAGCAGTAACTTTGGCGCCCCGTTTTTCCATCTCAAACGAAAAAAAACCACTTGCTGCTCCAATATCCAGTACTGTTTTTCCTGTTAAATCCTCAGGAATTCCATAATAATTCCAGTAGTCGCGATGGTCATAATGTCCTTTCGTAACGATGCCATTTCTTAAATCGATGGTATGATACCAATCTAAAGATTTGACCATTCTTTTCAGTTCTGCTGTATTCCCTTTATGCATTTTCTTCTCCTTCGCAATTAAGGACTAACAATCTTTTTTCTCTATAAGCGGCTCCAGCACTAATAATACACAAAAAAAACTTTTCCAGTCAATAAAAAATTAGCAGGAAAGAGAGGTTCTAATAAAATTAGCCTTAGTGATGCTTAAAAAAAATAGATAGGACTTCCCCCATTTTCGGTGTGTCCAAGAAAATAGGGGAAGTCCATTACATTGCTTGGGGGTGAGAAGCCTTACCCCCTATATTTCCCCCCTATAGGTGATTTACAGGATATGCTTTTCTATTTATATTATTAGTATATAGGAAAGACATAGGCTGAATCACTCATGAGGCAATCAAACCAAGCTCAAAAAATTCTTTTATTCCCCATTCTTTTTTTCCTTGTCTTAGGATTATCATTTTCTCAGATAATAGTTACTTCACCCTCAAGCAGGGATGAGGTCAGGTCCTGTGCAGAGTATGCTGACAAGATACTTCAGGACCGATGGGATATGAATGAACGCACTGACTTGGGGTGGCGTATTTTTAATACTGTAGAGCAGCCGAGATCATATTTGACTGGAATTTCGTTCCAAAAAGGTGTGTTTTCTGCCAAGTCTGTTTATACACCGGGTGGGGCCGACCCCGATTATTCAGATACTAACATAGCGATCCTGGATTCTGCTTATCCTGGTTCTGCAGAACTGGGAAAAGTAGGTGCTAATTATCCCATAAATGCTGATAAATATAAGGTTTTAGCTATACGTATGTATCTTGAGCCGGATATATACGGTCCTTGGGGACAGCTTCTCTGGTCAACAGATACTATTTATAGCGGATCCACAACCTCAGGAGCGTTTTATACTTACAATAATTGGTTCATTTACTTAATTGATATTTCCTCACTGGGCATTGTATCCGGGCCTGATTCTTGGTCAGGTTATATTGATTCTTTGCGCATGGATCCAGTTATCAAGAAGAATAAAACTATACAGATAGATTGGATCAGGTTAGTTGAATATGAAGAGGGTGAAGAGAGAGATATAACCTGGATAGGAGCTTCCGGGAATGTTGATATATACCTGGATAATGATAGAGATTCATCCAATGGGAATCTGGGGATGCTGGCAAAAAATATAAGTGGCAACAGGTATACATTTTTAACCGGTGCTTTAGCTCAAGGTGATTATTACATAGCAGTTACTCCTACGGGAACTTCTTCCTATGCCTATGCAGCCGGTTATTATCATGTCAATGATACTCCGATTATGCAGTTTATAAAACCTTCAGCAGAAGGAAGCGATACAGATTATGTATCAGTGGCATTTTCAGATCCTTGGAATATGGATAATTTAGAAGATGTAGAGCACACTGTTGATGTAAATAATGCCCAGTTTAAATCTATCAACTACCAGGATATGGCCGGGAACAGCTACTCTTCTCAATCTGTTTATTATGGAGAAAGTATATCTGTTTCTCCTCCTTCTTATGGAGATCCAATTGTTTTTTTCCTCCATTTTCTTTACCGGGGAAGCCAAATTCCTATTAACACCAACCGTTATCACAACCTGGTTTTTAAAGTGGGTATTGAAGGTATTCAGAGTGTGAATGATGGTTCAATTGCACGGGTTATTTGGAAGCGGAATGATGAATTTGGAGAAAATGTCAGTCAGGATATAATTATCCGTCACCTTGCTTCTAATTGGGTAATGAATAAAATTGTCTGTGACTTAAATGAACTTCCTTTAGAAGATGGAGGAGGGAGCCCTTCACATTCAGGATGGACTGGGGAGATTGACTGTTTTCGCATTGACCCCCATGAGTTTTCTGATTCACGGGCATTCTTTTTTGATGAAGTAAGGATTACTTCGGACTGGAAAGCAAATACTTCCTTTCCCATTGAATGGGATCTTTTCGATGAAAATAACGTTAGTGTGTCTTTGTATTATGATCTGGATTATTTTGGGTTCAATGGAACTCCTATAGTGAATGATTTGTCCGCATCTGCAGGCTCAGGCTCCTTCACCTGGGATACATCTTCAGTTGCAGAAGGAAAATACTGGATTTATATGGTAGCTGATGATGGAGTCAACCAAAACAGCTGCTATGCCGGAGGCCCGGTTGTTATTGATCACGAATTAATCCCTGAAATAAACCTGTCTAAAGAGCAAGTCATTTTTGGGGCAGAATTAAACGGTGTAGTAACAAGTACTGAAAAAGTTTATATTAGAAATAGTGGCCAGGGGAGTTTAAACTGGCAAGCTGCAACTGATAGAAACTGGATAACTTTAAGCTCAACAAGCGGGAGCGGGGACGGGAGCATAGATATTGGTATAGCTATAGCTAATCCTTCGCCTGGAACATACTATGGTGTAGTGGAAATTTCAGATCCAAAGGCTTTGAATTCACCTCGCTTTGTAGATGTAACTCTTACAGTTTATGCACATGGAGGAGACAGCGTGCCTTTTGGTATATTTGAGACCCCAGCTGAGGGGGATTCAGTTTCTGGGAATATTGCGGTTACAGGTTGGGCTCTGGATGATATTGAAGTAACCCGGATTCAGATTAAGCGAGGTTCGCATCCTAATGATTCCCTAGGAGTAATAGGGCCGGATGGTCTTGTTTTTGTAGGGGATGGAATATTTATAAGAGGAGCACGGCCGGATGTTGAAGCTGCTTTTCCCAAGTATCCCAAAAACGACCAGGCTGGTTGGGGATTTATGGTGCTGACTAATTTTTTACCCAATAGCGGCAATGGTACTTTTACTCTTTATATTTTTGCTTATGATGGCAGTGGGCATAAAGTTGAGTTAGGTCAAAAAGTTATAATCTGTGATAATGCTAATAGTATTAAACCTTTTGGTACTCTTGATACACCTTCACAGGGTGGACTAGCATCTGGCGCGCAATTTGAAAATTTCGGATGGGCTTTAACCCCGCAGCCAAAGTATATTCCTGAAGATGGTTCTACTATCTGGGTGTGGATAGATGGTGTGCCTGTAGGACATCCGGATTATGGACATTACAGGTCAGACATTGCCACTCTCTTTCCTGGGTATTTGAACACTAATGGAGCGGTTGGATTTTTCTACATAGATACGACTGTTTATACAAATGGTGTACATAATATATCCTGGAGTGTGACAGATAATCTGGGTGAAACTAACGGCATAGGATCCCGGTTTTTTGAGATACAGAACCTTGGTGGTGTTGTAGCAGAGATGGAACCCCTGCTTTACCTGGCTGATACAAGCGGCTGGCTGAGGATTGGAGTGAGCGATTGGAAGCAAGGATATAGAAGGCAGGAAAGAAAGGAAATACAGAAACACCAGGGAAGGCTGGAAAACCAGATAAACCAGGGAAAACAGGGAAGGCTGGAAAACCAGAAACTTCAGGAAATACAGGAAAGACAGGAAAACCAGGAACTGCGGATCGAAGTAGAGGAAGTTGAAAGAATTGAGATTCATTTTGCCGGTCGAGGCGGGGAAGAGTTTATTGGCTGGGGGAGAAATAAGAATATTCCTCTACCTGAGGGTTCAACCCTGGATAAAGAGAAAGGGGTATTCTACTGGCAGCTAAGCCCTGGCTTTTTAGGCCGTCATGTTTTGCATTTTGCAGTTACAGATGGCGAATATTACAGCATGCCAATTGAAGTCGTTGTAAATATCCTGCCTAAGGTTTACTAATTTTTTTTATTACGAAAAGTTGAGTGTCAATGAATGAATGGGAGTGAATATACTGGGGGGTTAAAATTTTTTCTTGTTCGCTCGAAGTAACTTTAATAATAAAATATTGTTGAGGCTTCAGCAAAGTTAGGTTTTCACAATAATCTTTAACTTCTGATAAAGACATACCTTTTTCCAATATGCCGTATTTTTTCATGGCTTCCTGGGAAGGTGCAGCCGCTTCATGATCTAAGCCAGGTTCTGTAAGGACTATGTTTCCGTTTATTTTTAAAGTTCTATTAAAATGACCCATAGTTTTTTTTCGGTCTGGGATATGATGGAAAGCATCATAACATAAAATTGCATCCACACACTTTTTTTTTACAGGAAGGTTTTCGGTATCAGCTAAAATAAGATGAGGAATATTTTTTCCCATCCGTTCTATGCCAATATCTAAATAAGTTCTACATATATCTATGCCGATTGGCTCAGTTCCCATTTTCATGAGCCATTCGGTTGTCCATGAATAGCCGCAACCCACATCCAGAATGATATCATGCTGTTTCGGATTCAATAAGGGAACAGCATTACCGAAGCGGCGTATGAGTTGCATTGTGAAGTCAGTGTTGCCGGGGTTAAAAGGAGAGAAATAGCCGGGACCAAAAAAGTTTGGGTCTGATACTTTTTTTTTAATTGAAATCTCAGATTTTTTATAGGAGACACCTGAGTCTTTGATTTTTAAGGCATTTTTTCTGCAGTGTTTTATTTTCTTTTTTATTTTTTTGAGGATTTTTTTTTCGATATTTAAATCAAGAGAATACAAAAATTTTTCATCAGTTTCCCAATTTCTAAGATGATCTGGAAGAAGTTCAGGAATATAATTGCGAACCGGGAACCAGCGCTTGCATTTTTGACATATTAAGAGACCTTCTTGAATGCTTTTCCCCCCATTTTCATAACCCCTTGTCATGCAATCAAGAGTGCCGTGGCAAAATGGACAGCAGATATAATTCAACAAAGTTTTTCTCATAATTTTATGACCACAATCTTATATTTAAATTTCCAAATTTTCAAGACATCTGATAAATTATGTTAAAAGTATTTGTGGTGAATGTAAGGGAAAAGGCCCTCCTGAAATGAAAAGATTAAATTGTCCTGTTTGTAATAATCAAATGAAGTATCGCTTTAAAAAATTTAGTTTTAATTTTTTTCAATGTGTTGAATGTAATTATGGGAGGTTTAACCCGCTACCGGATAGGAATGATATTTTATAAAGATATTCTGATATTTATTTTCAAAATGAATATCTAAAAAGTTGTGGTGCAACAGAGAGTACTTTTAATCTTATAATCACTAGTGTCCCATCATAAATTAAATAATTGCAACTGTTTACGAGAATCATCTAAGTGATTAGCGTCGCAAAACATGGCAATCCAAACTTGGGTTTTTACGGCATTCTCCGATGTCCCATATGATAGAGTTTGTTTTGCATTGAACGAAGACATGCTTCAATATCGTGAAGACTCTCCCGATATGTGAGTTGAGCGAATGCCATACAAAGGAACTGGTCTAAACAGGTAAAACTCTTTACTTTGTAATTGCCACGGTAAAGCTTTACGCATTTCCGAAATTCATGCATTGGTAAAAAATCCATTATTTAAGAAAATACAGTTTTTCCTGAATACATTGGCCGCTCCTATGTTTATTGACAGCAGGATGACCAAAGTATAAAATTAATTTCAAGTCGATAACAACCATTTTATGCTTTAATATATTGATATTAGTTGAGTTACAGGTAAATTAAAATTTAACGCTGGGACAGTAGGGAGAAAATATATAAATAAGAGCTCGCTTAACCCAAGTTCACCAGAAATAATCGAAGTTGGGCGGTTTTAAGGGGTGCAGAGCATGCAACTCATTTATTATCAATAATGACTTTGTAAGATATCGTTGTAGTGACACACAGGCAACTTTTTACTTGACAAGTAATTCCAACCCTGATAAAATTAAGTGTGTTCGTCAAAAAAGTCAGAAAACAAAACGGCGTAACCAAGAAAGATTATGAGTACCTCCATCTGGTTGAAAGTGTTAGAACAGAAAAAGGACCCCGCCAACGTCTGATTCTCAACTTGGGTAAACTCGACATTCTTCCTTCTCAGTATCAAGCTTTTGCCAAGAGAGTTGAAGATATCCTTACTGGCCAGCGCAGTATTGTAGGATTAGACCAATCATTGGAAAAGAGTGCCAGGGAGGTTGCCAGAAAGATATTCAAAAAACAATCAGAAGAGTTGTCCGAAACAACAGAGTGCGACTTTGAAAGTGTCGACGTT
>JAUWNW010000072.1 GCA_030612445.1 Candidatus Aminicenantota bacterium
TAATCTCTATTTGTAATCGACATTTTTTACTTTACGAGTAAGCCGATCTTAGCGCATCTACTTCGTTGCAGCGGATTCGCGGTGGAGTACCACAGCTTCAGCCACATCAGAATTTCATAAGATACAACTCTTTTACAATAACGCTTCATGTTTTACAATTCACGTTTTACGGTTTTTTCCATTTTCCATTTACTATTTTCCAGTTTTTCCGTATCTGCGGCAACCTCGACTCGTGAATAATCCAGGTCAAATCAAATTAGGATTTTTCAAACTTAACAATAATCCATCTTCCGCGGTGGCTTAGATTATTGTCTTCGTCTTGTAGCGTGTATTTCCTCATGTAGATATTATAATTGTTAACCGCTCCATCAACGCCTGTTACCTGAACTTCCACTTCTTTTGAAGCCACTTCTCCCTTAAAAACACGAATATTCGGGTATTCTGCCCCAAGGGAAAAACCGGATATCTCTTCTTCTCTATTTGCTGCTTCTTGGGCAAGATTGTATTCTTTTTGCAATGCCTGGTGTTTTTCATACTGCTCATCATATATAATCTGAAGTTCATCTATTTTTTTCTGTGCTGCCCTCTTAGCTGCCCGAGTACGGGCATTATCCCTCTCAAAAGCCGCATCGTCTAACATAGCTTTTGCATCCAAGGTCACTCCCACCGATTCGTCTTTCTTTTTCTTTAATTCCTGCTCCTGGGTGTTCATATCAAAAAGTTCTGCTGGTTTAATCAATTCTTCACTAATACTCACAATCTTCCATGATTTAAACTTGAAATCAACAGGTTCAAGAGCCATAGTAGAAAGTGTAGTCACATCATCTAGAGAAAGGGCATTAAAATATCTATCCAGCAATCCTTTCTCAGGATGTGATGAGCAGCTATAAAATAGCAACCCAACCAGAACAACCCCTATGATTGAAAAAATCTTTCTGTTCATCCTTCCTCCTTATTTATTTCTTTTTTTATTTTGATTATATTTTACTTTTTTTTTTTGCTAAAAAGCAAGGACAAATAAAAATCTTGCTAAAAATTTTTTTATTGACAAGCTATTTTATTCTGAATAGAATTTACAGCTTCCTCGATGCAGGAATGGAAACTATTCGGAGCTTCAGGTCGGGTATATCTGAGTATTTACTTCGGATAAAGTATCAAAAGGCATAAGTGCCTCAACAAATGAATATATTTTGGTCTCTTATATATGGGAAAAAAATTCCCTTTCTACCGTAAATATAAGTATATCTCTTGAAAGGAGGATTCATGGAAATCCAGGAAAAGGTCATCTTT
The DNA here is from genome assembly GCA_030612445.1 of Candidatus Aminicenantota bacterium. Lineage (GTDB taxonomy): Bacteria > Acidobacteriota > Aminicenantia > Aminicenantales > Aminicenantaceae > JAUVXM01. The sequence continues at coordinate 1,291 of JAUWNW010000072.1, forward strand.
GAAGAAGAGTTAGACGTAAATTTTTTAAACGACATCAAAAAAGCTTCCCTGTGTGAGGAGATCGACCGCTGTATCCAGTGTGGAACTTGCACAAGTTCATGCCCCAATGCAGAATATATGGACTATAGCCCCAGGAAAATCATAGCTATGATCAAAGGCGGCTTTAAAGACCAAGTTCTGAAAAGTTTTACTCCCTGGCTATGTTCTTCATGTTACAACTGTCAGGTCCGCTGTCCCTCCAAAATTAAAATTACAGATATCATGTACGCCTTAAAAAGAAAGGCTATCGCAGAAAACGTATATCCCGTACGATTCCCCATTGCGGTCATGGATAAAGAAATGGATAAGATCCTTACAACAAGCGGCCGCAGTTCCGAATTATGGCTCATGCTAAATCTTTTTCTAAAAACACTAAACCCTTTGGGGCTGCTTAAAATGGCCCCTCTCGGCTTAAACCTTTTAAAAACAGGCCGCCTAAGTTTAAAAAAGGAATCAATAAAGAATAAAAAGCAGTTACGAAAGCTCTTAAAGAGTGTAAAAGGAGGAACCTGATGAACAACTACATATATTACCCAGGCTGTTCAGCAAAAACCAATGCCAAGCACTACGAGGAATCTATCCTGCCGGTTTTTAAAGAACTGGGATTTGATTTGGAAGAAATGGAGGATTGGAACTGCTGCGGAGCAACTGCAACCATGTCTGTCGATGAGAAAAAAGTTGCTGCTATCAACGGCCGCATCCTCTCATTAGCGGAGACAGCAAAAAAAGATATTCTCGCTCCCTGTGCCGCCTGTTACCTTTCCCTAAAGAAAGCCAATTCATTTCTCACTGGAGGAACAGACCAAGCTGCTGAAATCCTGGCCAGGCTTAAGGATATAGGCCTAGAATATAAGGGAACTATAGAAGTAAAACATCCCCTGGAAGTACTGATAAATGAAATAGGATTGGAAAAAATTAAAGAAAAAGTGCAGCGGAAACTTTCCGGCTTAAAGGTCGCCTGCTATTACGGCTGCCAGGTCGTACGTCCTTTTACAAATTTTGATGACCCCGATTATCCTGAGTCCATGGACAAACTTATCCAAGCACTAGGAGCGGAACCTGTAGAGTATGCGGCCAAGACACGCTGCTGCGGTGGGGCCCTGGCTGCCAACCTGGAGGAGGTAGGTTCAAAGTTGAATTACATATTAATTAAAGAAGCCGTTAAAAAAGGAGCTGATGTCATCACCACTCTTTGTCCGCTCTGCCTTTTCAACCTTGAGATAATGCAAAGCAAAATCGCAAAAAAATATCAAGTAAATATCAAGATGCCCATTCTTTTCTTCAGCCAGCTTATGGGATTAGCTTTTGGCCTGCCTAAAGAAGACCTTGGTTTTTCCCGTTCCCTTATTCCCTTAAAGGCAATGTGGAAAAAACTAGAAAACGGAGGAGCAAATGAGCAATAACGGCCAAATAAAAATCGGAGTCTTTATCTGCCACTGCGGTAATAATATAGCCAGCAAAGTAAACGTATATGAAGTAGCGGAATTCGCCTCAAAACTAGATAATGTTGCCGTTGCTAAGGAGTACAAATTTATGTGCTCTGATCCAGGGCAGGAACTGATAAAAAAAGAAATAAAAGAACACGATCTCAACCGGGTGATAGTCGCTTCATGTTCACCTCTAATGCATGAGCCGACCTTCCGCGGGGCCACTGCAGAAGGCGGCCTTAATCGCTTTTACTTTCAGATGGCTAATATCCGAGAGCACGTCGCCTGGGTGACTAAAGACCCGGCCGCAGCAACAAAAAAAGCCAAGGCCCTGATCTCTGCAGCTGTACGCAGAGTTGCCTTACATGACCCTCTGGCAAAAAAAGAAGTTCCTGTAAGACCAGAAACTTTGATAGTAGGCGGCGGGATTGCAGGAATCCATGCAGCTTTAACTTATGCAAATTCCGGAAAGAAAGTCTACCTCGTAGAAAAAGAATCCTCCATCGGCGGGCATATGTCAATGCTGGACAAAACCTTCCCCACCCTTGACTGCTCAGCCTGTATTCTTACTCCTAAAACGTCTGAGGTCGGCAAACACCCAAATATTGAACTTATCACTTGGAGTGAAGTCGAGGAGATCTCGGGATTTGTAGGCAATTTTAAAGTCAGGATCAAGAAAAAAGCCCGCTTCGTCGACGTCGATATATGTAATGGCTGCGGCGCCTGTTGGGAGAACTGCCCTACAACCATTACTCCATCTGAACGAATAATCAAAAAAGGAAATCTTATAATAAAAACAGTTACCAAAGAGAATTGAAATGAAATTAAAAGAAATCAAAGAAATCCTGCAGGCCAAGATCATTTGTAGTAAAAACTTGCTTGATATAGAAATACATTTTGCTGGAGCCGCGGACCTCATGAGCGATGCCCTGGCTTTTGGAGAGCCCGGCCTTCTCCTTCTAACAGGATTGACTAACAGCCAATCGATTAGGACAGCAGATATCATTGGAGCTAAAGCAGTTGTCTATGTCCGAGGGAAAAAACCCGCAAAAGATGTAATTGAATTTGCCCAGTCAAAAAAAATTCCAGTCCTTTTAACTAAATTTATGATGTTCACTGCCTGTGGCCGCCTTTTTAGTCATAATCTCCCCGGGGTCCATGAGTTTAAGGAAAAAAAAACTAATGCACGCTGAAGCGGAATTATCCCTGAACTTTGAAATAAAAGGCAAAAACTTCTCCCAAGCAGGAACCATATCGACCAAGATCAAAGAAATCCTGCAGGAACTCGGGATTCCCATGTCGATTATCCGGAGAACAGCCATTGCTGCCTACGAAGCAGAGATGAATGTAGTTATGTATGCTGATAGGGCCAACCTGACACTTTGTCTAACACCTGCCGGTATTACTATTAGCATCAATGACAAAGGACCCGGAATCGAAGACATAAAACAAGCTATGGAGGAAGGGTTCTCAACTGCAACTGATGAAATCAGAGAAATGGGCTTTGGTGCCGGAATGGGACTTCCTAATATAAAAAAAAATTCTGACAAAATGAAAATTTCATCCATCCCCGGCAAAGGAACATCCTTGGATATATTTTTTAGTTTATCTAAAGTGAGTGAACAATGAGTCAATATCTACATTTTATCCGCGTCGATACAGACAAATGTGACGGGCGGATGCAGTGCATGCGTGTTTGTCCAACTCAAGCTATCCGGGTCAGAAAGAATAAAGCCAGAATCATTGCAGAAAAATGTATTGACTGCGGAGAATGTATCAATGCCTGTCCTTCTAATGCCATTATTCCTTTAACTGATCCTTTTGGAGAATTGACTAAATTCAGGCATACAGTGGCAATCCCTTCCCCCGCTCTTTATGCCCAGTTCGGGCATAAAATAATGCCGGATAAAATCCTCAACGGCCTGAAAAAACTCGGATTCGATGATGCCTTTGACCTGGCCCCCAGTTGTGGGGAAGTCAGTTTTGCTATCCAGGAGTTTTTACGGGAACACAAAGGCCCCAAGCCGATGATATCAAACGCCTGCCCGACAATCGTACGGTTGATACAGGTTAAATATCCCTCCCTAATCAACCACCTCACTCCCCTTGATATCCCAAGAGAGATTGCAGGCAGGGAAATCAAAAAGAAAAAATCAAAGCGCTACGGCCTTGAAGAAAAAGAAATAGGCACATTCTACATCACACCTTGCCCGGCAAAAATGATATCCATCAAACAGCCGGCAGGAAAACAAAAATCTTATCTGGACGGCGCTATTTCCATCTCAGATATTTATGGGCCCCTGCTCTCCGCTATGGAAAATGTCGAAAATGAGAGTTATAACAAATCTCTGGAAAACCTCTGTATCCTCGGAATGGGATGGGCCATGGTGGGAGGGATTTGCCGGACTCTAAGACTGAAAAATTCTTTAGCAGTCTCCGGGCTTACTGAAACTATAAAAGTCTTTGACGATATTGAAAAGGGGAAACTCAAGCACATCGATTATATTGAGGCCTACTCTTGTCCTCAAGGATGTGTAGGAGGTTCGCTTACAGTTGAAAACCTGTATATTTCCTACAATAAAATCCTAAAAATAATCGAGGCTCTGGAATTTCAAAAGATCAAGGCATGCCCGGATATCCAAAAAGTAAGAAAAAAATACGCTCAGAATTATTTCTTTAAAAAAGGAAAATTAGAACCACGCCCGCTCAAACCATTGAATGAAGACCTTGCCATTGCTATAAAAAAACGTAAAGAAAAAGAAGAAATTTATGCCAGCCTGCCAAAAATTGACTGCGGCGCCTGCGGTTCTCCCACCTGTATGGCCTTTGCCGAAGATGTGGTCAAGGGAGAAGCAAAATTAACAGATTGTGTAATAAGGAAGTGTAAATAATGAAATTAAAGAACATCATAAACGAGCTAAATATTAAAGCATTATCAGGCCAGGACCAGCTTGACGCTGAGGTAAAAGGAGCATACACAAGCGATCTGCTTTCAGATGTCATTGCCAACAGTAAAGCTGATGATCTCTGGATCACTATGCAAAAGCACCAAAATATAATTGCGGTAGCCAAACTGAAAGACCTTGCCGGAATCATCCTTGTCAATGATCGAGAACCGGATCAGGAAACAATTAAAAAAGCTAAAGACGAGAGTTTTCCTCTATTGGCTACAAAGCTTTCAGCTTTTGAAATATCAGGCAAACTATATACCTTATTAAAAGGAAAATAATTCTGATGCTAAGAGAATTAAAAGCCGATTTTCATATCCACACTTGTCTATCTCCCTGCGCAGAGCTTGAAATGTCTCCTCTTGCAATTATTCAACAGGCAAAAATAAAAGAGCTGGATATAATCGCTATCTGCGACCATAATTCAGCCGAAAATATTCCCGCACTGAAACAGGCAGCAGACGAATATAAGATCTGCCTTCTCCCCGGTATGGAAGTAACATCAATTGAAGAAGTCCATATTCTGGCACTTTTTGACGAAATCGAATCAGCTTTACAATTACAGGAAATAATCTATGCAAACCTGCCGGGAGAAAATGATGAAGATACTTTCGGAATGCAGGTGATTGTAAACGTTCACGGGGAAGTTCTCGGCTTTAACAAGAAGTTACTTATCGGAGCCTCAAATTTAACTGTTGATGAAACTGTAGGCACAATTCATTCCCTAAACGGCCTGGCAATTGCCGCCCATATAGACCGGGACTCATTCAGTCTTATCAGCCAACTGGGTTTTGTCCCGGAGGAACTGGAGCTTGATGCGCTGGAAATCTCCCCCCTTACTTCATATAATAATGCTTTAGAAAAGTATAACCCCAGGCTCCCTTTAACCAGATCATCAGATGCCCACAATCTAAAGGATATCGGTAAAACATACACGACTTTATATATTGAAAAAGGAACTGTAGCCGAAATAAAAAATGCTTTTCTTCAAAAAGAAGGAAGGAAAATTATCCATTAAGCAAACTTATGGAGGACTTATCATTGCACCTACTTGATATTGTTGAAAATTCCATTTCAGCGGATGCGAGCACAATACAAGTACGCTATGAAGAAGACACAACCAGAGATCTGACTCGCTTAGAGATAAAAGATAACGGCAAAGGCATGGATGAAAAAAAAATCAAAAAAGCTCTCGATCCTTTTTTCACCACTAAAAAAACCCGGAGATTCGGCTTAGGGCTTTCATTGCTTTCCGAATCTGCTAAAGCGGCCGAGGGCAGCTTTTCTATAAAATCAAAACCGGGAAAAGGCACTGAAGTAAAATCAACTTTTAAAACCAGCCATATTGATAAGAAACCTTTGGGAGATATGAGCCAGACACTTGTAACCCTGATCATGGCACATCCGGAAATCGATTTTTATTATATCCATAAGATCGATGAGTCAGAGTATTCTATTGACACGAAAGCGATTAAATCCCAGCTCGATGGATTACCTATAAATTCTCCCGAAGTCATAAAATATATTAAAACAAATATAAAAGACGGGATTGATCATCTAAGGAGAGAAAAATGAACCAGGAAATTATCTCAGAAATTTTAAGCAAATATGAAGACGAGCAAAGCTCCCTCATCGCCATTCTGCAAGACCTTCAAGAACATTTTGGCTATTTACCGAAAGAGATCTTGATCAATATTTCCAAAGAAATCAACATCCCCCTAAGTCGTGTTCTCAGTGTGGCCACTTTTTTTGCAGCCTTCAGTTTAAAGCCGAAAGGCAAGCATCCCATTCATGTTTGTATGGGAACAGCCTGCCATGTACGCGGGGCTCAGCCAATATTGGAGGCTTTTGAAAGAAAATTAGGAATAAAATCAGGCGAAAACACGGAAGATATGAACTTCAGCCTGGAAACAGTACGCTGTATAGGCTGCTGCGGCTTGGCACCAGTGGTTATGGTTGGGGAAGATGTTTATGGAAAAATATCCCAGGCCAAGGTTCCTGGTATTCTTAAAAAATACAAAAAATGAAGGAGATAAAAAATGCCAAAGCTAACGCTTGATGATTTAGCAAAAATTCGAGAAAAAACCAAGCGCACTACAGAAATTCGTGAAGGCGGAGATTACCGGGCTAAAATAACCGTCCATATGGGGACATGCGGTATTGCCGCAGGGGCCCGCAAGATTATGAATGCATTTATGCAGATTATGGAAGACAAAGAAATCTCAGATGTGCTGCTTACAAATTCTGGTTGTGCAGGCCTGTGCAGCAAGGAACCCATGGCTACAATCGAGGTCTCCGGACAAGCTCCTGTTAAATACATTGACCTTACCGAGGAAAAAACAAAACAGATTTTTGAAAAGCACGTTCTCGGCGGAGACATCGTCAAAGATTATGCCCTGGGAATCGGAAGTGAAAAAACTGACTATTAAAGGAGCCGGTAAATGACGGAAAAAAACAAAGACAAAACTTTTCGCATACATCTTATGGTTTGTGCAGGGACTGCATGTGTGTCCAATGGTTCCTTTGAGATCAAAGAAGCTCTGGAAAAAGAAATAAAAAAATATGACCTTAAAGAAGAAGTCCTAGTCGTAACTACTGGATGCAACGGATTCTGTGAACGGGGGCCTCTGCTGGTTGTTCAACCCGGAAATATTTTCTATCAACAGCTCAAACTTAAAGATATACCCCACTTGGTCGAGGAACATTTCCTTAAGGGACGTCCCGTTGAAAAACTAATGTATTCCCCTCCTGAAGAAAAAACTCCCATTCCGATTTTGAGCGACATAGACTTTTTTAAAAAGCAGGTGCTCATAGCCCTCCAGAACCGGGGACTGATCGACCCGGAAAAAATAGACGAGTACATTGCCAGAGACGGGTATCGAGCTTTAGCTAAAGCCCTGACCGAAATGACTCCTGAAGAAATTATTAAGGAAATTAAAGAATCCGGGCTTCGGGGAAGAGGAGGCGGCGGATTTCCCACAGGACTTAAATGGGAATTTGTCCGCAATGCAACCAGCCCCAATGGAGGCGAAAAATATATCATCTGTAACGGCGATGAAGGCGACCCGGGAGCTTTCATGGACCGTAGCATCCTGGAAGCCGATCCTCATTGTGTCATAGAAGGCATGCTGATCGGCGCTAAAGCCGTAGGAGCCAGCCAGGGATTTCTTTATGTACGGGATGAATACCCGCTGGCCATATCACGCCTAAACATAGCTCTTGAACAAGCCAGGGAATACGGGCTGTTAGGAAAAGACATCTTTGGCTCCGGCTTTGATTTTGACATAAAAGTGACCAGAGGTGCTGGAGCTTTTGTCTGCGGTGAAGAGACTGCTCTACTTGCCTCTGTAGAAGGAAAATTAGGCGAACCTCGGCCACGACCTCCTTATCCTGCTGAATCAGGACTCTGGGGTAAGCCAACCTGTATCAATAACGTAGAAACCTGGGCCAATATATGCCGTATCATCAATCGCGGGGGTAAATGGTTCTCCAGTATCGGCACCGAAACCAGTAAAGGCACCAAAGTCTTCTCTCTGGTCGGAAAGATCAACAATACCGGCCTGGTCGAAGTTCCTATGGGGATAACCCTGCGGGAAATCATTGAGGATATTGGAGGGGGGATCCCTGGTGGCAAAGAGTTTAAAGCTGTTCAAACAGGAGGGCCATCCGGGGGATGTATTCCAAAAGAAAAGATCGACCTCCCCATAGACTATGAGAGTCTAAGCGAAGTTGGCTCTATTATGGGTTCAGGTGGAATGGTGGTCATGGATGAAGATACCTGCATGGTGGATGTGGCTAAATTTTTCCTTACATTTACCCAGGATGAATCCTGTGGAAAATGCACTCCCTGCCGAGAAGGAACCAAGGCCATGCAACAGATCCTGACCAGAATAACCGAAGGAAAAGGTAAAGAAGAAGACCTGTCTCTACTTGAAGACCTGGCCAAATCCATCAAAGATTCCGCCCTCTGCGGATTGGGCCAGACTGCACCCAACCCCGTACTTACGACTATTCGTTATTTCAGGGACGAATATGAAGCTCACATCCAAGAAAAGAAATGCCCTGCCCATGTATGCCGGGAGCTCAACACCTACACCATCGACGAAGATATCTGCTTAAACAAAGGTCATGGCTGCGATCTCTGCCGAAAAAACTGCTCTGCAGATGCCATATTGGGCGAAAAGAAACAAGCACACAAAATAATCCAAGATAAATGTATAAAATGCGGTGTTTGTTATGATGTGTGCAATTTTGGCGCCGTAAAGGTCGACTAAGGAGAAACAAATGATAAATCTCACAATAGACGGCAAAAAAATACAGGTCGAAGAAGGGACCACTATACTTCAGGCAGCTGAGAATCTCGACATAAAAATACCGACTCTTTGTTTTCATCCTCTGCTCGAACCTTATGGTGCCTGCCGCGTCTGTGTAGTGGAAGTCACTCTAAATAAAAAAACAAACATCGTTACATCCTGTAATACTAAAGTCAAAGAAGATATGGACATTCAGACTGCATCAGAAAGAGCCCTTAAAGCCAGGAAGCTCAATATAGAGATGCTTATGGCCCAGGCTCCTGCAGCTGAACCGGTCCAGGAAATCGCTAAAGAGCTTGGAATCGAAAAAACCCGCTTTGAGATAACAGACACAGAAGAAAAGTGTATTCTCTGTGGCCTGTGTGTAAGGGCCTGTGAAGAAGTAGTGGGCGCCAGCGCGATAAGCTTTGTTGAAAGGGGCGCCAAGCGGGAAGTATCAACTCCTTTCGGGGAAGAGTCTGAAGCCTGTATTGGCTGTACTGCTTGTGCTTTTTTCTGTCCTACTGGAGCTATAACATCAGAGGACCTGCACGGAAGAAAAGTAATCCACGAAGAACTCGGACTGGGGCCTTCAACCGCAATACGTATCCCAATACGCCAAGCAGTTCCCATGGTTCCCTTCATAGACGAAGAATCCTGTATCCATTTTAAAACCGGAAAATGCAAACTCTGTGAAAAAGTCTGTGAGAAGGAAGCAATAAACCATGAGGCTGAGGACACAGAAATAGAAGTCGAAGTTGGTTCTGTGATTATTGCTTCAGGTTTTAAATCCTTTGACGCTAAAAGAATCCCGGCTTACGGCTACGGCCGTTATAGGAATATCATTACCGCCCTTGAGTTTGAAAGGATGGTTAATGCATCCAGCCCTACCGGAGGAGATATCCTTATGGCCAATGGCGAAGAGCCGAAAGCAGTAGGTATAGTCCACTGTGTTGGATCCCGAGATGAAAATTATAATGAGTACTGCTCGCGTGTATGCTGTATGTACTCCTTGAAATTTGCCCATCTGCTAAAAGAAAAAACAGAAGCTAATATATATGACTTCTATATTGATATGCGCTGTTTCGGAAAAGGCTATGAAGAATTTTACCACCGCATCCTGGCAGAAGGAGCCAAATTCATTCGGGGCCGGGTTGCAGAAATCACTGATTTAGCTCTCACGGAAAAAGAGGAAGGCAAACTAATAATACGGAGTGAAGACACACTTTTAGGCGTAGTGAGAAGAATTCCAGTGGATATGGTAATCCTGGCCACGGGACTCGAACCAGGTGTTGACCAAAAGGATATCGCCAATAAGTTTAATATTTCATGCAGCCAGGACGGCTTTTTCCTGGAGCGGCACCCGAAACTGGCACCTGCATCAACATTCTCAGATGGCATCTTCCTGGCTGGAGCCTGCCAGTCTCCCAAAGATATTCCAGACACTGTAGCCCAAGCAGGAGCTGCCGCAGCTGAGGCTCTGGCTTTAGCAGATAAAGGAACTTTTGAACTCGAGCCGGTTACAGCAGAAATCGATGAAGACCTCTGCGCTGGATGTCAGATATGTTTAGGACTCTGTCCTTTTACGGCCATAAGCTACAACGAGGAAAAAACTATCTGCGAGATCAATGACGCCCTGTGCAAAGGATGCGGAACGTGTGTGTCCGCCTGCCCGAGTGGTGCATCCCAGCAGAAACACTTTAGAGACAATCAGATTTTTGCAGAAATCGAAGGTCTTTTTATTGAATAAATAATTTTTAGTAGAATTAAGATTCAATTTTTATTAATCAGGTCAGTTGATACAAAAACCTGAAGAAAAATAGAATTTTACGCTGAGGACGCTGAGGACACAGATTAAAACAATAACGCTTTAGACGCGGATAAAACCAAAACGCTTTTTCTTTTTTGGCTTGCAGCCAAAAATAAAAAGCACTTTCCAATTTGTGCTGGAGCACAAAATGAAAACCTTTTTTACCTTTCAGGACGGGACAGGAAGAGTAAACAGGTAAGAGTAATAATAGAAAATAGAGTGTCGATAATAAAAAGAAATACAACCTTTAATTTAAGTCAAAAGGTTTGCATCTAATGAAATTCTGATGTCGCTTAATCCATAACCTCAGATTTATCTGGCGCCATTCAACCTGGATTATTCGCGAGTCAAAACTTATTATACATATCGACATTTTTTATGAATTGTTCAGGCAACTGGATTCTTGCTGTATGTTGATTAAATCATGAAGGATACTATATAATTGCTCTTAACATTATAAAATGAAACTTCCCAAATTTTCACTGAGAAAAAAAATCATTCTCCGTTTTCTTATTGTCATCATCATCGGGGGATTACTCTCTCTCAGCTTGGGCTCGCGACTAATAAAGAATACTCTTATCGCTCAAGCCCAAGCTAAAGTAAAACACGACCTGGCCACAGCGCGTATGATATTCAATGAAAAACTCAATAACATAAAAGGAGTCATAGCTCTGACCGCAGCAAGAGAAAGCCTAAAGTACAGTATAAAGAATAACCAGCAAGACCTGCTTTTAAAGCAGCTTAGTTCGGTTAGAAAAGAAAACGGCCTGGACATTCTGACTCTGACCGACTCAGAAGGAAAGGTAGTATTAAGGACCCTGAATCCGAAAATATTAGGTGATGACCAGTCAAAAGATGAATTAGTTAGCTTAGCCCTAAAAGGAGGCATTACTTCTAATGCCCAAATTTTTCCCAGGGAAGAGCTGTTAAAAGAAAGTAAAGATTTGGCCAGACAGGCTGTTATTGAATTCATCCCCACACCTAAAGCAGCTGACCGTCCGGAAAACAGAGAAACAAGTGGTATGATGCTGAAGGCGGCCTCCTCTTTAATGGATGAGAAAGGAAATCTCTTGGGAGTACTGTATGGGGGTGTTCTCCTGAATAGAAATCATGAGATCGTTGACCGCATAAAAGAACTTGTCTATAAAGGGGAAAAATATAAAGGCAGGGAAACCGGCACTGCTACAATATTCCAGCATGACCTGCGTATCTCGACCAATGTGAAAAATAAACGAGGCACCCGAGCTATCGGTACCAGAGTTTCCCGGGAAGTAAACCATGCTGTCCTATCAGAAGGAAAATCCTGGATCGACAGGGCCTTTGTAGTCAACAATTGGTATATAACTGCTTATGAGCCGATAAAAAATGTCAAAAACGAACTAATAGGAATTCTTTATGTCGGCATGCTGGAAAAACCGTATTTAGATACAACCAACCGGGTAATGCTGACTTTTATTTTTATTGCAGCGCTATGTACCGCCCTCCTCCTTGTCATTCTTTATTTCTCCATCAATAGGATTATTAACCCTCTTTCAAAAATGGTAGTAGCCACCCAGGAAATCGCCAAAGGAGATCTATCCCACAAAGTAGAGATACATTCTAATGATGAGATAGGATACCTGGCCAAATCTTTTAACAAGATGACACAAGACCTGAAAACAGCAAATGAAAAACTGCTGGGTTGGACGAAAACTTTGGAGAAAAAAGTCGATGAACGCACCAAAGAACTAATAGAGATGCAGGCCCACCTTATCCAATCAGAAAAGCTAGCTTCCCTAGGAAAATTAGCAGCTGGAGTAGCGCATGAAATAAACAACCCTTTGGGGGGAGTCCTTATTTACAGCCACCTTCTCCTGGAAGACATTAATAAAGGCAATCCTAATTACGAGAACCTGAAAAAAATCGTTAAAGAGACTTCTCGCTGTAAAGATATTGTAAAAGGACTGCTTGAATTCGCCCGCCCTAAAGAACCTGAAATGAGTTTAATAGCCCTAAATGATATTATAGCAAAATCACTTAGCTTTTTTGAGCCGCAAGCTCTCTTTCAAAACATCAAAATAAAAAAGAATTGCTCTTCTAATCTCCCAAAAATCATAGCAGACAAAGATCAGATACATCAAGTGTTTATAAATATCATACTTAATGCTGCAGAAGCCATGGAGGGAAATGGAACTCTAACGATATCCTCAGTATTGAATAAAGATGGGAAATACATCAACATGCTTTTTGCTGATACAGGTCCGGGAATATCAGAAGAAAATAAAAAAAGACTATTTGAACCTTTCTTTACTACTAAGGAAGTTGGGAAAGGAACAGGCCTGGGTTTAGCTATCAGTTACAGCATTATCCGCAAGCATAGAGGAACTATCGCTGTTTCCAGTCAAATTGGCAAGGGCACGACATTTACAGTCAGCCTTCCTATAAAAAACAAAAGGGGAAATGACCAATAAGGCAACGATTCTCATCATCGATGATGAAGAAGGGATAAGAGATTCCTGCAGTCAGGTCCTAACCCGGGAAGGATATCATGCAAACATTGCTGATAACGGAAAAGCTGGCTGGGAACACTTCAAAAAATCTCCTCCAGACATCGTTCTGCTAGATCTAAAACTTCCCGGTCTCGACGGTATACAGGTCCTCAACAAAATCAAAAAGAGGTCTTTTGACACTCCCGTGATCATCATAACCGGGTTCGCTACCATTGGATCAGCGGTAAACACTATGAAACAAGGCGCTTTTGATTACCTTGCTAAACCATTCAGCCCCCAGGAACTCCGGGTTGCAGTAAAAAAAGCCTTGGACAGCAGAAAAACGCAGGAACAAAGTTTAACTCCCAGCCTAAAAACTGCAAGGGCCGATGATTTTGCCATGGTAGTGGGCAAAAGCAGGTCAATGGCAAAAGTTTTAGATATTGTGAAGCGCGTAAGCCCAACAGAAAGCACAGTGCTTATAACTGGAGAAAGCGGTACAGGCAAAGAACTTTTAGCAACTGAAATACATAATCACAGCCCCAGGAAGAATGCTCCTTTAGTAGTAGTAGATTGCGGCGCTCTGGTCGAAACTCTCTTTGAAAGTGAATTGTTCGGCCATGTCAAAGGCTCGTTTACAGGCGCTAATATGACCAAGCACGGACGGTTTGAAGTAGCAGATGGAGGGACGATATTCCTAGATGAAATAAGTAATATCAGCCTTAATATCCAAGCCAAACTTTTAAGAGCCATTCAAGAACGGGAAGTCACCAGGATAGGCAACACAAAACCCATATCAGTTGATATCCGTATTTTAGCCGCTACCCACGAAAACCTGCCGGATTGTGTAAGAAAGGGGAAATTCAGAGAAGATCTTTTCTACCGTTTAAGTGTCGTCCCTATTCATATCCCTCCTTTAAGGGAAAGAAAAGAGGATATTCCCTTGCTTATCAATCATTTTCTGCTTAAACACTCTAAAAAATTAGGAAAAAATTTCAACAAGCCTTCAGAAAAAGCCATAAAAGCTATGCTCGAGTATGAATGGCCGGGAAATATCAGAGAATTGGAAAATACAGTCGAAAGAGCCATAGTTTTATGCCAGAAAGACAGAATCGAACTGGAAGATCTTTTCTATCATGGTATCAGCTCGAGCCCCTCCTTTTTACAGACGGCAGGAAAAAACCACAAAAGCCTTAAAGAAATAGAAAAGGAATATATAAAAATCGTCCTGCAATCACAATATGGGAACAGGACAAAAACTGCCAAAATCCTTGGCATTGACAGAAAGACCCTACTTGCCAAGATCAAAAAATATAACTTATCCTAACCTGGATTTATGCACGAGATATTGTCAAGAGTTGTGTATGAGAAATTTCTGAACGCATCCTTATGTTCCATTTAAGCCGCCTTTTCCATAACACCATCAGCGAATGAGAAACCCCGAATCAAGTGGGCCAGCATTTGCGAATTATTCAACTTCCGCCAGCGCTTTTCAGCTTGAATTGAGAGCTTGTATACCATCATGAGTGTCGCTATGCGGGATCCGCAACCCTTTGTTTGGCGAGTACGA
>JAUWNW010000093.1 GCA_030612445.1 Candidatus Aminicenantota bacterium
CCATGGTTTCCATGAAACATGTTGGCTTGAATGTTGCTGCAGACCCATTTATGAATTCTGCTTTAACCACAATTATGGGAGGCTTGGTTGTGGTTGTGGCGGATGACCCCGGGATGCACAGCTCCCAGAATGAACAGGACAGCCGTTACTATTCTCAATTTGCCCATATCATGTGTTTTGAGCCTTCTGACCATCAGGAGGCATATGATATGACCAGACATGCTTTTGATGTCTCTGAAAAATGGAATATACCGGTTATGATCCGCTTGGTTACGCGTTTGTCTCACAGCCGTTCCAAAGTCAGAACTCAGCTCCCCAGAAAAGAAAGTAAGCGTGAGCGCGGAAAAGACAGGGACTGGACCTTGCTTCCGGTTAATGCCAAACGCCGCTTTAAAGCTCTTGTGGAAAAACAGAAAGAATTTGTGAAATTATCAGAGGAGTCTCGATTTAATTCTCTAGTCTTGAATAATAAAAACCATTCCCTGGGGATTATCGCTTCCGGGATCGGCTATAATTATGTAAAAGAAAATATCGAGGACAAAGCCGCGGCTCCTTCTATTTTAAAAATTTCGACTTATCCTTTACCTCAAGCCCAACTTTTACAGCTGGTCGAACATGTGGATATAATTCTTATAATTGAAGAAGGTTATCCTTTTATTGAAAGACAGCTAAGAGGCCTGTTTGGTATTAAAGAAAAGTCTATTCAGGGAAAATTAAGCGGCCATCTTCCCCCAACTGGAGAACTTCAGCCTGATATAGTAAGGAAAGCGATGAACATGGAACCGCGCTCCCGACAACAAAAGCCTGAAATAAAACTTGCAGGCCGTCCCCCTCAGCTTTGTAAGGGATGCCCTCATGCAGATACGGTAATAGCTTTAAATCAGGTTCTTGAGTCTTATCCGGATGCTGCGGTTTTTAGTGATATCGGTTGCTATACTCTGACCGCTTTGCCGCCTTATAATGCTGTAGACACCTGTGTATGTATGGGCGCTTCAGTAAGTATGGCTAAGGGAGGAGGCGAAGCCGGTATATTTCCCTCTGTGGGAATGATTGGGGATTCGACTTTTGCCCATTCAGGCATTACTCCCTTAGTGGATGCTGCTGCGGCTAATACGAACATGACTCTTATTATTGTAGATAATGCTTCCGTTGCCATGACCGGAGGGCAGCCTTCTTTTTTATCAGGAGATAAATTGCTCAGAATGATCGAAGGTGCCGGGATTGATAAAAAACACATTCGTGTTTTAATTCCTCTTCCTAAAAATTTGGAAGAAAATAAGGGCATTCTAAAAGAAGAGATAGAACACCAGGGGCTGTCTGTTATTGTTGCTTCCCGGGAATGTGTCCAGCAAGTGCTCAAGCGAAAGAAAAAAGGAGCTAAGTGATGAAGCAAGATATTATCCTGGCTGGAGTAGGAGGGCAGGGAATTTTATCAATAGCCTTTGTCCTTGATCATGCTGCTATGAAGCAGCGGTTTGGTTTTAAACAGGCTGAAATCCATGGTATGGCCCAGCGTGGAGGTGCTGTCCAGTCTCATCTCCGCTTGGCAGAAGAGCGGATTTTCAGCGACCTTATTCCCAAGGGCGAGGCCGATATGATCTTGAGTGTTGAGCCCTTAGAAGCATTGCGCTATGTTGATTTTCTAAGCCCTGACGGGGTTATTGTGACGAGCAGCACCCCTTATATAAATATTCCGGATTATCCGGAAATTCAAAAGATATTAACGGCTCTTAACTCTACGAATAACTCTATTATTATTGACACCGGAGCTTTAGCGCGGAAAGCAGGTTCTCCCCTGACTCAGAATATGGTCATACTTGGAGCTGCCTCTGGCAGGCTTATATTAAAAGAAGAGAATCTTTTAGAATATATTAAAGCTCTATTTAGAGCGCGGGGAGAAAAAATAGTGGAAATGAACCTTAAGGCTTTTCGTTTGGGACGTAAGGCCGCGAATGGTCAAAACATCTGATTTTTCCAGGGAAAATACTATGGGTGTAAATTTTCATAAAATCGAAACAATTTTCCAAAACGCCGGAAACGAATATCTTCTGGAACATGAAGTCTATGCTTTGCTACAGGCGGCAGGTATCCGAACTCCGGAGTTTCTATTTGTAGAGAAGGGAAAAGATGTTTCTGCGGAAGACCTAGCCTTCTTTTCTTGCGAAAAATTGGTTTTAAAGATAGTTTCTCCTCAAATCCTGCATAAATCGGATGTGGGAGGGATCAAATTTGTAAAAAAAGATGCAGGAGAGATAAACCGCTCTCTTAAAGAGATGCTCTCAAATATCAGTTCTGATTTCAGGAAATGGGTCCAGAATGCCAGTAAAAAAGATGAGAGTCAATTACCTGCGCGAGAAAATATCAAAGCTGACATTAAGGGAGTTTTGCTCTGCGAAAAAGTCGAATATAAAGAAGAAGGATTTGGCTCTGAGTTGTTAATAGGCCTCAGGACCTCCCGGGAATATGGCCCTGTAGTTACTCTGGGAGCAGGAGGAGTAGAGGTTGAATATATGAATGAGAGGTTAAAAGAAGGCACAGCTGTTTCTATTTCCTCTGCCCATCTGCTCCGTAAGGACAAGGTTCGGGAGGTACTTAAACAGCAGGCCCTTTATGATAAACTAACTGGTTCATTTCGCGGCCGGCCTGCTTTAATTGATAAAGAAGAGCTTGAGGATATATACTTCCGTTTCCTTCAGCTTGGTGCCTATTTTTCTGCTTTTTCACAGGATATAGGTTTTGTCATTAAAGAGGCAGAGGTCAATCCTTTTGTAATAAAGGAAAAAAAACTTATTGCTCTGGACGGGTTATGCCGTTTTTCCAGGGAGAGATTTAAAGCAGGAAAACGGCCCTATGAACAGATTAGGCATCTTTTAAAGCCCCAAAGTATTGCCATTATCGGTGTTTCAGAAAAGATGAATATTGGACATATTATCCTGAATAATATTTTAGGAAATGGTTTTCCTGCAGACAAAGTGTATGTGGTCAAGCCCGGGAAAAAAGACATTGAAGGTTGCATGTGTGTTCCGGGAGTAAAAGAGCTGCCGGAGACTGTTGACCTTTTTGTCTTGACAATTGCAGCCGCACAAAGCCTGCAAGTCATGGACGATATTATTGAATTTCAAAAAGCCCGTTCGCTCATAATCATCTCTGGAGGCATCGGGGAAAAAGCGGGGACTGAGGGCCTTGAGAAAAAAATA
The DNA here is from genome assembly GCA_030612445.1 of Candidatus Aminicenantota bacterium. Classification (GTDB taxonomy): domain Bacteria; phylum Acidobacteriota; class Aminicenantia; order Aminicenantales; family Aminicenantaceae; genus JAUVXM01. Next base: position 3,198 of record JAUWNW010000093.1, read on the forward strand.
AAGGCTAAACTCACAGCCGGCAGGCAGGCGGGAAAACTGGTGCCTGTTGTAAACGGAGGAAATTGTCTGGGTATTTTTTCACGCCCTGGAAATTTTGATACGACTTTTGTGCCTCAGTATAAATTGTACAAACTTCCCCGTGAAAACACCCGGAAAACTAATCTTGTTTATCTGAGTCAAAGTGGGGCCTTTATGATATCGCGGATGAGTAAGCTCCCGGATATTGAACCTCTTTATGCTGTTTCCATTGGAAACCAGATCGACCTTACTGTTTCAGATTACCTGAATTATTTTAAACAAGACGATAAGGCCCGCGTGTTTGCAGTATATATTGAAGGATTTTTGCCTGGTGATGGCTTGAAGTTTGCCCGGGCAGCAGAAGAAATTACGCAGCAGCCGGGAAAAAGCGTATTAGTTTATAAGGCCGGAAGGTCGCCTGAAGGCAAGGCAGCTACTGCCAGTCACACCGCCTCTGTTGCAGGTGATTACAGGGTCAACCGGGCAGTGTTGAAACAGGCCGGGGTGATTGTGGCTGAGAGTATATATGAATTTGAAAGCTATATTAAATGTTTATGCTTTTTGGCAGATAAGAAAATAAGCGGGAATAGAGTCGGGCTTATCTCCAATGCCGGATTTGAGTGTGTAATCATGTCAGACAGCTTAAAGGGAGAAAAAGAGCTGCAATTGGCTGAGTATGCAGAAGAAACTAAAATGAAGCTGTCTGGAATATTGGAGCCGCTTGGTATAGACCAGCTTCAAGATGTAAAGAATCCTTTGGATATTACCCCGGTTGCAGATGATAAAACATTTTGTCAGGCAGTAGAGGCAATATTAGCCGATAAAAATGTAGACTGCGCTGTAATATCGCCCCTTCCCATGTCACCTGCCATGCAGACTCTTGTTCCCTCAAAATTCCATAAGGAAGACCTATCCCGGGAGGGAAGTACGCCCCGAAGATTGATTGATATTTTCCACAAAACTGATAAACCAATGGTAGTGAGCCTTGATGCTGGAGAGATCTACCAGCCTATGGCGGATCTATTAGAGCAGGAAGGAATCCCAGTTTTCCGCCGCAGCGATGATGCTGTTAAATTTTTACGTAAATATATTACCTGTTCCAAGACCTTATTTTAAGATCTTCACTTTAAGATGTGAGGCATGTGCTGCTGACCTGTAGACTCTATGCGTTGCCTTCTGAAAATCTGATTCTTCTGCATGAAAGATATCCACAAACTTTTGGGGATTGCGGTCGATTACCGGAAACCAGGTGCTTTGGACTTGGACCATGATCCTGTGTCCCTTGAGAAAACAGTGGCATTTGTCATGCAAGTCAAACTCGATCTTTGTGACTTTGTGCGGGACCATTGGCTCAGGCTTCTCAAAACTGTTTCTGTATTTACCCCTGAACACTTCTCCTGCAAGCAGCATCTGGAAATCTCCCATTTTTACGCTGCAGGGATTAGGTTTATTGTCTGGAGCGTCGCTCGGATAAACATCTATCAGTTTTACGATCCAGTCAGCATCGGTTCCCGTTGTAGATACACGTAGGTCGGCTATTATCGGGCCGGCTATGGTTATATCATTTTGTAAAACATCAGACTGATAAACCAATACATCCGGGCGCCTTGCGGCAAATCTCTGATCTTCTACCATCCAGAGGTGCCCTTGTCTTATTAGAGTTCTCTGGGAAAAAGGCACTGGATTATCCGGGTCACTGATAAAGGAATCATTTGCCTTATCTAAATCTTCTAAAGGGAGAGAAAATGAAAGTTTTCCCTCTGCTTGAAAATAGAGGTTTATATCTTCGGCTTCTTTCGGGGGCCAATGCTTAAAGGATCTCCATTGATTTAAACCTGTTTCAAAAACGTGTGCTTCCGGCATATCCAGGCTGCCTTTGTCCTTTAAGTAGTAATTAAAAAAGGGCAGCTCCACTTCTTTTCTGAAGTATTCACTGGTTTTAGAGTCGAACCGGATATTGCCCAAAGCATCGCCGTCCATCCGGGCCCACCCTCCGTGAAGCCAGGGGCCGACTACAAGCAAACTCTGGTTTTCTGGATTCTTCTCTTCAATCGAGTAATAGATACTCATGGGGCCATAAAAATCTTCAGCATCAAACCAGCCGGCGACATTTAGGATAGGGTGTTTGATTTTGTTCAGATTCTGGAGGACATTCTGTTCCTGCCAGTACTCATCATAATCACCGTGTTCCATATATTCGTTCCAGGTGGGAACACGCTTGTGGAAATACTTTTTATCAACATTTGAGACAGGCCCGAGGTCTAAAAAGAACTTATATCCGTCAGGCGTCCCATAGTCGAATCTCCAATCCCGGTCTTCCGAAGGCCCTGAGCGAGCCTGGGCGTTTGAGGACAGCCACCCGAAGGTGTACATGAGGCGGAATGCTCCGTTGTGATGGAAATCGTCTCCGAGCCACATGTCAGAGGGAGACGCTTGGGGGGAGGAAGCTTTAAGGGCTGGATGGGCATCGATCATCCCCATTACTGTCTGCCAGGCCGGGTAAGAGATGCCCCACTGGCCAACGCGGTCATTATGGCCCGGAATGTTTTTTAATATCCATGCGATAGTGTCATAGGTGTCGCTGCTTTCATCAGTGTCCTGAACTCCGTTTTTATCCGGCTTGTGGGGTCTCATAACTGTAAAATTTCCTTCTGATTTAAATTTTCCCCTTACATCCTGGTAGACAAAAATAAAGGTTTCTTTTGCAAAGGAGTTGTTAGGCCCTAATGTTCGCCTGTATTCATTTTTCTGATAGGATCCGATGGAATAAGGTGTTCGAAAAAGCATGATCGGATATTCCTGGCTTTTATCCCGGGGTGTATAAACCTGGGTGTATAGCTTGACTCCATCCCGCATTGGGATCATATGTTCCGCTTTTAAGTAGTTTGATTTGATCCTGAATGTCTCTTCTTCTCCGGAAGCACATGATACAAAGAGTAAGGCTAAAATAATCAGGCAAATATTCCTGAACCATTGAAAACCGAGCTGTGAATAGTTAGGATATTTATCTATCATTGTTCCAGCCTTTAAGCTCTCCGGCTTGATACTCCTCCTGCTTTATTGTGAGATCCAGGTTAATGATGAGACCCGAATGCTTCTTGAGCTCAGAATCCTCTTTCAATATTATATGCCGATTCCAGTCAGCTTGGACATCCTCTAATGCCTTTTTCAGGGCTATCCCAATGGCCTGATTTTTCTCAATCTGTCCAGGTTTAAATTTAGGTGAAACGCCACTCTCTGCAATTGGTTCGGCAAAGTGGGCCAGCTGCTTCATCTTTTCCATGGCCTGGTCCATGATCTTCCAGCCCATATTTTTATCTTTTTGGAAGAGCCAGGAACTACGGAGTTGCTGTAGAATCTCGGTATATTTACTGGTCACCTCTGATTGCAATATATCCAAGAATTCTTTTGGTAATTCACTTTCTTCTCCTGGAAGTTCCGCTGACTCTTCAGGGCTTAATTTATCCAGTTTCCTTTGAAACTTCCTGGCATGTATGGCAGATTCCCAGGACTCTCTCTGGAGAACTCGCTTGATATGGGGATTATTTATCTTGTCCATTTCTCTATTGTAATGAGGTATCAATTTCTCCTCATATTCAACATATGATTTGAGCATAGTGCCCCTGCTGGTTGGGTCATAGGGGTAAGGCGCCGGCGTGAAATTAGGCTCTCCTTCTAACTCTCCTATGATCATCCCCAGCCAGTTCATATGCCACATCTCCTCCCTGCAGATAGAGATGAGGCTTGAACCAAGGGGTGTATCTTCCCCTTCCATATACCCATGCACAAGATAGCGTATGATGGCTGCATGTTCATCAGCAATATCCCTATTTAACATATCAACCAATGCTTGTTTCTCCATTATTTTCCTCCTTTCCTCAAAAAAGATAGCATTCACTCTTTCTATTATTTATGATAGCTATTCAGCCTCATCATACGAATGCTCTGTAAACCCACATGCTACTGATAATTTGACTTATAGTTATAATTAATACCACATGTTTATTCAAGCTGTGAATAAAGGGAAAAATCATTCCTTTCCTTTTATTATGATGCATGTAGATACCTGATGCAAGTCCAAAGATAATAAAGGGAGCCATGACGAGTGTGAGCTTGCCCTGAATACCTGTTATGGAAAGCCGCTGCATCATAAATAATAATACATAGAAAAAACATATCCGCAAACAAATTATTTTTCACATCTCTCAGATTAAAACCAAAAAATCAGTGCGGGAGATGATCAAATTTATGCTTCTTGTTCTGAAAGAAAATTGGTGACGAAGGCCTCCTTCATGATGCGGAAAATCTTCTTGTTATCCGATCTTTTTGTATGTTTGGGTGGTCCTTGAGGTGTGTTGTTAACATCGACGATGTAGATCTTTCCATCACCGTTATCCCTGAGTACATCCAATTCGCCGTACTCAAGCTGGATATGTTGAACGAAGAGGTTGATATTTTCAATCTCTTCCGGCCTGAGGAACTTGGATGTGAGGGCCAGCCTGGGGTTTTCCGAAATATTTTTAAACCGTACACTGCGTTTTCTAAACTTAAGGAAGAGATAAGGGAGGACAGTCTTGATAACTATGAGCCGGAAATCCACAACAGAATAATCTCCCCAGGAGTTGTCCACTAGCTTTTGATAAACGCATCCCTCTTCTGCATGATCAATAGGACACTGGATGATTGTGCCATCGTGCTTGGCGTTGATGTCGCTTTTCCGCACACATTCCCCCTTGAAAGACAGGGGGTCGATGCTGATCGAATAGCCAAAAACATCCCTGAACATTTGATTGATGTATTTTTTGCCGATGTTGCGGCTGTGGAGATTGATCACCCTTATGTGTCCTTTTTCCGCAAGAGCCTCACACTCGCGATATTCTTCTCTAAAAGTCAGGTATTCCCAGTAGATAGCCAGCTTATATTCACGCGAAAGCCTATTGGTGACATTAAACTGTAAGTGTCCAGCCAGCTTGTAGATAGTGGAACCCCGGCTGGGGAAGTGGGGATAAACCAACATTGTTCTGTGCCTGCCATTGTTACGAAAGTAAAACCGCACTTCCTTAAGAAAAAGCAAAAGGTCCTTGTGTGCAGCTTCCAAGACAGGGATTCCGCGTCGATATTTGTTCTTGATTCCGCGTCTGTGTTTCTTGAGAAAGTACATTTTTATCCACTACGAACTTGGTCTACCATTATAATCTGTTCCTTTATCAGGAGTCAATCAAGCACCGGGAAACAGGGAAGAGTCAACATAATGAGCAAAAAGGGTCGAGGTTGCCGCAGATACGGAAAAGCAGGAAAAGCAGGAAAAACAGGAAGGAACACCAGGAAAAACAGAAAATGGTAAATGGTAAATGGTAAATGGTAAAACAGTTAAATTTTAGTTAAAAGTCTTAAATCTAATGAAATTCTGATGTGGCTGAAGTGAGCACAAGCCACACCTGAATTTCATCTTTTTTTAAGCTTTCCCTGGGAATTATTTTTTGAGTAATTTGGGCAATTCTGATAGAATCGATATAAATGAAAACTAAAATATGGGGAGTCATTTTTTTACTTATTGCTGGAGGTATGGCTCAGATGTGTAAAAACAGGAAGGCAGGGGATATCGACCTTGGCACCTTGATGCCGCATGAGGTCAATGAATGGAAGTCACAGGGAGCAGACAAGATTTATACTGAGGAAACGATTTTTGATTATATCAATGGAGCGGGTGAGATATACCGGGCTTATAATTATAAAAAACTTCAGGCGCGAAATTTTACCAGAGAGGGATATCCGCAGATCATTGCCGACCTGTTTGATATGGGAGAGGCTAAAAATGCTTTTGGTATTTTTACCCACAATCTCGAAGGTGAAAAGGTAGGAATTGGGCAGGGTTCTCTGTACAGCGGGGGGCTGCTTCAAATCTGGAAAGGCAGGTATTTTGTTTCTCTATTTGCTGAGGAGGAAACGAATGAGTCAAAGGCGGCTGTTTTGGCTATGGGGAAAAAGGTCGCTTCTTCCATCAATGAAGATGGCCAACTTCCAAGTATAATAGAGCTTCTGCCGGAGGAAAACCTGAAAAAAAACAGTATTCGCTATTTTTATAATCATCTGATATTAAACTACCACTTTTTTTTAGCGGATGATAATATTCTAAATCTTGCTGAAAATACGGATGCAGTCCTGGGAACATATCAGACTGAGAATGGGAAACATTGGCTTCTTCTTGTCAATTATCCTAACAAGGAAAATGCGGTTAAAGCATATAATAATTTTTTAAATGTTTATATGCCGGAAGCCTTAGAAGAGGGCATCCTGCAGACTGAGAATGCTAAATGGACAGCAGTTAAAATCAAGCAAATCCTTTTGACGATTGTTTTTGACGCTCCTTCTAAAGGGGCTGCTAAAAAGATGCTGTTTGCTGTTCATAAGTAGCCTAAGGAGAGGAAAATATGAAAAAGAAAACCTTAACTCGGCGTGATTTTTTAAAAGTAGCAGCAGTGACTCCGGTTATGGGAGCAGTAGCAGGGAGCCTTAAGATCCCTGCTGCAGAAAAACCGCTCCAAAAATCAAAAGTAGTACTTATAAGAGATGAGAATGCTCTTCTCTCTTTTAAAAAACCTGATGCAGAAATTGTTCAGAGGATGCTGGATGAAGCAGTAACAACTTTAGTGGGAGAGAAAGATGTGACAAAAGCCTGGAAGACATTGATAAGCCCTAATGATATTGTTGGAATAAAGACCAATATTATGCGTTACCTTCCTACAACTTTTGAAGTCGAAAATGCCATTAAAAAGCGCATTTTAGATGCCGGTGTGGCTGAGAATAATATCGGAATCGATGACCGTGGTGTAAGGAAAAACCCTATTTTCAAGAAAGCTACTGCTCTTATAAATGCACGTCCGGCCCGGACCCATCACTGGTCAGGGATGGGAAGCTGTATTAAAAACTATATCATGTTTGTTCCTAAGGCTTTTGAGTACCACGGAGATTCCTGTGCCGATCTGGCAACTATATGGAAAGATCTTAACTTGAAAGACAAAACTAAGTTAAACATTTTAGTAATGCTAAATCCACAGTTCCATACAGTAGGCCCCCACAGTTATGCGGATAAATATATCTGGGAATACAAAGGCCTGATCGTAAGTAAAGACCCGGTGGCTGCTGACTCGACCGGGCTGCGGATAATCGAGGCTAAACGTAAAGAATATTTTGGAGAAGATGTTCCCATGAAGACCCCAGCCAAACATATCCGCTTGGCAGAAACTAGACATGGATTAGGAGTTGCCGACCCTGCCAAAATAGAACTGATAAAGCTGGGCTGGGAGGATGGAATTCTTATCTGATAAATAATTCAGGTTAGTTAAGAGCGGGCATGGACACAGCCAGGGAACATATCAGGCTGAGGAGGGGAAAGATTGGCTTCTTCTTGTCAATTATCCTGACGAGGCTGATTATATCCATCCACTAAATGCATACTGCCTATCTGCTTCTTTTATTAACGCCTTGCATAACCTGCCGCAGTTTTGCAGAGCAAAAATTTTGAAAAACCAACAAACTTGATGCGGGTAAAAAACTTGAAAAACCGCACAGTCCCTGCGGTCAGGTTAATGCATTTGTTATGTGTCATAGCCAAATGCTGTATGAAATGAAACTTGAGAAGAAAAGCAAGCAATGAAGTAAATGCTTAGTTTGTACTAAGACCGAGTATATGTTTCTATCTCTTGTAGTGAATCGTCATAATATTCCTTTAGTTCTCTGATCTGTGCATGAATTTCTTTGCTGATAATGAAATCCGAGTCTTCGATTTGGCTTTGCTCTTCTCTCACTTCTTCTAATTTTCTAAAAACTATGTCAAAGTTATATTTTTTTTTCATCGTTTGCCTCCTCTATTTGACGATTTTTTTGCCAGACTGCGCTTCAATCTGAAGCCGAATGTTGCTTATATTACTCTCAGCACCGCAGTTGGGACATTTGAAAACGTCATTATCTTTATCTATAGGATACGGGATACGGTCTTTTCTCAAAGGGATGTTTTTTACAAAATTGGCCTGAATCAGAAATTTTTCTTTACACTTCGGACATTCAAAATTAATTTCTGCAACCTCTCTTGGCTTACCTTGTGGTGGCCTTTGGCCAGGTGCTACAGCAAATCTATAAATTTGAGATTCTGTGGTTTCAAATATTTTGTAAATATTTGTTTCGAAGCTCATTCTTAATAGCGTATAATACCTCAAAATAGCTTCATTTAATTCGTTTTGAGCACTGAAGTCAGTGATCTTCAAATGCAATTCTTTAAAATCGTCAATCTTTATTGATCGTCCATGAGTTAGCCATTTTGATTGTCGACATAAAATAGCGGCTATTGCATTAGCTCGCTTCTTTTTTTCCTTATCAGTTACTGGTTCACTTGTGCTGGTATGCTTATCCCAGTATTTGAATTTATATTTACTTAACCAGTCAGTAACAAGTTTTTTAGAAAAGTTTTGAGCATTTTCGCAATGCTGTATTTCACCTGGAGAAATATTCTGTAGTATTGGAATATAAGCAGGATTCAGCTTTCCTTCCTTGATTACTTCTTTTTTAATTTTTTC
>JAUWNW010000097.1 GCA_030612445.1 Candidatus Aminicenantota bacterium
GCTTTTGAGGCAAAAGGCCTGCATCCAAAAAACCTCTCGCGGGTTCTGGAAAACTCGGGAACTTTGACCTCCCCGCTTATTCCCTGGAACAGCTGCGGGGCGTTTATGGGGGCGACATTAATGGTGAGCCCTTTTGCCTATCTTCCTTATGCCTATCTTAATCTTTTGGTTCCCTTGATTTCCATTTTCTTTGGTTATACTGGGATAACAATGGAAAAAATTGACAAATAACCTGGACTATGCACGAGTCGAGGTTGCCGCAGATACGAAAAAGCAGAGAAAACAGGAAAAACAGGAACTTCAGGAAAGGCAGTAAAATTTGAAATGTTAGTTAAAATTCTTACATTTAATGAAATTCTGATGTGGCTGAAGGGAGCCCAAGTCACACCTGAATTTCATCTTTCACCGCGAATCCGCTGCAACGAAGTAGATGTGGTAAGATCGGCTCGCCTGAAAGGTAAAAAGTGCCGATGAAAAAATTAGTTTTTGTTTTTATGAAGACAGCAGCGGCAATTTTTATGAATAGTTAAGGCTAGTAAAAGTTTACTGAATCGGGTTATCTTTGTTATAATTGTACTTTCGAAAAGTGAGGAAATGTATGATTTTTGGATTAGGTATTGATATTATCGAGGTCGATAGGATAAAAAGGCAGATTTCAAAAGGAAATAGGTTTAAAGAAAGAATATATACTTCAAGAGAAATTGCGTATTGTGAAAAAAAGAAGAATAAATCCCAGAATTATGCGGGGCGCTTTGCCGCGAAAGAAGCATTTTTTAAAGCTATGGGAAGGGGATGGAGAGGCGGATTGACTTTTAGGGATGTAGAAATTATCAATGATAAGTTGGGTAAGCCTGAAATAGTTGTGCATGGGAAAGCAAAACAGCTTATGGCAAAGAAAGGCATAAAACATATTTATGTCTCCTTGTCACATATAAAAGATTTAGCAACTTCGATTGTAACCCTGGAAAAATAAAAGAGGAGCAGAGAATGTCAAATATTGGTTCTTATGAAAAAAGAGTAAAAGATTTTAATTGGTCGATATCTGAAAAAGAGCTCGGCTACAAAGAGGGAGATGTTTTAAATATAGGGTGGTATTGCTCTGACAGGATCTGTCAGATGGGAAAAGCAAATAAACCGGCTTTGATCTGGGAAGGACTTGGAGAAAAGAAAAGCAGTTATACTTTCAATGATGTCCGCCTGGCCAGTAATACCATAGGCGCTTTCCTGAAAAAAATTGGAGTCAAGAATGAAGACAGGGTATGTCTTTTTCTTGATAAGATCCCTGAACTATATCTTGGTTTTATAGGGATATTAAAAATTGGAGCTATCGCTCAACCGCTTTTTTCTGCTTTTGGAGATGAATCACTTCATGTGCGGCTGGAAAACGCTGAAACAACGGTTATTATCACTCAGCGAAAACATGTGGCCAAAGTCAGAAAGATCAAAGACAAACTTCCTCATTTGAAACATACTATTATTGTGGATCATGATGGAAAAAAACCTTTGCGCGAGGGGGAGATGATTTTTTCTCTAAAAGAGGAGACTCCAGTCGAGGAGCTTGAGATTTTTCCTACAAAAGCCGAATCTCCGTCTGTTCTGCACTATACTTCCGGCACCACCGGCCAGCCAAAAGGAGTAAAACATGTACATTATTCCCTCATCGGGCAATATTTGACTACCAAATGGGTGCTTGACCTTAAGGATAATGATATCTACTGGTGCACAGCTGATCCGGGTTGGGTAACAGGAACTTCATATGGGATTATCGGGCCCTGGAGCCTTGGGGTCACTCAATGTGTACTGGACACCGGCTTTTCAGCAGAGGCTTGGTACAAATTTATGGAAAAACACAAAGTTACAGTCTGGTATTCAGCCCCGACCGCGATCCGTTCTCTGATGAAAGCTGGAGATGAAGTGATTACAAAGTATGACCTTTCTCCCCTGCGTCATCTGGCCAGTGTGGGGGAGCCTCTGAATTCTGAGGCGGTTATCTGGTCGAAGAAAGTCTTTGGGAAGCACTTCCTGGATACTTACTGGCAGACTGAGACCGGGGCTATAATGCTGACTAATTTTCCCGGTATGAAGGTAAAGCCCGGGTCAATGGGGAAACCTTTTCCCGGTATAACGGCAACAGTGCTTGATCCTAAGAGTTTTGAACCGGTTGGAGAACCAGGAAAGATCGGGCTGATCGCTTTTAAGCCCGGATGGCCCTCTATGATGAGAACATATTGGAATAATGAGGATACTTTTAAGGCAAAATTTGTCAATGATTGGTACCTGTCCGGAGACCGGGCCAGCATCGATAAGGAGGGGTATTATTGGTTTGTAGGCAGAGATGATGATGTCATCAATACAGGAGGGCATTTAGTGAGTCCTTTTGAAGTAGAGTCTGCCTTGCTTGAGCATGAGGCTGTTGCCGAATCCGCTGTCGTCGCCAAACCGGATGAAGTTAATATGGAAGTAGTAAAAGCATTTGTTGTTATAAAGCCTGGGTTCGAACCTTCTGAAGAGCTGGAATTAAAAATTATGAATTTTATTCGCAAAAAACTTTCACCTCTGGCTATGCCCCAGGAAACCGAGTATGTGGACTCTCTTCCTAAAACACGGAGCGGAAAGATAATGCGGAGGCTGCTGCATGCAAAAGAATGGGGAGAGGAGATCGGAGATACTTCAACCCTTGAAGATGAGGAGTGATTAAGCATAAAATAGTGCTGTCTTTTGGCTTTAAATTTATCTAAAAGGAGTGAGAAATGGAAGACATTAAAAAAACCGTTTTAGAATATGTGATTGAAGAGTATCTTGAAGACGAGGATGAGGAGCTTACTTATGATACTCCGCTTATTTCCGGGGGTATTGTAGATTCTTTTTCCATGGTTTCTTTAAAAAGGTTTCTCGAGAGCAAATACAAAATCTCTATCCCGGATGACAAAGCCACTCCGGAAGCATTTGATAGTGTTGACAAGATCTATGAACTTGTTAAGGAATTTGTGAAAGCTTAATTTAAGCAGGAGCAACAACATGAGTTATAGTAATAAAGTCAAAGGGATATACAAGGAACAATTAAAGGATATTGAGGATAAAGGAATATTCAAAGAGGAAAGGTTTATCCATTCTTCCCAGGCTGCTGATATTGAAGTTGAATTTCCAAAAGGTACCGAACTTAAAAAAGTAATCAATATGTGTTCGAATAATTATCTGGGGCTCTCAAGTCATCCCGAGGTTATAAAGGCTGCTCACGAGGGATTGGACTCCCGTGGATACGGAATGTCTTCTGTACGTTTTATTTGCGGGACTCAGGATATACATCGTAAGCTGGAGCGGAAGGTCACGGAATTCCTGGGAACAGAGGACACTATCCTTTTTCCTTCCTGTATGGATGCAAATACCGGAGTTTTTGAAGCTATTTTAAGCGAGGAAGACGTGATGATATCTGACCGCTTGGTTCATGCTTCGATTATTGATGGGATCAGGCTCTGCAGTGCTCAACATGATACATTTAAGCACTCTAATATGGGGCACCTTGAGAAAAAACTGCAGTTACATGCAGATAAAAGATTAAAAGTTGTTATTACAGATGGAGTTTTCTCCATGGATGGAGATACGGCTAAACTGGATGAGATGGCCGGCCTCTGTAAAAAATATGATGCGATGCTGTTTGTGGATGATTCCCATTCCAGCGGTTTCATTGGGAAAACCGGAAGAGGCACTCATGAAAAATACGGAGTATTGGGTAAGATAGATATCATCACCACTACTTTTGGCAAGGCCTTAGGCGGAGCTTCCGGTGGTTGTGTTTCCGGGAGAAAGGAGATAGTTGAGATGTGCAGGCAGAAAGCCCGTCCCTATCTTTTCTCTAATACGATCGCTCCGGTAGTAGTATCAGGAGTTTTAAAAGTCCTTGATATTCTTTCTCAAAGTACAGAGCGCCGGGATAAGCTCGAGAAGAATGCTGAGTACTGGAGGAAGGGCTTAACTGAGGCAGGTTTTGTGCTCAAGGAAGGAGATACTCCCATTGTCCCGGTTATGCTTTTTAATGCCGGGCTTGCTCAGAATATTTCCCGGGACCTTTATGAGGAAGGTGTTTATGCGATTGGATTTTTCTTTCCAGTGGTTCCTAATGGAAAGGCGCGCATCCGGACTCAGATCTCGGCTGGACATGAGATCGAACACTTGGATAAAGCTCTGGAAGCTTTCCTTAAAGTGGGAAAAAAATATAATGTCCTCGGTAAAAGCAAGCAGGAGATCATTGCTCAATACGGGCTTTAAAGATAATTTAGCTTTCCGGCTGCATGGCGTTTTTGCAACACAGCGAGCATATCTTTTGTCATTGAGGCTAAATCATAGGCGGGTTTCCAATCCCATTCTTTACGCGCGGCAGAGTCATTTACGGATTTAGGCCAGGAATCAGCAATTTTCTGACGATAATCCGGCTTATAATCGATAGTAAACTCTGGTATGTGTTTTTTGATCTCAGCTGCAAGCTCTTCTACCTTAAAGCTCATGCCTGCGATGTTAAAATCAGAATGATGTTCAAGCCGGGAAAAGTCGGCTTCCATAATATCGATAGTCGCTTTTAGACAATCTGGCATATACATCATGGGAAGCATTGTGTTTTTATTGACAAAGCAGGTATATTTTTTATATTTGACTGCAGCATAGAAAATCGCAACTGCATAATCTGTTGTTCCTCCTCCCGGGAGGGTCTCATAACTTATGATGCCGGGATAGCGGCAGCCGCGTATATCAAGGTTGTAGTGCTGGACATAATAATCACATAGAAGCTCTCCTGCTACCTTTGTAACTCCATACATGGTTTTTGGTTTTAATACTGTCTCCTGAGGAGTAAGCTCTTTTGGTGTTTCCGGTCCGAAAACGGCAATGGAACTGGGAACAAAGATTTTTTTGACATTGAGCTCTCTGGAAGCTTCTAAAATATTATGGGTGCCGCTTATATTGACATTCCAGGCAAGCTGGGGGTTTTTTTCTCCTGTCGCTGATAAAATTGCGGACATGTGATAAATAGTATTGATTTGATATTTTTTTATGATCTCTTTTAAGCGAGCGGAGTTGGTTACATCCAATTTTTCATAGGGGCCGGAATCATTTAAAACTGAAGGAATATCAGTTTTAATATCAGTTGCCAGGACATTCTCAGGCCCAAATTTTTTTCTCAGAAGAGGGGTCAATTCCGAGCCGATCTGACCGGCTGCTCCGGTTACCAGGATCTTTGTTTGCGTTTCTGTCATTTTAGAACCGTTGGCATATAATTTATCATGAAAGGATTATAATTGACTGAGTCTTCATGTCAACTCTAACATTGATAAAGCTGAGGACGCGGAACCCAAAATATAAACCTAATCCCTAATCCATAATCCCGCAATTATCCATTTACTATTTTCCATTTTCTAAGTATCATAAACATCGACATTTCTTATGAATAACCCAGATTGATCTGGGTATTCACGAGTCGAGATTGCCGTCGATGAGAGGAGCAGGGGATGAAGCTGTGGTCCTTTACCGCGAATCCGCTGCAACGAAGCAGATGGGGTAAGATCGGCTCGCTCGTAGAGGAAGAAATGTAGATAATAAATAAAGATAACATCAAAAACGAAATGCTCAATTGAGTCTATATAGTAATTAGGGTAAAATACTGATTTGGCAAAGCTTATAATAAACATCGACATTTCTTATGAATAACCCAGATAAGATTGCCTTAGTGACTGGAAGCACCCGGGGAATCGGCCGGGATATTGCTCTCAGCCTGGCAGATAAAGTAAGTGGAGTAGCGGTTCATTTTAATAAAAATTCTAAAGCTGCAGAAGAAGTTGCTGCTGAAATAAAAAAGAAAGGGAAAAAAAGCAATGCTTTCAGGGCGGACCTTACCTGTGAGAGAGAAGCTGTAAACCTTATTGCAGATGTAAAAAAATATTTTGGTAAAGTCGATATTTTGGTAAATAATTTTGGCTCTATCCTTGTCAAACCTTGGGAAGAAGTAACCTCAGAAGAATGGAAGGAGGTTTTTCAGGGAAACCTTTTAAGTGCTTTGTTTTGCCTAAAATCAGTTCTTCCTGGTATGAGGAAAAGATGTTGGGGAAGAATTATAAATCTTGGTTACAGCCGGGTGGAACAGCTTACAGCATTCCCTACCATTACTCCTTACGCTGTTGCCAAAACCGGTCTTTTGATCTTAACCCGCACTATTGCAGCAGCCGAAGCTTCCTCAGGGATTACAGTCAATATGGTTTCTCCGGGATTGGTTGAGGGCGGAGTCCTTCCCAAACACAATGATGTTCCTTCCGGCCGGTTGGGAAAATTCACAGATGTATCTCAAGCAGTTGTCTTCCTCTCATCTTTGCAGGCCGGATATATAACCGGAAATAACCTGGTGGTCGCTGGAGGCTGGAAGCTTTAATAGGATTTTGATATTCAGATGGCTGCCTGTCAAAAGAATTAAGCGCCGCAATTTCAGGCAGGGGAGTTTCTCCCCCGCAAGTAAGAAAAAGGGGGAAAAAAGGAAGAAAGGGTATTTACTCAGCGTCTTAATAGTGATACTTTTAATGCTTGTAAATTTATATCCAAATAACAGGAGGCCTTATGAATCGCAAATCTATCTTAAGAACAGCCATTGTCATAATGGTGGGTGTTTTTTTGGTCGCATTTTTTAATGCACCGGTGCAGGCCAAAAAAGCGAAAAAAAAGGAGATCATCAAGAACACAGATTCCAAGCTTCGTCTTGATTGGTTTGCCGCGCATCAGGAGCTGGCGAAAAATTCACCTTTTAAAAATCAGGAATGGTCGCATATCGGTCCGACCAATGTCAGCGGCCGCTGTACAGACATCGCCGCCGTGAGACCCAAGGGGGAGAATTATACGATCTATGTAGCCACAGCGTCAGGCGGTGTCTGGAAAACCGTCAATGAGGGGACGACTTGGGAACCCATTTTTGAACATGAAGCCACGGCTTCGATCGGAGATATGGCGCTAGCTCCCTCTAACCAGGACATCATCTGGGTCGGATCAGGTGAGGCCAATATCTTCCGCAGTTCCCAGCACGGCGCCGGCATCTACAAATCGATAGACGCCGGGAAGACCTGGCAGCACATGGGGCTGGCCGGCACTTTAACGATCGGGCGGATTGTTGTTCACCCAACCAATCCCGACATCGTTTATGTCGCTGCGGGCGGTCATGAATGGACTGACAATAAAGAGCGGGGTTTGTTTAAAACCACCGACGGCGGTAAAACATGGGTCAATATCCTTTATATTGACGAAAAAACTGGCGCTTTCGACCTGGCGATGGATCCGGACGATACCGAAACCCTGTACGCAACGGCTTGGTCACGGATTCGTCCTAAATGGAATGATCCCCGGGTTATGCCCGGCTACATGCAAAGCGGCGTCTATAAAACCACGGACGGCGGCGTCAGCTGGAAGCCGATCAATAATGGACTGCCCGAGGCCAAATTTCGCGGCCGGATCGGGCTCGATATCTGTCTGTCTCAACCCAATGTGCTTTATGCCTTAGTCGATAATTATGAAGTTGCGCGAGAGCTCACAGCAGAGGAAAAGGCGGATTCCTATACCCGGAACCTGAAGGCCATTATAAAAGGAGCGACCGTCTACCGGTCGAACGACAAGGGAGAAAGCTGGACTCAAGTCAGCGGTTTGTCTGAAAAACTACTGCAGTACATGATGCGCCATTCCGGTACCTTCGGCTGGGTATTCGGCCAGATCCGGGTCGATCCTAATGACCCGGAAACAGTCTATATCATGGGCGTTCCTCTCAGCGTTTCCAATGACGGCGGCAAAACTTTTAAGCGGCTGAGCGGCATGCATGGTGACCATCACGGCATGTGGATCGATCCGGATAATTCCAATTACATCATTAATGTAAATGACGGCGGCATCGTCATATCCTATGATAAAGGAAAAACCTGGCGGCAGTTCTCGAACAACTTACCTGTTTGTCAGTTTTTTAATGTCTCTTTTGACCTGGACACTCCCTTCCGTGTCTATGGTTCCATGCAAGATCACGGTAGTTTCAGGGGGGTTATAACCAGAAGAGGCAGTGGCTTTGCTGCTGTCGAATGGGAAAGAGCCCCGGGTGGGGAAGGCTCCACTCATGCCATTGATCCCCGGAATCCCGAACTTGTCTATTCCGCCGGATTTTACGGCCACATCACACGTGCCGATCTCAGCAAGCTGAGCCAGGAACAGTCAAAGAATATATTTCCTCCTGAGGAAAAAGGCCTGGAGTATCTTCGCGGCCAATGGCTGGCGCCTATTATTCTCTCTCCCCATCATCCGGACACCGTATATCTTGGACTCCAGTATCTCTACCGCTCCCGGTTCCAGGGAGATGTCTGGGAACGGATCAGCCCGAATATGAGCTATAACATCAAAGAGGAATTGGGCGATATTCCCTATCAAACCATCTTTACTATCTCCGAATCTCCCCAAAACGCCAACCTTATCTACTGCGGCACGGACGACGGCAAGGTCCATATCACCAAGGATGGTGGCAAATCATGGAAGGAAATCATGAAAGGCCTGCCCTACCGCAAATGGGTCAGTCGGATCGCCGCTTCCCGTTATGCCCAGAGCACGGTGTACATGACCCAAAACGGCAAACGGGATGATGACTTTGCCCCTTATATCTGGAAATCAACCGATTTTGGTGAAACCTGGCAAAGTATTGCCGGCAATATCAAACTCGGACCGGTTAATGTCATTGTTGAGGATCCGATCAACCGGAATATTTTGTATGTCGGAACCGATGTTGGGGTTTATGTCACCAAAGATGGTGGCAAGAAATGGGATGTGCTGGGCAGCAACTTGCCCACAGCCTATGTTCAGGATCTGGTCATCCATCCAAAGGAAAATGTCATTGTCATCGCCACTCACGGCCGCGGCATGTGGGCTTTGGATGCCAAAGCAGTCAATGGAGGACCCCGCGTCCGCCGACGATACTAGCCTATTAGAGGGACATCATACTTAATTATTCTGCAATCCTCATATCCGCTTGGGGACAATCGCTTTAAAGAAAAGCGATTGTCCCCAAGGCTCAAGTTATTGTCCCAGATGATAAATAAGTATGATTTCCCAATTCTGTAAAATGGTCCGCCGGATTATTCTGATTCATAATATTCAACATCAAGGTCATTAAGCTTTTCCTGTATAAATGCGCGGCTTCTGCCCATCTTGTTATGCAAGCGCCGGGAGGAATGGGGTGACCTGTCTGCGTGCTGTCACGCACAGGCAGAGTGGATGCGGGAGAAGCTTATCCTGCGCACCCTTCACCGCCAGATAGTCTTCACCATACCCAAGATGCTGGAAGCTTTAATAGGATCTTGATATTAAGCTGGCTGCCTGTCAGCTGAACGAGTCCGTATTCTCCCTTATAATCTTTAAATGAGAAGGCGTTCTCACTTGTTTCCTCAATTTTCAAATACGGGTCCAGATTTGATCTTAGATATTTATAAGTTTCGCTGGCAGTTTCCTTATCCGGGTAGGGAATCAGGATCCGGGTATATGTGTTGTTTTGACTGTTTTGATAATCTGCGACAGCTCCGAAGATTTTGCCGCCCAGGTTGAGGATATCTCCTTGGCCAAAGGTGAATATCGCCTGCAGGGCAAAAGGCCCTCTGATAATTTTTTCCGAGCCTCTGATCAAGCCTTTTTCCGGCAAAAAGGCCAGAACCGTTTCTGTTTTTATCTCAGAGATGGAATTTAATAGGGTCTGCAGTACTTTTACCATTACCGGTATTAAGGCCTTATTGCCTTTAAAGTTGTTGACTAAGACAAAATAGTCGCTTTTTACAACCGCACATTGATGGATGTCAAAAGAATTACGGGCGGCAATTTCAGGCAGGGGAGTTTCTTTCCCGCATTTCATAAGATAAATACCCAGGGCTGCTTCAGGGTTTTCCATTTTATATATGTCGATTCCGATCTCCTGCTCTGCTTTCCTGTAATTTTGGACGAGAAGCTCTTTAAAACCGAATTCCAGGAATAATTCTGAGCCGCCATTAATATAATTAAAGAGATTTTCAGGACTAAACCGGATTATCTTTTCCTCTTTTTCCCACCCCGGGAGAAAGCCGTCTTCAGGGAGGCATACCTGCAGGGCCGGAATCTGCAGGGGAAAGGCCAGGCATAGAATAAATACAGCTAAGTTTTTGGTTTTTATCATTTTTCCCGGCTGGGGATTTTATGCTTTAATGTGTTTGATTTTATGAGGGTCAGCGATTCCCAGCCCATATTTTTCCCCGGTGTGGAGGTATTCTGTATATTTGGGATGCAGGTTGGTTTTTGCATCCATAGTTTTTCTTTTTTGTACGATCAAGTTGTGGCAGGTCATATCCAGGGCAAAAGGGTCTGTAGCAAAAAATAAACGGTTATACAGGAAACAGAATTTAGCAGCCGGCCCAGGCCCCCCGTCATACTGGGCGCGAAGCCCGTCTGTTATGTTGAGCACCAGTTTGTCACGAATGACCGGGAAAGCATGAACTTCTGTACAGACATTAAAAAATAAAGGTTTATGGGGCCGGCTTGTCTTCAGCCATAGCTTCCGGGTCGTGGACTTCTATGACCCGGGCGGGAAATGGGCCCGGTAGAGAGGTTTTAGTCCTGGTAACCGATAAAACATCCTTTATGTTGGTCTTTGTTTGATTTTCTTGAGAAGCGAGCCCATTTTTGGAGCTCCAGACCGGCGGTGTGCCCAGGAGCAAACCCACTCCGACCACTGAACCGAGTCCACTGCTGAGTTTTAAGAATTCTCTCCGGGTGACTTTGTCTTTGATTTCCAGGGAACGATAACCTTTATTTTTCATTTATTGTCTCCTTGCTGCCTTGTTTCATTGGCAAGATTATACTGACATAATGACATGCTGTAAATAAAAAATGAAATTCAGGTTAGTAAAGCGAAAAAAATACTTGACAAGTGAGGCGATCAAGGGTATTTTATAAAAGGTGAACAAAATGGTAAACAAACTGAGAACCGAATTGACTGCAAGGCAAAAAAAGGTTTTAGAGGCGCTCGGGGACTTCATTTTTGCACATGGATATTCCCCAACCATCCGGAAACTTGGAAAAATCCTCTACATTGCCAGCCCTTCGGCTGTTTATAAACATATTCTTAGCCTGGAGAAAAAAGGATATGTGACCAGGAAGGATGGGGAAGTCAAACTCATGGGCAGGCCTGGTTCCGGAGAAGCCCGGGTCAAAGTGCCTCTGCTCGGATTTGTCCCGGCCGGCTATCCCAGAGAGGTGTTTGATACCTCAGGCGATGCGGTTGATGTTCCGGAATGGATGGTGGGGCGTAAAAGAGGCAATGTTTTTTGTGTGCAGGTAGAGGGCAAGAGCATGGTGGATGCTTATATCGATGACGGCGACCGGGTTCTGCTGGAACGGACTTCCTCAGCCAATTCCGGGGAGATGGTGGTGGCTTTTTTGGATGACGGTTCCATCACCTTGAAAAGGCTGAAGCTGGATAATGGAAATATATCCCTTGTTCCGGAAAACCCGGAATTTGAACCGATCGCGGTCAAGAAGCTGCGGGTCCTGGGGCGGGTCATAGGCGAGTTACGGAAATATTAAC
>JAUWNW010000168.1 GCA_030612445.1 Candidatus Aminicenantota bacterium
GAATCTGGCAAGATGATCCTACGCTCCTTGAATGGCTTGAATCTTTGTAAAAATTATGTTGCCAAGAAATCGCGATTTCACTGGAAAATCAGGCAATCCAAGCCGAATGGACACATATTTGGAATGGACACATTACATGGAATATGTTCCGCGGAACATATTCCATGCGAAAAATCAAAGAAGTTCTCAGGCTAAAACATTCGGGGCTTTCCATTCGGGCCATTGCCAGAGCATGTTCGATTAAGGCAGAACGTCCTCCGCCTCCTCAAGCTCAGCGAACCTGGCAGCTGAAGAAAGGCTAGAATATATATGAAAATTAAGAGTTCTTGATAATCAGTTCAGGGCAAAGTCTAGCCAATAAAGGCTTTTTACAGGTGCATTCTAAAAGATTCTTACTTTCCTGCGGATTTCTTGTTGAAGTATATGTTTTTCCTAGGTATTATTGTTGATGTAGTTGCTTAGTAGGAGAAAGTTTGATGAAATTGAGGGAATATCATCATCAACAGAAAAACCAACTTCCTATAACTCGTGAAAGCCTATTTCCGCATGCTCAGCGGAATCGACCGGGTGATCGGCCGGCTCCGTAACGAACTGGAGAAGCAGGGGCTAGCGGACAATACAGTGATCATTTACATAGCAGACAATGGATATTACATGGGCGATCGCGGTTTTGCCGGAAAATGGTCCCATTATGAGCAGTCCCTCAGAGTGCCGCTGATTGTATATGATCCCAGACTGCCAAAAACGAATCGGGGAATTGTGCGGGATGAGATGGCCCTCAATATTGATATTCCCGCCACAATTCTTCAGCTCGCCGGAGTCAAGATTCCGACACGCTACCAGGGCCGCAGCCTTTCCCCTTTGTTGCAGGGAAAACACGCCTCTGACTGGCGGAACGATTTCTTCTGCGAACATCTGATGGATATCCCTGAAATTCCCAAATGGGAAGGGGTGCGGGGAAAGCGGTATGTGTACGCAAACTATTTCGAACAGGAACCGGTCTACGAATTTCTGCATGACCTTGAGACCGATCCGGATCAGCTGGTTAATCTTGAAGCAGATCCCAAATACAGGGAGATCCTTGCGGCCATGAGTAAACGGTGTGAGGAATTAAAGGAAAAAATGGAATTCCTAAAGAAATAATATTATGAGGAGAAATCAATGAAAATTATCAGCTTGGTCATTATCATTCTGATCGTTTGTTCAGTCATCCCACTAGCCCAGGAAATAGATATATATAAAAGGCCTGTTCAGGTAGAAAGAAGCCATAATTTTGATGTGCAGCATTATCGGTTGACACTGACTTTTGATCTGGACCGGAAGGAATTTTGGGGAGAGAATAAAGTGACTTTGAATTCCTTGAGTGATGAATTTATGGAATGTGTTCTCGATGCGAAAGAGCTCGTTGTCACAGAAGTTCTAGATCATCTGAATGTGCCTCTCAAGTTTAACCAGTCTGATCACGAACTCATTGTCTATTTCTCCCGGGCTCACAGCTATAAGGAAGAAGTTATATTCACCATAAAATATCATGCAAAAGATCCGAAGTATGGATTTTTCTTCAGCGATGAAACTCCCCGGAATCCCAAAATGATTTCGACCGATTCTTTTCCTAATGAAGCCAGACACTGGTTTCCCTGCTACGATTATCCTCATGATAAAGTGACAATGGAGTTGATCGCAACTGTACAAAAACCCAATAAAGTCCTTTCAAATGGGAGGCTGGTCAGCATAAAGGAAAATAAGGATGACAATTCAGTCACTTATCACTGGCATCAAGATAAGCCGCATTCGACCTATCTTTCTATGGTGGCCATAGCGCCTTTCGTGGTTATAGAAGATTCTCTCGGTTCTCTGCCGATCAATTATTGGGTTTACGAAAAAGACGTGAAAAATGCCCGGCGGATATTCAAAAAAACTCCTTATATGATCGATTTCTTCAATAAACTATACGGCTATGAATACCCCTGGGCAAAATACGATCAGGTGGAGACACCGACCCAGGGTGGCGGTGCAGAAGCAACTTCAGCGACTATCCTTGGCCAGAATGTGATTTATGACGAGAAAGCTGACAAGGATTTTTCCTGGGAAACAACCATTGCCCACGAGATAGCCCACCAGTGGTGGGGTGATCTTATTACGCTGAGAACATGGTCGGAAACCTGGCTGAATGAGAGTTTTGGGACCTACTCGGATTATCTTTATACCCGTTTTGATAAGGGAGAAGAAGAAGGGGCTTTTGCGCTTTTAGGTAAAAAGAATTCCTATTTGCGGGAAGCGCATGAGAGATACATTCGTCCTATTGTGTTCAACCGCTACGAGAATCCCGCGCAGAATTTCGACAGGCATACCTATCCTAAAGGAGCCTGTGTTCTTCATATGCTGCGATTTGTTCTGCGTGATAAGCCTTTTTTCCGGACTATTCGACATTTTTTGCATAAGCATGAGTTTCAGCCGGTGGATACGCATGATATGATGGTTGCGGTCAAAGAATCGACCGGGCAGAATATGGATTGGTTCTTCGAGCAGTTCATCTATAAACCGGGGCATCCAGAATTCGAAATCAGTTATCAATGGAATGAAAACACAAAAAGAGTCCTATTACAAGTTGCCCAGGTTCAGGATTTTTCTTTGGGAATTCCTGTCTATAAAATTCCTGTAATTATTGGAATCACCACCTCAAAAGGAAAGGAATCAAAAAAAGTCTGGATAAAACAAAAAGAGGAAATGTTTGAATTTGAAGTGAATGAAAAACCTCTAATGGTACGGTTTGACGAGGGAAATTATCTGTTAAAAGAATGGACATTCGATAAAAAAATGGATGAACTTCTCTATCAACTCAAAAATGATGATTTGATTGGCAAAATGTGGGCAGCGTCAGAATTAGTGAAATTTAAAAGGGATACTCTTGTTGCTGAAGAATTGAGGGAAAGGATACAAAATGATTCTTTCTGGGCTGTGAGGAGAAGTGCTCTCGAAGCTCTGAGCGAATTTGAGGTGGATGCGAATATTGAACTATTGAAAAAAGTGTGCCAAGAAAAAAATTCAAAAGTCAGGACAACGGCATTACAAATTCTGGGAGATACAAAAGATTCAAAATATGTCTCTTTTTTTAAAGAACGATTCAATAAGGAAAACAGTTATGTGGCACAGGCAGAAGCTCTTCGGTCTCTAGGAAAATGCGGAGACAGGTCACAAATTTCTTTTTTGAAAAAAGCGGCCGAGATGGAATCTCCAAGAGATGTCTTAAAAAGAGCTGCAGATTGGGCTCTAAAAGAGTTAATGAAAGACAGCTAGCGCCGTCCAGAGAAAGAATATTAACCGGGCAGGATCGCCTCCATCCTCCAGACAGTGGGAGTTCCAAAAAGTGAACGGGCGAACCTGCTATTGAATTAAATCCAGTTACCAAGGGAGATTCACTCTATACTTCTCGAGTAAATCTTCATCTATATCGAATCCAAAACCATCACCATCCGGAACTGTAATGTAACCATCTTCAATCTCAATCTTTGGTTGGAGAAGACTTTCATTTATAAGAGAAAGTTCCGTAAACTTACATGCGTGTACTAAATTTCTAATTGAAGCCGCAAGGTGAATTTTTGCCGCAATTGACATGCCCGGTTCAATCTCCGTTCCGGTTAAACATGTCATTCCCGTTGCATCAGAAACGTGTTCAATTTTCTTTGCTCCCAGCAGTCCGCACGATTTAGCAATCTTAATATTGATTATGTCCGCCGCCTTCTTCTCGAATATTGAGACAACATCGTTATGATCC
This sequence comes from Candidatus Aminicenantota bacterium, assembly GCA_030612445.1. Classification (GTDB taxonomy): domain Bacteria; phylum Acidobacteriota; class Aminicenantia; order Aminicenantales; family Aminicenantaceae; genus JAUVXM01. Next base: position 3,776 of record JAUWNW010000168.1, read on the forward strand.
CAAATAGATTCATCTGCCATCAAAGGAATATTTATATTTTTCCTCACCCAGGCCATTCCATCAAGATTTTTCCCATCCACCGGTTGTTCCAAAAATTCCAAATTACAATCTTCTACCTCCTTCATCACCCTGATGGTCTCACTCGTGGGCCAGGCTGCATTTGGATCAAGTCTCAATTTAACATCATCACCTACAGCTTTACGTACAACTTTGATTCTTTGGATATCTTTTTCATACTCACGCGAACCTTTAATTTTTATAACCGGTATCCCAAGATCTAATACTCTTAGTGCATTTTCGGCCATAGCATCAGGATCATCAATCCCTATTTCAGACGCAATAGGAATTTTATCCCTGAATTTGCCATTTAAAAGAGTATATACCGGAGTTTTCAACGCTTTCCCGGCTAGATCAAATAATGCCAGATCAATCCCTTCCTTGACACACGTAATCCTTGCTACTGATCTATCAACGATCGATAATATATTTTGTATATCGATCGGATTTTCACCAATTAATTTTGGAGCTATATATTTTTGAATTGTTGAGGTAATTGTTTCCAGAGTTTCACCATAAAACTCCGGTTCCCAAGCGCATGCTTCTCCTATCCCAACAATACCGACATCGGTATATATTTTCACAAGTACTGCGTTTGACCTATCGAATGGGGTATATGCATCTGCAAATTTTTTAATCGGAAGGCTGTATGGGATAGTTTCTATTTTAGAAATTATCATACTTTTGTCCATTTGTTAGTGAATATAGTATAAGTTTTATCAAAGAATAAAGCCACCTTTAAAATTATCATTCGGATCTATCACAAACATGCAAAAAGGGGAGATCAGGGACTAGCTCATCTCCCTGCCCAGTTAGATAATTACGGCATTTTAATGAAGTATGATCCGGCCAATCCTCTCGCTTCGACGGCTTTCCTTGGATGAGGCAAAAGGACAGGTAGTCTATCAGTACGGAAAGAACAGCACAGAGTCAGAGGCATATGGATTATCTGGAGTTTGTTGCCCGGGTTACCTCTCATATCCCAGAGAAAGGTCAAGTGATGATCCGTTACTATGGTATCTATGCTAACGCGCATCGGGGAAAAAAGAAGAAAGCAGGAGTTGACCCTTCCTGCCCCCCTATTATTGAGGATGAAGCCTCATTTATACCCTCTAGCGGATGGGCTGAGATGATAAATAAGGTCTATGAAATCAATCCTCTCATCTGTCCAAAATGCGGGGGGACAATGCGCATTGTCTCTTTTATCGAAGATTATAAAGTCATAGACAAGATCATAAATCATCTTAAGCTGACCTTTAAGGCTGAGCGGCCCCCGCTTCCTAAAGCCCAGCGAACCTGGATTATTCACGGGTCGAGGTTGCCGCAGATACGAGGCACAGGGGATGAAGCTGTGGTCCTTCACTGTGAATCCGCTGTAACGAAGTAGATGCGGTAAGATCGGCTCGCCTGTAAGGTAAAAAGTGCCGATGAAAAAATTTGTTTTTGATTTTATGAATATAGCAGCGGCAATTTTTATGAATGATTCAGGTCAGCATGGCAGCTGATGAAAGGCTAGAATATATATGAAAATTAAGAGTTATTGATAATCAGTTCAGGGTAAAGTCTATCCAATAAAGGCTTTTTACAGGTGAATTCTAAAAGATTTTTACTTCCCTGCGGATTTCTTGTTGAAGTGTATGTTTTTCCTTGGTATTATTGTTAATGTAGTTGCTTAGTGGGTGAAAGTTTGGTGAAATTGAGGGAATATC
>JAUWNW010000014.1 GCA_030612445.1 Candidatus Aminicenantota bacterium
CCCGCATAAAAACGATATCCCTTATGATTGGAGGCGGAAGGATGGCTGAACGTTCGCTTGAGGGTAAGACAATACTTGTAACAGGCGGAGCGGGATTTATCGGCAGCAATTTTATTCATTTTATGCTGCAAAATTATCAAAGCTGTAAGATTATAAACCTTGATAAGCTGACTTATGCCGGGAATCCCGATAATTTAAAAGATATCGAGGATGCCCCCAGATATGAGTTTATTCAAGGAGATATCCGGGATAAAGAAATGGTTGAGGATGTATTCAAGGAGGTTCAGGGAGTAGTCCATATGGCGGCGGAAACCCATGTTGACAGGTCAATTGTAGATGCAGGGGAATTTGTGTTGACCGATGTATATGGGACTTTTGTACTTTTAGAAGCTTTGAGGAATGCTGATGTGGAATTTTTTCTTCATGTTTCAACCGATGAGGTCTATGGAAGCCGGGATAAAGGGTTTTTCTCAGAGGAAGACCCGCTTAACCCCTCCTCCCCTTATGCAGCCAGCAAGACCGGGGCAGATCGGCTGGCCTATTCCTATGTTGTAACTTACGGTGTGCCGGTTATAATTATCCGCCCCAGTAATAATTACGGACCCAATCAATACCCGGAAAAGTTTATGCCGCTTTTTATAAGCAATGCCCTGGAAGATAAGGACCTTCCTCTGTACGGCAAGGGAGAAAATGTCCGTGACTGGGTGTATGTGGAAGATAATTGCCGGGCGATTGACCTGGTTTGCCGGAAAGGGGCTTTGGGTGAGGTTTACAATGTCGGGGCGAATAATGAAGTGCAGAATATCACTGTTGCACGCAAGATTGTAGAACTTTTGGGTAAGCCTGAGGGCCTGATCAAGTTTGTAAAGGACCGTTTAGGTCATGACCGCAGGTATGCTATAGATTGTGCCAAGATCAATGCCCTGGGGTGGCGGCCGGAGAAAGATTTTGCCCAAGGCCTGGAAGAGACTGTCCGCTGGTATCAGAAGAATGAGGAATGGTGGCGGAAGATAAAATACCAAAGCGAAGAATTTAAAGTATTTCATAAAAAATATTATAGTTCATAGTGGGCAGGGTGTAGATAGCAGCACTGACTTTTATGTGAGCTATTCATTGTCTACATGATTTATTTTTTGTAAAATAAGGTTGTCTAAAGATAGCAAATGACTTGCACTGCAAGAAAGTAGAGGAGGAAATATGAGAGTACTTATTACAGGTATAACAGGTTTTGCTGGAAGTCATCTGGCGGATTATATTTTGGCAGAACATCCTGAAGTGCAGGTGTCTGGGTCTGTGCGTTGGAGAAGCCGGATGGAAAATGTGCTCCATATTAAAGATAAAGTTAATCTGGTTGAAGCGGATTTAAAAGATATCGTCTCCCTTAAAAAGGCGCTTGCTGAGGTAAAACCTGACAGGATATTTCACCTTGCTGCTCAGAGTTTTGTGCCTACCTCCTGGGTCTGTCCGGCAGAGACGTTTGCCATAAACAGTATCGGGCAGATCAATCTTTTTGAAGCGGTTTTGGATTTGGGCCTTAAACCAAGAATACAGATTGCAGGTTCAAGCGAGGAATATGGCTTGGTCCATCCTGACGAAGTTCCTATGAAAGAGACCAATCCTCTGCGCCCTTTGAGTCCTTATGCTGTAAGTAAAGTAGGGCAGGACATGCTGGGCTATCAGTATTATAAAAGCTATGGAATGCATATTATAAGAACACGCGGATTTAACCATACAGGACCGCGGCGGGGGGATGTTTTTATCTGCTCTAATTTTGCAAAACAGATCGTTGAGATAGAAAAAAAGAAACGTGGACCTGTGATGTATGTGGGAAACCTGGAAGCAAAAAGGGATTTTACTGATGTGCGCGACACAGTAAGAGCATACTGGTTGAGTCTTGAAAAAGGAAAGGCAGGTGATGTTTATAACATTGGGACCGGAAAAGCTTATGCGATGAAAGAGATACTGGATATGTTGCTTTCCTTAAGCCGTACTGAGGTTGAAGTCAAGGTTGACCCTAAAAGACTGCGGCCTTCTGATGTCCAGATACTTCTGTCTGATAGCACAAAATTCAGACAGCTTACAGGTTGGGAGCCTAAGATAGAATTTAAACAGTCTCTGGAAGATCTTCTTGATTTTTGGAGAGAGCGGATTTGAAGCGGAAAATATTTATAAGCGGGGCTAGCGGATTTGTCGGCAGTACTCTGGCCCGCTATCTGGATTTTCCGGAAAATGAAATATACGGCACCTCATTTCCCCATAAGCCTAAACCTTTAGGCCTTAAATGCAGCAATGATATCCGCTATCTGGATATTCGGCGGGAGGGGGATATCACGGAGTTTATTAAAGAGACACGTCCGGATAGAGTTTTTCATCTGGCTGCGGTTTCAAATGTAGGCTGTTCCTGGGAAAAACGCAGAGAAACTATTGAGACAAATATCCTGGGAACACAGCATGTATTTGAAGCGTTAAGGAAATATAGCCCGCAGACCAGAGTACTTTTTGTAAGCTCTTCTGATGTCTATGGGGATGCATCCATGGATGATAGGGCACTTTGCGAAGATGACGACACTAAGGCGCTCAGCCCCTATGCATATTCTAAGATTGGGGGAGAACTGCTTAGTAGATTTTATGCAGATGTGGAGGGCCTGTACATTGTTATTGCACGCTCTTTTCCCCATACAGGCCCGGGGCAGAGTCCGGATTTTGTCTGCTCTGATTGGGCGTATCAGATTGCAAAGATAGAAGAAGGTTCTAAAGAGCCTGTGATGAAGGTGGGGAATATCGATGTTAAAAGAGATTTTTCCGATGTAAGGGATGTGGTCAAAGCTTATGTGCAGCTTTTAGAGAAGGGCCGGAAGGGAGAGATTTATAATATTGCTTCAGGAAAAGCTGTTTCCCTGCAGAAGATTCTTGATATGCTGCTGTCTTTTTCCTACCTCTCCATTAAAGTCCAGGTGGATTCGCAGAGGTTGCGTAAAAAAGATATACTTTGTTTAAGGGGCGATAATAGCAAAATCCGAAAAGAGACAGGCTGGAAGCCTGAGATTTCCCTAAGGCAGACTTTAGAGGATTTGCTGGAGTATTGGCGAAATGAAAAGAATAGTTAATCTTATTTTAATTTTTGGGATGATTTCTCCCCTGCTGGAATTCTACTTTTGATTCTCCCTAGTTAACCGCAAGCTATGCGCAAGAATAATCAGATTGTTTTTTCTACTCCTGCAAGTAGTTCCTCTTGTGATAAAGTAGCAGTACCGATTTTACCTACTACAATACTGGCTGCGGTGTTGGCGAGGATTGCTGCTTCTTGTATCGATGCCCCTGCCAGTAAAGCCAGCCCGGCTGTGGCTATAACAGTATCGCCGGCCCCGGTTACGTCATAGACTTCCTTTGCGATTGTAGGGATGTGTATGGGGGGCTCATCTTTTGCAAAATAGGTCATTCCCTGTTGGCCCCGTTTGATGATGAGGTATTGGGTGGATACCCGGGAAAATAGTTTTCTCCCCACTTCCTCTACTTCAGTATCGGTACTACATGGCTTATGTGTGATGCGGGCTGCTTCGTAGTGATTTGGCGTTAACATTGTCACTGGGGATAAAAAGGAGATGTTTTTGACCTTTGGGTCTGCAAACACAGGGATATTATTTTTATCCAGGGAAGGCAGGATTTTTTTCATCAAAGATTGACTGATTATGCCTTTTTTATAATCGGAGATGATGAGGCCATCGAATTTTTCCTGCTGAATGAATGAAAAGATCTCCTCCCCTATTTTACGAGGGAGAGGACGTGTAGATTCCTGATCGACTCTTACAACTTGCTGCTGATGGGCGATGATCCTGGTTTTTATAGATGTAGGCCGGTTTTTTACTGTAAAAATGCCGCTACTGTCCGGGATGTTGTTTTTTATCCATTCACCGGCAGCATCCTTGCCGACAACCCCGATTAAGACCGGAGAGGCATCCAGATTTTCCAGATTATGACAGACATTTCCTGCTCCTCCCAAGCAAGAAGTGTCTTTTTTAACATTTACTATAGGAACGGGCGCTTCAGGTGAAATGCGGTCTACTTGGCCCCAAAGGTATTTATCCAGCATAACGTCGCCCAAGACAAGTACTTTCAGCGTTTTGAATTTACTGAGGATCTTCTTTGCCCGGATAAGGTTGATTTTATTCATAGTTTTTCTCCCTTAAAAAAATCGGATTTGAAATGATCCAGGGACAATTCCGGAGCAGTGGGGTCCTCTCTTTCAGGAAGACCTCAACTCTGTAGACTCCTGCCTGGGTAACTTCGTAGATGGTCGGATTTCCGGGAGGAAGGGGTTGTGATTTTCCATTATGAATAAGGTATGCTTTTTGCTCCAGTCCTGAAGGGAGCTGGATATTAAGAGTAACCGGAGCGTCGAATTGAATAGAAGCGCCCATGGGGATCTTTGCAGTGCCGCTTTTTCCCCAAAATCTAAATCCTGTGGCATAAGCAGCAGCATCTGCAGCATTGAAAAAGCGTCCTTTTTTCAGGGCGGAATATACTTGATTTTCGGCAACCTTAAAATCTGACGCGAGCGGTTCATTTAGAAGTACATGCAACCGGAGAAAGGCAAACAAAGGTTTATACAGCAGATGGGCATCTGTGCTGAAATATCCATAAGTCTTGTAGGAGCGATTTAGCATGTCCCACTTTCTGAGGTTTTTCTCCGGCCGGTTAAGCATCTTTAACAGAGGGAGTCCTGGTTTTATAAAGAGAGCGGGGAGAAAAGGAAGTACAGGGACTATATTCTTTTTTAACATTGAGTCTGCATTGATTATTTCTATACCGGAGTAACCGGCATATTTTCCCCAGGACCAGCTGATCTTTGAGTAAGGGTGGGCGATGATTGTAAAACCATTCAGAGCATTTACTTGATGAGCTGCTTGCTCAGCATTTTCAGAGAATCTTTGGGATGGGGTTTCAAAACCGAGCCCTACCAGGTGGCCCCGGTTTACAGACATCTCTGTACCAGAGAGCATCAGCAGCCCCTCTTTCCAGCCCTTGGCTTTCAGAGAGGCAAAGTTTGGCTCTCCATGGTCGGTGAGGATGATAAAATCAAGGCCGGATCGAGCTGCGATATGAGCGATTTTATCCGGCTCTTTTTTGCCATCTGAAAGTGTAGAGTGGATATGATATATGCCTACGATCTCGTGGGATGAACTGGTTTTTGGGTCAGGCTTATAAGTTTTAAAGCGGAGGAGGTGAAAGCTGAACCAGAGGATATAAGCAATAGTCAAACCCAGGAAAAAAAATAAAAACTTTCTTTTTTTGCTTATACTCATTATCCGGATATACTCTGATTTTTTTGAATCCGCTCAAAGGCAAAGGGCAGGGTTATCAGATAGAGAAATAGCATTGTAATCTCCGAGTCTCCAAAATTGTATTCAAATAGACCTGCGACTGCTAATGCCAGCAGGGAAGCCAGGGCAGTTGTGGTGAAAGGCAGAAGGGCCGGGTCCTTATTTTTTAAGAGTTTAAAGAGGGAAATAAAAGCCCAGGCCATAAATGTCAACCAGGCAAGAAGAGTAGGGATTCCTCTTTCGGCAGCTATCTGAATAAGGTTATTGTGCAGGTGGACATTGCTGCGGGCTTCAGGGGAAAGTTTGTACTTGGGCCGTTTAAATATGACATGTACTGTGTTGGGGCCTGTCCCGAAGAAGGGATAGTCCTGGATGATTTGAAGGGCGGCATGTAAGTATTCGATTCTTTGAGCGTTTGAGTAGCTTTTTAGATTAAAAATGCTTAGAGCCCGCTGTTTTACAGGCTGAGGGCTTATTAGGAAGAAAAGAGCGGCTGTAACCGGGATTAGGGCTAAAAGTTTAGGCTTATAGATTGATAGAACCACAACTGCAATAACTATGACCCCGATCCAGGCACTGCGGGTCATAGTTATTACCAGAGCTATAGAGGCAAGGCAGAAAGCTGTTCCCCAGAAGTATTTTATTTTATCTTTAGAAAAGAAAAACATGCTTAAAGCTAGGGCACTGAATAGCATCAGAAGTCCGGCCTGGGTCATATAATGCCCCATAAATCCGGCAACCCTTTCTCCAGGGGTAGCTTTGATAAGGAAGTATATAAGCGAGAAAACAATACTTATTGAAGCTGAAGTAAGCAGAGCCAGGTTTGCCCATTTTATCTGTTTCAGTTTGCGGAATCCGGAGTACACGAGGGGCACGATTAGAAAAAGCAGGAGTTCCCGGCTGTCCTTAAAACTGACTGCTGGGTTGTCTGACATTATTGAAGCGATGACTGAAAGCAGAGAATAAACGAGCAGAGGCCAGAAAAAACTGGGGAATTGAGGTAATTGTTTGTTTTTAATGAGCAGCACTATCCAGCATATGAGGGCTACAAATAGGGTGATCTGGCTGATCGAAATAGAAGGGAACGAGAACAGGAGATAGAGGGCGATGGATAGGGGCAAAATATTGGCAAGGGAGAAAACTTTTTTTCCTGTCATTTGTAGGAAAAATAATATACCAGAATATAAAAAACTTCAACTAACCTGAACTATTCATAAGAAATGTCGATATAGCAGAAATTCAGGTGTGGCTTGTGCTCGCTTCAGATTTTTAACGCCATTCTTCTTCGTTTTTCTCGGCGTCTGCGGATCCTGGTTATTCATAAAATATGTAGGCAGCACCATACAAATTTAACATGATTAGCCCTTTATAAAATATGTTATTTATTAGGTGTATGATTCTTCCGTTTATTTTTATCATGACTTTTATTTAATGCATACATATTTTACCTTACAGGCGAGCCGATCTTACCACATCTACTTTGTTGCAGCGGATTCGCGGTGAAATACCACAGCTTCACCCCCTGCGCCTCGTATCTGCGGCAACCTCAACTCGTGAATAATCCATGATCATATTTCAGAATCAGAAGGCTAAATCTTCAATGTCGCTTCAGCCACATCAGAATTTCATTAGATTTTAGACTTTTAACTAAAATTTAACGGTTTTACAATTTACCATTTTCTGTTTACTATTTACTATTTTCCAGTTTTTCCGTATCTGCGGCAACCTCGACTCGTGAATAATTCAGGTCCATCTGAACTATTCATAAGAAATGTCGATATGTATGTTTCATCCTTTTAGGTTAATATTTCACTCTGATTCCCAAGGTGTTGCATTTGACTATTTTGTTCATAATATAATCTCTATTTATAATCGACATTTCTTACCTTTCAGGCTAATAGTTCATATTAATTATTAAGAATTTCACTTGAATCCTTGACCCCTAATATTCCTCCTAATGTTTCTCTGCACGCTTCGTATACTTCTTCCGGGGTGATGGTCTGGAGGCAGCGGTAGTCGTTATAGATGCATTTGACCTGTTTGCAGGGGCGGCAGTCGAAATCTTTTTCTATTATGGTTGCCTTTGCTTTCCAGGGTGCAAAATTGGCAGGAAGAGTGGGCCCGAAATAAGCAACTATTGCAGTTGAAGTTGAGGATGCAATATGCATAGGGCCGCTGTCAGGGCCTATGAAAAGGGCTGCTCGTGAAATAAGCTCCTTTAATTCTCTGAGATTTAGTCTATTTACAAGTGAGAATACGGGTTTCGCGGGTAATTTTTGCAGCAGTTTTTGTTCATATTCAAGGTCTTCTTTGGCACCTGTAAGGATAATTGCTGTATGCGGATCAGTAATAAGCAGCTGAATAAGCTTATGAAGGTTTTGCAATCCCCAGTCACGGAAGCGATTTCCGGCTCCGATGTGGAGAGTTAAAACAGAGGCTTTATCAAGTTTGTTTTTTTTAAGAAATTGGTTTATTTTTTGTTTTTCATCTAAGTGGGCTGCAGGTAGTTGAATGGCAGGAATGGTTAGAGAGGAAATCCCCAATGCTTTTACCATATTTATGTGGTTTTCCACTGAATGAATAAATCCTTGTTCAGGCTTTCGTGGAATTTTGATATCATAGAAAAAGTGTTTGTATTTGATTCTGTATCCGATCTTCAAATCAGCTCCGGATAACAGAGTGAAAAGGAAAGCTCTGGGGCCTCCGTGAAAGTCGATCACTACATCATATTTTTGTTTACGGATGTTTTGGATATGACGGATTATTTCTTTTCTCCCGGGATGCCGGGAGATGACGATTGTTTCATCTATGTCCTGATGACCTTCGATGAGTTCACGAAAAGGTTCTTCGGTTATATAAGAGATGTGAGCATTAGGAAAATTCTCCCTAAGTATTGATAACGCCGGGGTGGTCATAACTATATCCCCGATGCGCCTTAATCTGATGAGAAGAATATTTTTAACTGTGGCAGGTTCAATCTTTGGTGGATCTTTCAGGTTCAATAGTCGCCTCATCTACAAGCATAACCGGGATTTCGTCTTTAATTGGGTAAACACGATGGCATTTTACACATTTGATGCCTTTGCCATCAGAGGTAAGCTTGACCTCAGTCTTACATACAGGGCAGGCCAGAATTTCCAGTAATTCTTTATTTACAGGCATTATATTAGAGCTCCTTGACAAACCTGACCTATTCATAAAAAAATCTCGTGAATAATACAGGTAAGTTAACTCATAGTATGTAGCAATTTTAATTTAAATTCAAGATGAAAACAATCTGGAGTTCCCTTCCAAATTTTGGGCTAAGTGGGGACTGGCCGCAGCATTTTATTTAATTTCAATAAGATATCTCTATACTCAGAGCCATTTTATGGCCTTAGAGTTGATTTTTGGCCTCAAAAGGCGGCGGCCTTCATTTTGGGGCAAGTATGTTGGAACGACTCTGAAGGAATTGGTAAGGATATCGGTGTTAAGATAAATAAGATAAACAATAGCGTTAAAAGTGAAATTCTTGATTATTGTTACAACTCCTGGCGAGAAATGCATGTAGGGGCATCAATCTAAGGTTTTTTTTGTGCCAGTGACACCAGAGTATCTCCTCGAAAAAGTTTGCCTATTATTCGATAGATTATTAGTTCAGGTTTACTTGGGCGAAGATGAGAGCAGGAACGACTGATTGCATCTTCTCCTAACATCAATTCCACAAAATCACATGAAAGACAGGGATTTTCCCCAGCGTGGAAAATCCCTTCCTATTCCTCGCAACGCTCCCGTCGAGATTCTCTCGAGGAATCCTGCCCGCGTTGCTTCGGATGGCTTTCTCCGGGATTTACCTGTATCCACGCCCTACAACCTTTGTAAGTTTGAAATAAAATTTGGGAAACTCCAGAAAGAGAGAAGAGGAAAAAACGGTTGGATGTTCTGAAAGAAAACCCTTGTTAATTATGCATAAATTGTTCCGGAGTATATGAAATGATGAATTTGCGGCTTGTACGGCGAAACATTTTTGGGGGATGTCCTGCGAAAGATAAACTTGCAATTTGCCTACTTTTCTGCTTAGGATATTAGAAATATGATTACTATTGAAAGGGATGTTAAAGTTGAAAAAAAAGTATGGGGTTGAGCTGGCTCTTCCTTCTTTCCGGGGGCGGCTAGAGGCTGATTATCAAAGCCCCGGATTTGTCCGTACGATCTCAGATTGTCAAAAATTATTAAATAAATCCTCTACTGAGATTTTACATGAGGGCAGAAACCGGATTGGGGTGGTCAGGATTTCAAGGGGGGATAAAGAAGCTGAAGAGATTGTTGTTAAGGAGTTTCGGACCGAAGGAATAAACAAGATTAAAAGTATTATCCTCCATTCTAAAGCATATAAGGCCTGGCGAGGGAGCAATCAGCTTAAAGATTGCGGTATTAAAACTCCTGTCCCTGTAGCCTTTCTTGAGAAAAAGCACGGATTTTTTCTTGAGCAGAGCTTTTTTTTATCCGGGATGGTAAGAGGTATTGAGGAAATCCGGCATTTGTTTCCTTTGCTCTATGGGGATGAACTAAGGTTGCTTTTAAAAGAACTAGCCCGGTTTTTATTATATTCTCACCAGCAGGGAATCCTTCATCGTGACTTATCGGATGGAAATATTCTGGTCAGGAAGGATGAGCAAGGGAAGTATACTTTTTATCTTATCGATACTAACCGTATCCGCAAGAAAAAGCGTATTAGGGTCCTTAGCAGGGTGAAAAACTTGATACGTCTGGGAGTCCCGCCCGCTTCTCAGCCTGAATTTTTAAAGATGTGTTTAGGAAAAGAACGCCTTAACTATTTTTTCTGGTTTTGGTATAAGCTGAACAAGAATACCTATTCCGGGTTTATCGGATTAAAAAAAAAGCTGCGGCTGAAGAAGATTGCTGAGAAGCTAAAAATCCAGTGATCCGGATAGATAAAGAAAATGGAAAAATGAAAGAAACATTTCGCTGGAATCCTTATGCGGACCAGCCTCATAATATCGGCTCCAGAAAAGAACGTTTTCAGCATCATTTCAAATATGCGGGCAGTTATATCAGCTTAATAACCTCTAATCTACGAAAAGTTATCCCAATTCTCTTTAGGTACAGGAAATATAAAAAGAAAATGTATAGAGAGCCTGTAAAATTGAAGAGTCCTTTTGCCGTCTCTGTTTCTTCTGCGGGAAAAAAGGAAAGGGAAGTGCTGAAGTGTCTGCAGGAGCTGGGCATCTCCCAGAGCATGGTTCGGATTCCCTCTTGGGAAAAAAACAAGCTAGATGAGTATAAAAAATTTGTTGATTTTCTCTCTGATAATAGGATTGAAGTAACTATAGCTTTGCTACAGAACCGGGACGATGTTCTCTCTCCTTCCCGTTGGCAGAATTTTTTAGAGGAGGTTTTCCGCCGGTTTTCAGACCGTTGCTCCCATTTTGAAGTCGGTCATGCTTGGAACCGGACAAAGTGGGGAGTATGGGAGTATAAAGAATATCTGGAACTTGCCCACGCTGCTTTCTCAGCAGCTGTAGGATATAAGGTGAAGCTCATTGGGCCGGCAGTGATCGATTTTGAGTTTCATCTTTATCCTCCGCTTTTAAAAATACTGCCGTTTGATGCCTTAAGCTCCCTTCTCTATGTTGACAGAGTCGGTCCTCCTGAAAATACACAATGGGGCTGGGATACATCTAAAAAAATCGCTCTTCTTAAGGCAGTTGTGGATAAATGCACGCAGGGGGAGAAAAAATTATGGATAACCGAGATGAACTGGCCTTTACAGGAGACGGGAAAGTATTCACCGGCTTCCGGAGAGCCGAATGTTTCTGAGGATGAACAGGCCGATTACCTGGTGCGCTACTATATTTTGGCTTTGGCAAGTGGTTTTGTCGAACGGGTATACTGGTGGCAGTTGGTTGCTCCAGGTTATGGTCTGATTGACAGCCGGGGGGATGAGTGGCGTAAACGGCCTTCCTTTTACGCTATGAAAGTAATGGTTTCATTTTTAGACGACAGTATTTTTCAGGGATGTTTGGCTGAAAAGGATGCTAAAATATTTATTTTCGTCAAAAAAAAAAATGTCTTTGCCGTAGGGTGGACAACAGGAGAAGCTCTAGAATATACTTTCCCTGGCCGCTTGCTCAAGGTTCTGGACAGGTCAGGAAAACAGTTCCCTGTTACAAGCAATAAAGTGCAGCTTGATTCCAGCCCGAAATATATATTCCTAAGCGGGGACACCCCCTTTTCTGCTTGCTAATTGCAAATGGCCGTTTTATTATTAGGAGCAGGATGAATAAAGTAAGTGAGCCTTTTCAAAAACAGGAAGTCGAAGAATATGAGAGGAAGAGATACCGGGGGTTGGACCAGCGGATCGTTGATGCAAGAGAGCAGAGTATTCTAAATAAATTTCTGGAACAAATTACCAAGAATAAGGGCTTGGCTTTAGACCTTCCCTGCGGGTATGGGCGATTTTCTAAACTCCTCAGGGGGCAAGGCTTAAAACCTATAAACTGTGATATTTCTTTTCACATGGTTAAACGAGCCTGTGAGAAAAGCGGCTGGATCGCTTCCTCAGCTGGAGTAGGTGCAGTAGCAAATGCAAAGCAGGGATTACCTTTTAAAGACGGTCTATTTCAGGTTGTATTTTCCCTGCGGTTTTTCCATCACTTGCATGAAAAGCAGGCCCGGACATTTATTCTAAACGAGTTTTCACGGGTTTCAAAAGGCTGGGTAGTGCTGTCTTTTTACCAGGCAAATCTTCTGCATAAGATCCAGCGGCAGTTAAGAAGGAAAATCAAAAAGAGCAGTACCCGCATAAAAATGCTTTTAGCAGAAGAATTTGCAGAAGAGATCGAGCAAGCAGGGCTAAAGCCGGTTCGGATTATTTCGCTTTTTAAAGGCTTGCATTCACAGCATATTGCCCTTCTTAAAAAAAAGAGTTATCTGCAGGGAGAAAGTTAGAACCTGAATTTGATCCCAACCTTAAGGGATACTCCGGAAAAATCTATGGTAGCTTTTTTAGGATTGCTCACCCCTGCTTCAGATGGTTTTTTATCTCTTATAAAAAGGAGGGGGTAAGAGACGTCTTTTGAGACCTGGCCATCGTATATGTAAAGTGAGCCCTCTTCAGTATATTCCAGCCCTTCTGAATCTTGATATGTATGTGTTCCTTCGAAATCATTGAGTTTTGCAATGCGGCCGCTTGTTTCTATAAATAGGCTGATATTTGAGTCAACGGCAGTTATGAAGCCGAGGCCTGCCATTATCCCGAGTCCCTGAGAACTGGCGTTTCCTTTCCATTCTTTCCAGGCTTCGCCTTCTTCAGAGCGATAAAGATAAGAACATTTTGCCATAAAGTATTCAATCCCGCTTTTAACATAGAGTTGGGGAAGAACGGAGCAGGAGAGAAATACTCGCAAAGGCAAAGCTTGTACTTCAGGTTGGACTGATAGGAAAGTTGCGGGAGATACTCCGGATAATTCGTATGAGCTATTTTTCCTCCCGAATAGGTAATCGGCTCCGATTCCGAGAGACAGGTCTTTGTTTAGCTGGAAACTGATCTCTCCTCCGAAAAGTAAACTTAGATGAACAGGTTTGAAATTTTGCTGGGTATCTATTTGGAGATCATCCAGATTATAGTCGGCCCAGCCTGCGGCTCCCTTATTTATATCTCCTCCCGCAACATAATTTCCTCCTCCGGAAAAAGAGATGCTAAAGGGAGCGTCTTTTGATATCGCTGAAGGCACAGTTTTTTGCTCACGTATTATGGTTTTTGGGGCCTTGGCTTGTTTTAATGCAACGGATTCTGCGGCCTTCCTCTCAGGTTTTTCCTCTTCTTTTTCGGCTGTAGGCAGTTTGATTTCAGATACCAGGCTTTCATGTACATATCCGTTTATTGTTTCCCCATTATCCTGTATATATTTAATGTGGTACCATTCTTCTTCTTTGCCTAAAGATGTAAAAACAGCGCCCTGAAGAGCCTGGAAAATGATCATACTGCCTATATCTGCATTTTTACGGATATTAGCCAGTTCAGAAACGACTTTCAATTTGATTTGATTTTCCTGGGCATTTAAGCTTGCAAACAAGAAAACTGTTATAATGAGAAAAACCACAATGGGTTTCCCTTTATTTATTATTATCATGAGTTTAAAAGAATATATCTCTTGCAATTGAATTATAGAAATTGGTTGATTGAGTGTCAAGATACAATAATTTTGCTGTTTTTTGAAAAAAATGATATTATAAATTATCAACCTGGATTATGCACGAGTCGAGGTTGCCGCAGATGCGAGGCACAGTGGATGAAGCTGTGGTATTTCGCCGCGAATCCGCTGTAACGAAGCAGATGGGGTGAGATTGGCTTGCCCAGAGGGTAAAAAAATGGCGATTAATATTAAAAATCAAAACAAGAAAATCGTTAAAATAATCATTCTCGAAAAAATCTTGAATATCGCTGAAAAGAAATTAATAAGAAAAACATCGCCGTTTTTTATGAATAGTTCAGGAAAATGATCTTATTGGCAAATTTCATAAATGCAATAGCAGGAATCCTCCATTTTATCATAATGCTTTATATTTGGATTCTTGTTTTCCGGGCAATACTTTCCTGGATAAGAGTTCCGTCTTTATATCAAGTGCAGGCTTTACTCTATCGTTTTACTGAACCGGTGTTGGCACCTGTGAGGAAATATTTTCCTCCTTATAAGTTTGCTGGAATAGATATTAGCCCGATAATCGTATTTGTGCTGCTTCTTTTTATTGATACATTTATAGTCAAATCTATATCCCTTTATGCCCAGCAGATCCTGCAACAGCAGACTTTGTCGTTGTGAATCTCAGTTGTTTTATTAGTATGGGCTATTTTCTATGAACTATTATAACCTCATTAGTTTTTTAGGGATTTTTGTTATTGCAGGCTTTTCCGACTGTAATATTTTTTGCCGCACTCGTGTCTGCTCTTTATTATTTACGTATTATGCCCTTGATAATACGGGGATTTTCTTATGTATTTACAAAGCTTATGCGCATAAGTGGCGCGGAAGCACTTAGTGCATCCAGTAATATTTTTGTCGGGGTCGAGTCAGCGCTTGTAGTCAAGCCGCATTTAAAACGGATGACAAAGTCGGAACTGGCAACCGTTCTTACTGCTGGAATGGGGACTATTGCCTCTACAGTACTGGCGTTATATGTATTCTATTTACAAGCTCAGATGCCCTTCATTGCCGGGCACCTGGTCTCGGCTTCTCTGCTATCAGCGCCGGCTGCGGTTGTTATGGCCAAATTGATCGTGCCTGAGACAGAAAAGCCGCTTACCATGGGATTGAACATAAAACCCCATTATGAAAGAGAAGACAATTTGATCATGGCTATTATCAATGGCGCTAACAGTGGGCTGAAGCTTTTAGGAGGTATTGTCACGCTTCTGATTGCCTTTTTGGGGATAATGGCTCTGCTTGACCTTATTCTTGGTTGGTTCGGTGGAAATTTAAATAACTGGTTCGGTTGGAACATCGACTGGTCCTTTCAGTCATTACTCGGGTATATATTTTATCCTTTCGCTCTTGTCCTGGGTATCCCGCCTGCGGATGCTTTTGAGATCGCCAGGATTCTGGGAGAACGCCCTATTGTTACGGAAGTCGTTTCCTATCAGCATCTGGCTAAGCTTCTGGCAGCAACTCTTGCTTGCTTAATGACAGGAGCTGTAGCTGGAGTTTTCTTTACTTCCGGTTCTATTCTATTCGGATATTGATTTTTCTTGCCATTGTTGTAAAATCTCTTCTGGATTATTAACATAAATTATTATCCTGGATTATTAACCTGGGTTATTTAATGGAAGAAGAAATAAAATACTGGGTTTGCTTAAATCTTGTTTTTGCAGAACATTTAAAGGAATTAAATAGCATTATTGGGAATTTCCCTACAGTAAAAGATATCTTTAAAGCCCGGCAAAGTCAGATCATTGCTTTAGGTGTCGAGAAAGAAAGGGCTAAAGCCCTGCTGTCTTCCAGGATGCTTGATAAAGCGTGCCGGGAGATCGAGCAGCTTAGAAAAAGAAATTATAATATACTTGTAATAGATGATGAAAATTATCCTGAAAATTTGCGAGAAATATTCGATCCTCCCCGCGTCCTTTATTATGCAGGCGATGTTAAACTGTTTAAAAGCCCGGCAGTAGCCATTGTTGGAGCACGAAAAACGACACCTTATGGAAGGGCTGTGGCTGAGAAACTATCTGCTGATCTGGCCGCACGAGGTTTGACAGTTATTAGCGGGATGGCCCGTGGGATCGATTCTCTTGCTCACTGGGGCGCGCTTAAAGGAGGGAAAACCTTGGCTGTTTTAGGTTCTGGACTTGGAAATATCTACCCCAGAGAAAATAAAAAATTGTTTGAGAGGATAATCGAAACAGGGCTGGTTGTAACCGAGTATTCCCTGAAGACTGATCCTCTTGGGTTTCATTTTCCTTTAAGGAACAGGATAATAAGCGGTTTGGCAGTAGCCCTGATTGTAATAGAAGCAGCAAAAAAAAGCGGATCGTTAATTTCTGCCCGCCTTGCCTTGGAACAGAATAGGGAAGTAATGGCGGTACCTGGAAATATAACCTCTAAACTAAGCTGGGGGACAAATTGGCTTATTAAAACCGGGGCAAAACCTGTGACAGACTGGGAGGATGTAGTTGAGGGGCTGCCGCTTTATGTTAAAGAAAAAGTACTTGTGTGTAAGCCTGAGAAGACAGAAAAGGGTTTGCGTCTCAAAGGTCAGGAAAAAAAGATATATGGTCTTCTGAAACCGGATTCAATGATTCATATTGATGAAATTGTGGAAAGAAGCGGCCTGTCTGTATCTGAGGTTCTTTCTGAGTTGCTAAAGTTAGAGCTAAACGGTATGATTGATCAGAGTCCGGGAAAATATTTTCAAAGGAAGTTATAATGGCAAAACATTTGGTTATTGTTGAATCTCCAGCTAAAGCTAAGACTGTAAATCGTTATCTTGGCTCTGATTATTTAGTGAAAGCATGTCTTGGACATATTCGGGACCTGCCTAAAAACCGCTTGGGCGTTGATATAGAAAATGATTTTGAGCCTGAATATCAGGTTCTTGAGGCCCGGAAAAAAACTGTGGCGGAATTACAGAAGACTGCAAAACAGTGTGATTCTGTCCTGCTTGCTGCTGATCCGGATAGAGAAGGAGAGGCAATTTGTTGGCACCTAGCCGCTATTCTGAAGGATTTTAATCCAAACATCAGGCGGGTGATGTTTCATGAGATAACAAGCAGAGCTGTAAAAGAGTCTTTTAGGAATGTGATTGAACTGGACCAGAGCAAATTTAATGCTCAGCAGACAAGACGTATTCTGGATAGACTGGTCGGCTACCGCATTAGTCCGCTGCTGTGGAAAAAAATCGGTAGAGGCTTGAGTGCAGGGCGGGTGCAGTCTATTGCCTTACGTTTGATCTGTGAGAGGGAAAAGGAGATAAAAGATTTTAATCCGGAAGAATTCTGGAAACTCACAGCTTATCTGAAGGCTTCCAATCCTCCTGAGTTTCAAGCCGGTCTGGATAAAATCGGGGGCAGGAAGAAAAAAGTTGAGACAGGAAAGGAAGCAGAAAATATTATAACCGAGCTGAAGAAACTTCCTTTTGAACTCAAAGATGTTAAGATCAAAGAGAAAAAGAAAAACCCCCAGGCTCCGTATATAACCAGTACCCTTCAGCAGGATAGTTTTCGGATCAACCGTTTTTCGGTCAAAAAAACAATGATGGTTGCCCAGAAGTTGTATGAAGGCATCAACATTGGGGATAAGGGATTGGTAGGGATTATTACATATATGCGGACGGATTCTTTCCGGGTTTCAAATGATGCTATTAAGAGCTGCCGCCAATTGATCCAGGATGACTATTCTGCTGAATACTTACCTGGGCAGCCAAGGATATATAAAAATAAAAGGAAAGCACAGGATGCCCATGAAGCTATCCGGCCGACATCTTTCGATCTTCCCCCGGAAAAAATAAAGCTTTTTTTAAATAAAGAGCAGTACAGGCTTTATACAATGATCTGGTTCCGATTTATTGCTTCCCAGATGAAACCTGCTCTGATCGAGGAGACGGTTTTTGATATCCAGGCTGGGAAATACCAATTTCAGGCAAAAGGCGAAGTAATAAAGTTTGCTGGGTTCATGGTGGTGTATCCCAGAAAAAGCAAAGAAGGGAAGATACTGCCTAAAGCCCTATCCGGCGAAGAGCTGAAGCTGCTTAAGCTGGAACCAGAACAAAAGTTTACCCAGCCTCCTCCCCGGTATACAGAGGGGAGCCTGGTGAAAGAGCTGGAAGCACGTGGCATTGGCCGTCCCAGTACTTATGTCCCCATTATTTCTACTCTTGTAAACAGGGATTATGTTATCACGGAGAAGGGAAAATTTATTCCACTTGAACTTGGGATATTTGTCACTGATTATCTGATTGAAAATTTTCCGGAGTTGATGAAGTTTGAATTCACTGTCCACTTGGAAGAAAAATTAGACAAGATAAGTGAAGGAGAAGCATGGGTTGGTTATTTAGAATCGTATAATTCTCTGTTGGAAAAAAACCTTAATGATGCGGAAAAGACAGAAAGTGTTAAAGCTAAGGGAATTCCGTCAGAGGATAAGTGTCCTGAGTGTGGGAAGGAACTGGTTATTAAATCGGGAAGATATGGAAGATTTAAAGCATGTTCAGGGTATCCGGATTGTACTTTCAAGCAAAGTATTGGCAAAAAAGAAGCCAAGCCTGTAGATGAAAAGTGTCCGAAATGTGGTTCACAAATGGTTTTGCGCAGGGGAAAATATGGACCTTTTGTGGCTTGTTCTAATTATCCTTCCTGTAAATACATTAAAAAAGAGAAAAAGGACACAGGGATATCGTGCCCGGAATGTGACGGCACTATTGTGCAGAAAAAAACCAGGAAAGGGAAATTATTTTTCGGCTGCAGTAATTTCCCCAAATGTAAGTTTGCCTCCTGGGATGAGCCGGTAAAGAAGCCGTGTCCTGAATGTAATCGGGAATTTGTGCTTCGTAAAAACACCATGACAGAGGACGCCTATTTATATTGCAGTGATAAGAATTGTGGATATAAAGAAACTGTAAAAGCGAAACAGATCTGGGAAAGAAATCAGGAATGAGTGATAAACTATCTAAATTTTTAGATTTCTTAAAATATGAAAGAAACGCATCCCCCCATACTATTTCCGGATATCGGCGTGATTTGCTTCAGTTTAAAAACTATTTAAAGAATAAAAAATTAAATTGGGAACAGGCTGATAATATAGTGATCAGGGGATTTTTGGCTGTTCTCTATGAGAAAAAGGTTAAAAAATCTACAAGTGGCCGAAAACTGGCAGCTATCCGATCATTCTATCAATTTTGTATAAAGAGAAAATGGATGGCTGCTAATCCGGCGAAAATTGTGGCTACTCCTAAACAGGAAAAGACAGTCCCTTCCTTTCTGACTGAGGAAGAGATGTCCGAATTCCTGGACTTTCCCCGCTCCGGAAAAGTTTTGGATTTAAGGGACAAAGCCATGCTGGAACTGCTTTATGCTTCCGGCATCCGGGTTTCTGAGCTTATCGGCCTGAACCTCGAGGACTTGAATTTTGACGAAAGGCTTATTCGAGTAAAAGGAAAAGGGAAAAAAGAACGTATGATACCGTTTGGCAAATCGGCAGAAGAGAGTCTTCATATCTATATAAGCCGGAGAATGATGATTAATAAAGGAAAAATAGATGAGGAAGCTTTATTTTTAAATTATCGCGGGCAAAGACTGAGTAGTCGTTCGGTTGAGCGGACTGTTAATTTTTATATTCAGAGATCAGCTGTAAGAAGAAAAATCAGCCCTCACTCTATTCGACATTCTTTTGCCTCACATCTTCTCAGCAGAGGGGCAGATTTGCGGGTTATTCAAGAGCTACTTGGGCATGAGAGCCTGGCCACAACTCAAAAATATACTCATGTGGACTTAAGACACCTGCTTGAGGTTTATAAAAAAAGCCACCCCCGTTCTTAACATCGGGGAAGAGGGGAGAGGGCCCCTCTTCCCCAGACATCTTCTTACACGGAGCCTACGGTGATGAGTTCTTTTAAATTTGCAAACATTCTTTCACCGATTCCTTTTACTTTCATTATTTCTTCGATCTTCTGAAAGTTTCCGTGCTGCTCTCTGAAATCAATGATCCTTTGCGCCACTTTCTCGCCTATGCGGGGTAATTGTTGGAGCTCTACTGCTGAAGCTGTGTTGATGTTGATCTTTTGGTCTGTAACTTTAGATGCTGCCTGGACTGGGGAAAGAAAGACAGACATCACTGCAAATGCTGATAAAACAATTGTTGCCATGGTTTTTGATTTTAATCTTTTCATTGCAACCTCCTTTTGTCATTTAATTGCAATTTTCAGGCCAAATCTACTTTCTTTTTAATTGTTTTGATATCAACAAATTAGAAGTTTGCAAGAGAATGGCGTGTAAATGAAAGTTGACATTATCCGTCTACGGACGTTAACCAAACCTGAACTATTCACGAGTCGAGGTTGCCGCAGATACGGAAAAACTGGAAAATAGTAAATAGTAAACAGAAAATGGTAAATGGTAAATGGTAAAACCGTTAAATTTTAGTTAAAAGTCTAAAATCTTATGAAATTCAGATGTGGCTGAAGCGACATTGAAGATTTAGCCTTCTGATGAGCTTTTTCGAGGGAATCCGACGTAGTCGGACGTTGAGCATGTCTGACCCACGGACGGGGGGAGTTGCGCAGACGCCGAGAAAAACGAAGAAGAATGGCGTTAAAAATCTGAAGCGAGCATAAGCCACACCTGAATTTCATCTTTCACCGCGAGTACCCTGTAACGAAGCAGATGCGGTAAGATCGTCTCGCCTGAAAGGTAAAAAGTGCCGCTGATAAAATTTGTTTTTGTTTTTAGGAATACACCAGCGGCAATTTTTATGAATAATTCAGGCTGAGGAATGATTTAAGCTTCTTCAAAGCCTGTCCGCGGTGGCTGATTTTATTTTTTTCTCTCGGCTGTAGCTCTGCGAATGTCTTTTGGAGGGGAGGGAAAAAAAAGATAGGGTCATATCCAAAACCATTTGTACCTTTTTTTTGATACGTGATATATCCTTCTACATAACCCATGAATGTTTTAATAAGATTCGCTTTTTGGGACAATACCATACAGGAGACAAACCTGGCTTTCCTGTGTTCCTGTTTGACTTCTTTCATTAAATCCAATATTTTTTCAATATTTGTTTCATCTGTTGCTTTGGGACCGGAAAAACGTGCGGAAATGACCCCTGGAGCACCTTTTAAATAGTCTATTTCCAATCCCGAGTCTTCTGCCAGAGTGATTCCCTCCCATTTCCGGCTGTAGAAAAGGCTTTTTCCACGGGCGTTTTCCTTAAATGTTTTTCCGGTCTCCTGGAAAGATGATCCTACTTTGAGGTTCTGAATAGAAGAAATCAGGATAGGAAGCTCTGCCAGGAAGGCCTGTATTTCTCTTATTTTTCCTTGATTTGTCGTAGCAAGAAGTAATTCTTCAGTCAATCTTTAGCTCCACAATCTCCTTGAGGTTGGAAAGCGTCTGGTTGAACTTTTGCTCCTTTTCTTCTGAAGAAGGAAAAGTGAATTGGATAATGAAAAAATTGTCTTCCTTTTTTTGGATGATTTCTTTAAATCTAATTCCCTCGTGTAGGGCCAGCTTTTTTATATTGTTCAGGGTGTCTTTGGATTTAGATTTGAGGCTGTACCGGAAGGCATCTTTTCTTAAGTTAAGGTCTTCGAATCGTCTGAATAGTACCAGTGTAAGAGCAATTGTTGCAGTAAATATGATAGCGATGACATAATAACCGGCTCCGATTATCAAGCCGAGACCAGCTACGGCCCAAAGAGTGGCAGCTGTGGTTAAACCGATGACCATTCCTCTCGCTTGGATTATCGTTCCAGCTCCAATAAAGCCGATGCCTGTGATGACTCCTGCTGCCATCCTCATTAGATCTCCGCTTGACCCTTCGTTTCCTTCCAGAACAAGCTTGGAAAGGACCATCATCATCGTAGCGCCCAGACAGATAAGGATGTTTGTCCGAAACCCTGCCGGTTTCTGGCTGGTTTCTCTTTCCACGCCGATTAACCCTCCTAAGGCGACTGCCAACAGGAGTTTTAAAGTGACTTCCAGAATACTCATTGTTTTTCCCCTAATTTATCATAATTATTTTGCGGTATCCAATAAAAATGCAATAAAAAATGCGGCTGCCAGGAGCAAAGTGTAGAGCGCAAAAATCGGCTGCCTGAGCAGGAGTTCAGGCTCTTCCATGACTTCCTTTTCCTTTAATGTCTTTTTAAAAAACAGGAAAAAGTAAAAGAACACAAATGGCGAGATATATAAAAAAGACGGGAGGTCAAAATCGAGGGCAAAAACGAAGTAGGTAATAAAGAACGCGCCGGCACTTATGCCCATTCCAAAGAGCAATGATCTCTGCGAATACCGTTTAAGCGAAAGCCTATAGTCCCCGGCTTTGTCTTTTAAATAGCGGAATTCGGAAAGCCTTTTTGCAACCATAAGAAAGTTTCCAAATGACCACCAGCAAAGAAGAAGAGATAAAGGAGGGAAATTATGAGCAGGAGCAAAGGCAAACCACCCGATAAGGAACCGGATGGGGTTATTGGCTGACTCAGAAATCGAGTCGATAAAGGGAATATCTTTTGTCCTGACCGGTTTAATATTATAGATAAATCCCGCAATAAGGAGAGCCAGTAGGGAGATAAAAAAAGGCTTTGAGAAGCATAACCAGGCTATAGCCAGGCTTCCCAAGATTAGCAAGCTGCCCTGACATAAAAAGGGGCCTTTCCGGATTTTTCCCTGGAGGAGGGGGCGGTGCTTTTTAGTAGGATGGTGCCGGTCATAAGGAGCATCTGCAATCTCATTTATGATATAATTAGCGGTCGAGATGGCCCAGGTCACAAGGAAAATGAGAGAAAAGCGGGATAAAAGCCATAATATTTCTGAACTCTGGAAATGAAAACGGTTTAGGAAGAAAAAAGCGGCACTACCTACAAATACGGCAAGACTTCGCGGCCATCTTTCCGGCCGCATAGCTTTAAAGTAGGATCTCATGTCACGATTTTTTCCGGGCATAGACCTCGAATGAATCACCCAGGGCTAATTTTATCGGAATTTTCTTCCAAAAAGAAGCGATTCGAGCATTTTTTATTAAAAAGTTCAATCCTTTCAACCGGGAGAGAAGATAATGGGCGCTGAATGTCCAGGAATATTTTCGGATTTTTATAATCTGAAAGCCGGAAATTTCCAGGAGCTCCGTTAGGCTGGTCTTTGTAAAGTAGCTGAGGTGGGCAGGCCGGAAGTGCCACCATTTATTGCCTGAGATTCGGGCTGCAAGACTTTTGATATTTGGCGTAACCACACAGAGGGTCCCTCCCGGGGACATTATTTCAAAGGCCTTTTTCACAGCTTCCCGGGGCTGGGGCACATGGTCAATAAAGTCTATCATGGTTACGGCCCTATAATTAGTTTCAGTTTTGGCCTTTTCAAAATCTCCTACTTGAAGATCAAGCCCATATTTTTCCCTGGCTACTTTTACCGCCCATACACTAGGTTCTATACCGTCTGGAATCCATCCTTTTCGGCTGGCGGAGTCTAAAAGTATCCCGGTTGCAGCTCCAACATCAAAAAGCGGGCCTTTTTCGGGGTGGATTTTTTCCAACTGAGCTAAAATCCTCTGGAAGTTTTTTACTCTTCCCAGGGCTTCTTCTTCATAGAGAGGGTCTTCTATCTCTCCATAAAGAGATTGAATATAGCTGGGGGAAGGGCAGGGATTGGCAAAAACGTGGTAACAATCCCGGCAGCGACTTAAATCCCAGGTCTGACCATATGCGCTGTCTGTAATTTTGATACTTTCTTTATCCAGAGTTTGAGGGTCAAAAGTGCTCTTTTTATAACTGCTTATAGATGTGCTCTTACATACGGGGCAATTTTTTAGGTGATCAATATTTTCCACTGCGATCAGTCTACCTCCAGTTCCATTTTTTCAAGATAAAGCTCCATCCCGGCCAGAGTCTTCAGGTTTGAGGAGCCGCATTTTGCGCAGATAAATACAAAATCATCTTTAACTACTTCTGTTTTGCAGTCCCGGCAAAGGATTTTTAAAGGGACTTCCTTTATTTCAAGATTTCCCTCTGATGCGATTGTGTCTTTTTTGTACATATCAAATGCTGTTATTAATAGCTCAGGTACGACTCCGGCTAGTTTTCCGACCTGCAGAACTACATGAGTGATCTTTTTGGCGTTTTTTTCTGCGGCCTTTTCCTCCATTATTTCAAAGAGGTTGGCTATCAGAGAAAGTTCATGCATTGGTTCTGCGGATTTTTTGTAAGGACTCGATGAAATATTCTGCCAGTTCTTTTATCCCGGCGCCTGACTGGGCCGATGTGGTTAAGAGTTTAAGGTTGGGGTTAATCTCTAATGCTTCTTTTTTAGCTTTTTCTATATTAAAGGGCAAAACTGGAGCCAAGTCAGTTTTGCTTATGACCAGGCAGTGAGAAGTTATGAATGCCTTGGGATATTTTTTTGGCTTGTCATCTCCTTCCGGAATAGAGAGCAGGACACAGCGAATATTTTCTCCCAGATCGAAGCTGGCAGGGCAGACGAGGTTTCCGACATTTTCTATAAATAGAAAATCCAGGTCAGCCGGAATTTTAGGAAAAAGCTTTCCTATCATTTTGGCTTCCAGATGACAGGCGCCGCCGGTGGTTATCTGCCATGCAGGTATCCCTTTTGCCCTTATCCTGTCGGCATCTCTTTCAGTCTCAATGTCTCCTTCAATGACTGCCATTTTATATTCCGGGGTTAATATCTCTGACAGGCTTTCTAACAGCGTTGTTTTTCCTGATCCGGGTGAGCTTAAAAGGTTGATAGTTAAAATGCCTTTAGCTGTTAATTTTTTTCTGATCTGGTCTGCAATCTTCTTGTTGGAGCCGAGAAGATCCTCCAGCACCATAACTTCTTTTGTTTTCATTTTTGTTTTGTTATGAGGCATTGTTATGATTAGCTTTGGGCAGCTGTACTGTAAATACGCTTCCTTTTCCCGGCTTACTTGTGACTTGGATAGAGCCGTTATGAGCATCGACTATTTTTTTGGCAATGGCCAGTCCTAATCCCGAACCTTTTTGCTTCTTGTCTTCACTCCGGCTTACCCGGTAGAATTGGTCAAAAAGGTAGGGAATATGCTCTGCGCTGATTCCGATGCCCGTGTCTTTGATCTCAGTGGTTATATAGGCCTCTTCCTCTTTGATCAGGACGTCTATGGTTCCTTCAGGTTTATTGTATTTGATTGCATTGCTTAATAAGTTTGAAAATACCTGTTCCAGGGAATCTGAATCTCCCAGGGCGCTATCGCTTCCGGAAATTGAAGATAAAGAAAGAGTGACTTTGTTTTTTTCAGCATAGGGTTTTAGAAATGCTAATTGTTTGTTAATAAGGTCTTCTAATGAAACTGCTTTGAGTTTATGAACGATCGATCCCCCGTTCATCCTGGCAATATCCAGCCAGTCATTTATCAATTCCAGCAGGCTGTTAAGCCGCGCCCTTGCTTTTACCAGCATATCTTTTTGCTTGGGCACTACTTCTCCGGCAATTCCTCCCAGAATGACTTCAAAGTATTGGCTAATAGCTACCAGCGGGCTGCGAAGTTGGTGAGAAACCATTGTGATAAAATTTTCTTCGATCAACTTTTTTTCCTTTCTAAGAGATTCGGCTTCCCGAAAAAGTTCTATTCGATCAAGTCCTCGCTTGATTATCAGTCGCAGTTCTTCCGGGGTGAAAGGTTTGGGCAGGAAATCATAGGCCCCCTTCTTCATGGCGTTTACTGCGGATTCTATGGTAGCATATCCGGTAATGACAATGGGAATGATATTTGAGTCGATCTTTTTGATTTTTTCCAGAACCTCTAGCCCCCCTATCCCGGGCATTTTAAGGTCTATAAGGACTAAATCAGGTCTTATTTTTTCGACTTTTGCGAGACCGGAATTTCCGTTTTCAGCTGTTTCGGTCAGAAAACCGTCTTTTTCTAAGATCATCCGGCAGGAATCCCGCATGGATTCTTCATCATCGATGACAACTATACTATGCTTTTGCTTTTTCATCTGAAACCTCTCGCAAAGGTAATGTTACTACGAGTTGCGTACTAAAAACCAGCGCATATTTTACCAGTGATTATGCTATTTCGCAACTGCTACAAACTATCAGCTGTTTTTCTTGCTCACTATGATAGAATGCCTGCGATTTCGGCAATTATCTGCTTGTCTGAGAAATGTTTGGCTGATGCAGCTGAAGAAGGGCAGGAAGCGACACATGTTCCACATCCTTTACATAGAGCTTCATTGACTACGCAAATACCTTTTTCTTCATCAAACGTGATTGAACCGTAGGGGCAGAGGTTAAGGCATATATGGCATCCAGCACAGAGTTCCGGGTCGATTACCGACTGGATCGGCTCTACTTCGATTTCTTTTTTTGCTATATTGGCCAGGATACGCGCCGCTGCTGAGCTTGCCTGAGCGACTGTGTCAGGGATATCCTTGGGGCCCTGGCAGCATCCAGCTAGGAAAACTCCGTCTGTTGTTGTTGCGGTCGGGTCTAGTTTGGGATGTTTTTCCAGTAAGAAACCGTCTGGACTTTTGCTTAAGGAGAAAATGCGCTTGACTTTTTCTGAATCAGCCTGTGCTTCTATAGCATTACACAGAATGACCATATCAACAGGGATTTCCCTGTATTTATGGGCAAGAGTGTCTTCGCAGCGGATTATTAGGGGCTGATCCTCATCATCAGGGCGGCCGTGTTTGATCACTTCTGCAACTTTTCCCCGGATAATATTTACATCTTCTTCCAGGATCCGGGAGTAGAATTCTTCGTATCCCTTACCAAAAGCGCGCATATCAATATAGAACTGATAGATTTCCGCATTTGTTTTGTCAGTGATGAGATGGGCGAACTTGAGCGCATACATACAGCAGACCCTGGAACAATAGGCGTGGTAGTTTACATCACGCGAGCCAACACAATGGATGATTCCGATAGCGCGGGGTTCCTTCCCGTTTTTCATTTTGATTTTTCCCTCGGTTGGGCCGGTAGAATTGACTAATCTTTCAAATTCAAGGCTAGTAATAACATTTTTGAAAGTGCCGTATCCATAAGGAGTAAGGCAGCCTGAGTTTATAGTTTGGAATCCGGTTGTAACCAGCACCTGCCCTACCTTGATCTCCTTGATCTCATCCTTCATCTCATGGTTTATAGCTTTTGGTTCGCAAACCTCTTCACAAGCCCTGCATTCGATACAGATACCGCAGTTTAAGCATCTTGAGGCTTCTTTTTTAGCTTCTTCTTCGCTGTAACCCAATTCTACTTCATCAAAATTTGTTTTTCGCTGTTTTGGATCCAACTCTTTCATGCTAGTGCGGGGCACTTTAGGAGTATCTTTAAATTTAGGAGCATAACTATAGGGCCGGCTGTTTTCATCTCGTTCCGGAAGGGGATTGTTTCGTCTGGTTTGGAAGTTTTCCAGAGGTTCTTCATTGATATATTTATCAATGGATTCTGCAGCTCGTTTTCCGTCTCCCATTGCTGTAATGACTGCATCAGGGCCGTGGGCTGCATCTCCTCCGGCGAATATTCCCTGGACAGAGGTCATCATGCTTTCCTGGTCTACTTCAAAAGTGTTCCATCTTGTGAGTTTGAAATCGGAGTTTTCTTTAACAAATTCTATTCCCGGAGATTGGCTGACTGCAATGATTATTGTATTGGTATCACGGTCATATTCGCTTCCTTCAATTGGAACAGGACGCCGGCGGCCGCTTGAATCCGGTTCTCCAAGTTCCATTCTGATGCATTTCATGCCAGTGACTTTTCCGGATTTTCCCAACACTTCGACCGGGGCAGTAAGATATTCGATCTTCACGCCTTCTTTCTCAGCTGCGTAGATCTCTACTTCTTCCGCAGGCATCTCTTTGCGGGTTCTTCTGTAGAGTATAGTCACTTCCTTTGCTCCGCAGCGTAAGGCGGTGCGGGCTGAATCGATGGCCGTGTTGCCGCCTCCGATGACAGCAACCCGTTCTCCCACTGGTTGAGCAGTGCCGAGATTGATATTGCGGAGAAAATCCACACCATGGTAAACTCCCTCGTTTTTTGCTTCACCGGGAATATCCATTTTAAGACTCTTATGGGCGCCGGTAGCAATATATATTGCTTTGCATCCATCTTTTTTCAGCTTATCGAAAGTGATATCTTTTCCCAGGGTAGTATTGGTTTTAATGGTTACTCCCATGCTTTTTATATATTCAATTTCAGCGTTGAGGATTTTTTTGGGCAGACGGTACTCCGGAATTCCCACTGCCAGCATACCGCCGCATACCGGAAGTTTTTCGAAAATAACGGGCTCATATCCTTTTAGCGCCAAGTCGTGAGCGCATACAAGGCCGGAGGGACCGGAACCGATGATTGCTACTTTTTCGCTTCTTTTGTTTTCGATCTTTGGGGGTTCGGGTTTTCCTTTGTTTGCAATTTCCCAGTCGATCACAAAACGTTTAATGTTTTTAATGGAAACTGGTTCATCCACAAATTTCCGGTTGCATTCTGTTTCACAGGGATGGAAGCACACTCTTCCGCATACACTGGGAAGGGCGTTTTGCTTACGGATAAGCCGGGCGGCTTCTTCAAACCTGCCTTCTGCTACAAGCCCGATATAGCCTGCTGCTTCCTGATTAATGGGACATGTTTTCCGGCAGGGTGCCCGGTCTTCTTTGTCAATGATAAAAGTGTTGGGAATAGCCTGGGGAAAGGTTTTGTAAATTGCAGTTCTGTCCGCTTGATTTTCTTCAAACGGATTAGGAACTTTCACCGGGCAGACAGCAGAGCATTCTCCGCAGGAAGTACAGTTGTCTGCGACATAGCGAGCTTTTTTCCTGACTTTGATCTTAAAATTCCCCATCGAGCCTTCTACTTCTTCTACTTCACTGTAGCTAAGCAGTTCAATATTTTCATGCTGGGCGACGGAGACCATTTTTGGGGTTAGAATACAGGCGGAACAATCAAGAGTTGGGAAAGTCTTATCGAACTTAGCCATTTTTCCGCCAATCGTGGATTCCTTTTCGACCAAATAGACTTTGTTTCCTGACTCGGCGATCTCAAGAGCGGCTTGAATACCTGCAATTCCTGCGCCTACGATGAGAGTGTCGGGGTGCACATCAACTTTGAATGTTTCCAATGGTTGCTGAAAAGCTACCCGGTTGATTGCTGCCCTGATCAGGGCCTTAGCTTTTTTTGTGGCAGCGTTGGTATCCTTATGTACCCAAGAGCACTGCTCCCTGATATTGACCATCTGGAAGAGATATTTGTTCAGGCCTGCTTTTTCACAGGCTTTCCGAAAAGTAGTCTCATGCATCAGGGGGGAGCAGGAAGCCACTACAACGCGGTTAAGATTTTTTTCCTTGATGTCCTGGACGATAAGTTCCTGCCCGGGCTCAGAGCACATGAATTTATAATCACGAGCAATAGTGACCATAGGTTCCTCTGCAATTTCGCCTCTTGTATTTTCAACATCGACTATACCGGCAATATTTGAGCCGCAGTGGCAGATATATACACCGATTCTAACCTCATTATCATTCATTTTAATCCCTCCGCAGCATTTTCTTTTAGTTCAAAAGGAATAAGTGCCCGGTTAAGTCCCAACTCTTTTGGAGAGCCGCCCAGTGCTAACCCCAGAGCCTGAGTGAAAAACAGAACCGGAATATTGAAATCAGTTTTAAATTTTTTATTTATCTTTTTTTGGTATGCCTCAAGATTTATTTGACATAAAGGACATGTGGTTATAATTGCTTCAGCTCCGTTTTCTTGGGCGGATTCTAAAATTTTTCTATTGAGATCCAACCCTAGTTCGGGATAAGTGGTCATAAGCATCCCCCCGCAGCATTGGACTTTCAGGGGGAAATAGACATTTTCTGCACCAAGAGCTTTGAATAACAAGTCCATCATCTGGGGATTATCCTTGTCATCAAGGCCTCTGTCGGGGCGTACTATCTGGCCGCCATAATATGGGGCGATTTTCAGCCCGGTTAAGGATCTTGTAGCTTTTGCGGAAATGGTTTTAATACCTACATCATTGACCAGGACTTCCAGGGGATGGCGGACGTCCAAGCTCAAGTTGTACTTAAGGTCGTCTTGCCTTAAGGCCTGGTTGACTTTTTCCCGCATAATGAAATTGTTTTTCATAATGTAATTGGTTTTGTATAAGATGGTATAGCAAGCGCTGCATGGAGAGACTATATCCTGGCTGGATTTTTTCTCTGCTTTGGCCAGATTTCTTGCTGATATGACAAGAGATATCGTTTCTTTGGTGGACATATAAGATGTTGCACCGCAGCAGTTCCAGTCTTCGATCTCATTTAGGGTAAGGTTTAAAGCTTTAAAGACATAGAAGAGGGACTCCTCATAGCCTTTAGCTGATGTTTTTATGCTACAGCCTGGGTAATACGTGTACTCCATTTTTACCTCCGGATTTTCTTAAGGAGAGGGCAGGGAAAGGAATAAGCATGAATGTATTATTTCAATTAAGATTCCTGTAAAGGAACAATATTTTCCATAACCTCTGCTTCTTTAAGTATACGGGAAAACTTTTTAGCGCTTTTGATTTTATGGGGGAGAAATCCGATTCGGCCTTTTAAGGCTAATTTTATGAACAGGGGCATCATTCCCAAGAGTTTAAAAGGATTAGTTCTTAAAAAATATAAAATAATCAATCCTGGTTCATAACTCCGGCCGAATATATTGGTTATACTTACGAATGACTTTGACAGGGCGAAAACAGGGAACCGTTTTGGAAAGATCTTGTTTTCTATTGCCAGCCGTTTTAGGGCATAGAGAATATCTGTAACCATTACTCCCTGAGGACACCTGACAGTACAGGAATAGCAGGATGCACATATCCAGATAGTACGGCTGGATAAAATAGACTCGATATCACCTGCTCTAAAAAGAGCGATGACCTCACGGGGAGTAATGTCCATCATATAACTGACCGGGCATGCTCCTGTGCAGGTCCCACATTGAATGCATTTTTTCAGGCTTTCTCCCCCGGGAATATTTTTAACTTGTAAAAGAAACGAGTCTCTGAGTTTTTTCTCTTTTTTGCTTAATGTCCCCGGAATATGAATTTTTTTGACATTTACTGTCATTTTTTTAGAAGCCTTTCAATTCTGGAGAGAAGGTCATCCGGTTTTACGGGCTTGTCGATATAATCATCCGGGCCGCTAAGTCCCTGATCATCACCTTTAAACTGAAATCTAGAGCCTGTCATTTCTTTGACTGCAGAAACGAAAATTACGGGAGTGTTTTTTACACTAGTGAATTCTTTTGAACTTTTAATAGCATTACACATGGAGAATCCGTCAAAAAGGCTGTCCATCATGATGTCGAGGAGAATAAGATTCGGTTTTTCTTTCAGGATCTTTTTTTTGCCTTCCTCCGGGTTGGCGGCAGTGACAACTTCATATAGAGCTGCTTGAAGAATAGCTGTCACAGCGTTTCTGAAATCTGGATCATCATCGATGATCATAATTTTTGCTTTTGCATTTTCCATTTAATTCCTCCTAAAAACATTATTAATTGCTAATTTTAACTCTTCTTTTCCAAATGACTTTATGAAATAAAAGAAGATATCTTCTGCTCTAACCCGGGCCTCCAGCTCTTTTGTATTGTGATTGCTGGTCATGATTATTTTTATATCCGGGTTGATATTCTTAAGAATCGATACCGCTTCGTATCCTTTCATCTCCGGTATGTTTACATCCAGGATAAGACAGTGAAAATCGCTTATAGAAAACTCTCTGATAGCCATATTAAGTCCTTCAGCAGTATAAACAATATAATTTTCTGCCTTCAGAAATGATGCTAATACAGTTCTTTCATCATGGTTAGAGTCTATGATAAGTATTTTTTTATCTGCAATGGCCATTTAATAAGTTCCTTCACTCCTTCTTTAATGCAATTATTGTGCCAATAGCAGATGCTTTTGATAAGGCATAATGAATTATGCATCTTCCAGAAAACAAAGAAGATAAACCCGAGATTCAGGTGAGAAATAAATGCCATTATTTAAGTTGATGGGAAAATGGGGAATATTTCCCTAGCTGTGATTAATATTTCCTATGGGAAAAGCCGGGCCTGCCCTAGCGGGCAGGCCCTTATATGGGTATATTAGAATAAAAAATCGCCCAGAGGCTTTATAATTTGATGCAGGAAGATAAAGGTGGGAAATCACCTAGCCGGACGATTCTTCTCTTCATCTTTTTTATTGCTCCTTTATACCTGTTAATAGCTGCTTGATTTCGTTAAGAGCTTTTTCTACGGGAGCGCTGAGCTGGTTTCCTTTTTGGAGGCTGTCGGGTTGAATCCCGAGGACATAAGCGTTTTTCAGCTTACTGTAATTGATAAGTCCGGATACAGTTGGAAGAAGTCTATGGCTTAGAGAGATGTTATTAAGGATTAAATGCAAGGGCAGGAGAGTTACTTTTCCGGGATCTTCATTAAAGTCAACAGCATCAAGGAAAATAAGCGGCCGGTCACTATCATTTATCCACAGGTCTTCATTTTGTTCGATTTCTGATTCCAGCAGAACATCCTGAATTCCAGTATTTTTTAATTCCCTTGCCAGTTTTATCCCAACTCCGTCATCGGACAGAGTTGGGTTGCCCACTCCGATAAAAGTAGGGTCACCTTTCTGGGTTATTTCTTCAAGCTGCATTTTCCAATTGTTTTTTGGGGCATTCCTGACCTCTGCCATGTGAGCAGAGCAACTGATGCAGGGGTCAAAGGCTCTGACGATAATATCCATGCGGTCTCTGATCTGGTCTTCTTTGCCTTCATCCAGCAGTTTTTGGGCAGCGATATGACAATATCTTTCGATATCCTCTGCATTTTGAGCAGTAGGAGTAATAATATCGACCTGAGATACAAGCTTATCTGTAATTTCATGGTGATGGATAAGCAGACCGCGGGGAGCTTCAACCAATCCGGTTCCTTTACCATTTTTTGCTGAATAATCGACTATTGATTTATCTTCTTTAAGTTTGAGGATTTCATCTACTAATTCAGGTATGAGTTCAAAGGAATACAGAATCTCAAGCGAGCGGGCGGCATTGTGAAAGAAGGGGTTGGATTTCCATTTGGAACTGTAATATTTTTTGTACATTTTTCCAGCTTCACCTTTGAGTCTTTCGCCCAGGTTTACGATTCTTGCCAGAGCTCCTACTGAATAGGGTTTCTCCTGATAAAGGCTATGCTTGGCAAAGGAGTGAGAGACTATGAATTCATTGGTTAATTTTTTATACTCATCCCGCGGGAAAGTCTTTCCGGTTGAAAGGAGAATCTCATCACCCCAGAAACCGAATTTATTATCACCAGGTTCACAGCAGGCATACAGAGTCGGAGCATCAGGACAGTCGGGGTAATCGATTCCGCAGAAAAGGTTGACGGTCTTAAAGACAAAGGGCATAAAATGAAGGGCTCTTGTTTTTATCTGAAGCAGTTCTTCCCTAGTAGGATACTTACCAAACCCACCGATCACTGCATTTTCGCCATGGATATAACGTCCATTCAGTGTTTTCATAACATGGTTTCCAAAATGTTTCATCTCAAGGGCGATCTTGACTTCGAATTCGTATTTGGAGGCCATGGCAATGGCATTGGGGAAGCCGAGAAAATCAGGGAGGGCCAGGTAAAAAGTGTGCAGAGCATGGCTTTCTATAAATTCTCCCATATGCATTAATTCACGTAAAAGATAGGATTTCTGTGATACTTTAACATCAAGGGCGTTTTCCATAGCTCGCAGTACTGCATTTTTATGGGAGACGCTGCAGATAGCGCATATCCGGGGGGACATACTGACGTCTTCCTCAGGAGTTCTTCCTACCGTCAGCTTTTCTATCAGGCGCGGGCCTTCATATATGGAGAATTTTACCTCAGAGACAATTTTTCCGTCTATAGTTGCGGAAATGCCGCCGTTTCCTTCAACGCGGGCCAGATGGTCTACACTTATCTTTTTCATTTTGACTCCTTTCTAAATTGCTCAAAAAATTCCGCAAGTTTTGTTCCTGCATAATTGGACATCAGCTTTTTTATTGCTTCTATATCAAACCCTTTTTCTTTTAAGAGGAAAAATTCTGAGTAGGGATTTGCTCCTTCTACAGGTCCCCAGCATCCTGTGCAGGGGAGGTTGTAGTTGGGGCAGATTGAACCGCACCCATCTGCCGTTAGAGGCCCGAGGCAGGGGATTCCTTTGTTTAAAAGGCAATCATTTTCATTATATTTACAGGTGACACAAACAGGGCGAGGGTATTTTTCCGGGGGTGAGCCTTTTAATACCCTGGTAAAAAAATGTAAAAATTGTTCTTTTCCGACCGGGCATCCGGGCAAATAGAGGTCCACATCGATATAAGCATCTATGGGTTTGGATTGGACAGCTCTGGTATGGGTCATTTCTATATCCCCATAGATTTTCTTATAATTTTCCTTCCATTCCTTATTTCCAAATCTGGCCTGTATGCCGCCTACAGAAGCACAGAGACCAAAGGCAACAACTACTTTTGCCCGTTCTCTGATGTCTTTTAATTCTTCAATCTCTTTTTCTGTAGTGACAGAACCTTCCACCAGGGCTATATCCAACTCTCCGTCGATATTGTCACTTTTAACCATAAGAAACGACTGAATATCAGCAGCATTGAAAATATCGATAAGTTCCATTTCACAGTCGGTGATAAGAAGGGCGCAGCCGGCGCAGCCAGTCAGTTCATAAATTCCGATTTTCAATTTATCTTTGTTCATCTTGATCCCCTTAAATGAGTTCCCTCATATGTATGACATCCCAGTAAGTAAAAACAGGTCCGTCAAGGCAGGTGTAAATATAATCTATGGCGCAATGGCCGCATTTTCCCACTCCGCATTTCATCCGGCGTTCCAGAGTCATGAGGATTTGGTCTTTAGGAATGTCCAGTTTTAAAATTTCTTCAAGCACGAACTTGTACATGATCGGGGGTCCGCAAACCAAGCTGAAGGTGTTTTCAGGATTTATAGTGCCAAGTTTTTTAAACAACTGAGTAACCAATCCTACATCTTCGGGCCATTCTCCGGTATCGTCTTCATCAACGGTTAAATAACATTCCAGGTCTTCTCTCTCTTTCAAGGAGAAAAATTCTTCCCGCAGGAGCATTTCCGTCGGTCTTTTGGCTCCGTGAAGGAGCATGACCCGGCCGAATTGGTCCCTGTTATCCAACAGATACAACAGTACGGAACGGAGCGGGGCTGCCCCCAGACCACCCATGACGATCATAATGTCTTTGCCTTTCATTTTCTTTACAGGGAAGGTATTTCCATAAGGGCCTCTCAAACCGATCAGGTCGTTTTCTTTCATCTGAAAAAGAGCATTTGTCACTGTCCCTGCTTTCCGAATACAGAATTCCAAAAGCCCCGGACGTGATGGGGTTGATGATATGGAAAAAGGAGCTTCACCGGCTCCTAAAACGGAGATCATGGCGAACTGGCCTGTCTGATATTGAAAGGAAAGAGCTTTATTCATATCTACAATCCGGATCTGAAAGAATTTAACATCATCGGTCAGCGGATATGTGCGGACTATTCTGGCCGGTTCTGGCTGAAAAGGATTTAATGGGGCTTTAATTTTGTTTTCTCCGTTCATTTTGTCACCTCTTTGCTCAAGCGATTCCAGAAAGTATCTACTTCTTCACCGTCCAAGGATTTTGATACAGTATAAACATTGATGTCGACCGGACAAGTTACTATACAGCGCCCACAGCCCACACAGGCTGGCTTGCCGTATTTTGAGATATAGGACTGCAGTTTGTGAGTGTAAAAAAGTTTGAGCCTGTCGGATCTTTTCTCTCTGAAATTTTCACCGCCGGCAACACCTGAGTAATTCTCGAGCGTACAGGAATCCCAGCAGCGGCTTATATTAGAGCAATTTTTTCCCAGAATAGGTTTATCTTCAACATTATAGCAGTTGCAGGTTGGGCAAACATTACTGCAGGAGCCGCAGGCGAGGCAGGCTTCACCCAACTTATCCCACAAAGGGCTTTGGTATTTGAGTTCCATGAGGTCTGGCATGGCTTCAAAGTTGATATCTTTTGCAAAAGCCTTATCTCGTTCTTCTCTTCTTTTGGAGAACTTTTGGATATCTTTATCAGTCAGGTCTTCATCAAATAATTCCGGTTTCAGCCGGATAAGGTCATCTCCGCGGCTTGAACCGATCCAGACAACATATGTGTCCTCTAAGTCTGTAAAGAAAAGGTCATAGCCTTCTTCTACTACGTGAGTATGAGTGGATTTGCAGAGGCAATATTCATCCGGCCAGCATGAGTGCCCTAAAATGAGAGTATTATCCCGGGCTCTCTGATAGTAAGGGTCATTGTACTCGTGGCTGTAAAACTTATCCATGGTAACCAGGGCATGGATATCGCAAGGGTGGATGCCGAAAATAATTTTTTTGTTCACATGAGAAAAATCCGGAGTATATTCTGTGCTTGATGCTCGAAACATATTGAAATTAGCTGGGAGCATGATTTTTTTGGGGGGGAGGATAGTTCTGGTGTAATCCAAGTTTATTTTGGAAAAGTCTTCAATAACTTCAAAAATGTGTTTGTCAGGGCTTTTTTTTACAGGCGCCCATAAATCGGCCTCCTTGGAAATTATTTCCAAGAATAGAAACAGGTTTGATTTTTTTAGTTTTACGATTTTCATTAAATGTGTCCTTTTTCGTAATAAAACATTCCATTTACTGATACATGCAAATTATATGCCGATTTTATTATCCGGCAAGATATTATTGATCCTTTCTAAATAGTTGGAAATGATGAAGATATATTCGATTCTTTTTATAGGGGGGGAGTGGAATAAATTGTCATGGAGGGAATTTTTCCTCACATGCCGGGCAATTTTAACCCACTCCCCGAATAATTGAGGTTGCAGTAGGCAGGGGAAACCAGGAAAGGCAGGAAAAGCAGGAAAACCAGGGGAAACTTTTAAAAATAGCTGGAAGAAGGCCTTTAACGATAGAGACTGAATTATTTTGCTTGACCTATTCATAAAAAAATGGCGATGTTTTTATCATTAATTTATTTTCAGTTATATGCAAGATTTTTTCGAGAATGATTATTTTAACCATTTTCTCCTTTTCCATTTACTATTTACTATTTTCCAGTTTTTCCGTATCTGCGGCAACCTCGACTCGTGCATAAAGAGATATAACCGAATCTTGTGTATGAAAGGAAAAAGCGTATCCTATGTTGAGAAACAAAATTCAACAAGGACCCGGATGGGTCCGAAAGGATACGCTCATGAACAATGTTACTGCAAAACAGGAAGTGATGCGCGATCTCAAGGCCCGCGGCCTTAAGGAATCGCCCAAGTTGGCTGTAGGCGACGGTGCCCTGGG
>JAUWNW010000076.1 GCA_030612445.1 Candidatus Aminicenantota bacterium
CCCGATCCATACTAGCAAACTGGAAGGAGTGAACAATAAAATCAAAGTAATTAAACGTAAAGCCTATGGTTATCATGACTTACGCTATTTTTCATTGAAAATCATTCAGGCTTTTGACAACTAATCGGGAGATGATCCGTATATGTTTTATTTAGGCCAAGTCACGGAAATTTTCTATTTCCTGTATGCATTTAATTGACTTAACATATTTTTTTGATTATCATTTTCAATGAAGCAGCTCAGAGGATGATACTTTGATGAAATTAAGCGTCCTATCACTAATTTTATTTTATTGCAGTTATGATAAAATATTAAAAAATAGGGGGGATTGATTGAAGAAATTTAAAAAAATATCACGACGCAGTTTCATTAAAAATTCAATCGTGGGAGTTTCTGGTGTATTTGCATCTGATAGTATTTTTGCAGGTATAAAAGGGATAAATACTAAAAACAATGCGATTATTAAGACAAGAGTCGTGCATGTCCACAACGACAAAGTTATAGATTCAGAAGGTAGAATAAATCAGCAGTTGCTCCAGCAGATGATCGATAATGGAATCAGGGAGCTGTCGAGTCAGAATAACCTCGTCGATGCATGGAGTCGGTATTATAAGGATACCGATGTCATCGGGATGAAGCTGAATCTTAATGCTTTCAGAGCATTAAAGGGAACAGAGTTTTTGAATTGTTATCCAATTGTAACGAATGAAATTCTCAAGAGTATGCTGCGCGGAGGGATCTCTGAGAAGCAGGCGATAATTTGGGAAAGGAGCGATGAAGAATTGTCGGAAATGGGCTATACTATCAGCAAAAGTAAAAATTCACTTCGGGTAATGGGTACAACAGAGAAAAGGCGAGCCAAAGGAGCGGGCTACACCGATAAAGTATATAAAGTTGGTGATTCCACTTCTCATATCAGTAGGATTCTTACCGATCACTGCACTGCAATTCTTAATATTCCGATATTAAAATCCCACAATAATGCCGGTGTATCGGGCAGCTTGAAGAATCATTTTGGAACTATCGACAATCCGGGGGATTATCATTCTGCTGGCTGTGTTAATCCGGGTGTTCCTGAGGTGAATGCTCTTCCCGAGATAAAAGAGAAGAATCGTCTTATTATTGGAATTGGTTTAATGGGGCTTTTCGATGGAGGTCCTTGGTGGCGGAGAGAGATTATGTGGACACCGGGTAGTCTGGTATTTGGAACTGATCCTGTAGCAGTGGATACTTTCATGTTGAAAATGTTGGACTCGAAGAGATTGAAAATGGGATTATCGCCGGCTGCTCCACGTGCGAAACATCTCCAGATTTCAGAGTCTCTCGGTCTGGGAACATGCACGCCGGCAAATATCGAGTTTAAAGAAATCACTGTTTAGATTTATATATTTCCGGATAGATCGAGACTATAATTGTTATAAAAGGAAATATCTTATGATGAAGAAGTATCGCTGTATTTGGGTGTTGTCCGTTATCTTTATACTATTATTCTCATTATCCGCAATATCTCTGGCAGATGAATCGACGCTTAAGCTTCTGCCCGATTTAGATAATTTTGAACATATTATAGCTGATGGGGCGGCAGAAGAATTCGATAGCGAAACTCTTTATGAAATGATTAACGGGGGTGCGGAGCTGTTCCTCGAATATGGATTTGAGAAAGCAATACTGCAGAGCTATAAAAACAAACAGTCCGGAGATGTTATAACTATTGAGATTTATAAAATGAAAAACTACCGCGCTGCCTTTGGGATATATGCACTGCAGACAAATGGAAAGATCACGCCTGAAATAGACAATTCACATTCAATGACGGGTTCTTATACAACTTATATCCGTAAAGGTAATTATTTTATATCGATTTCAATTTCCAGGGCTGATAAGAAGATGATGGATATTAGAGCTGAGATTGGCCGGAGCATCACATCTAAAATAAGTGGAAAGACGGATAAATTTGATTTATTGGAAAGAACAAAAGATATATGCGATAAACCGGAAAAGATATTTTATTTCAACGGAGAAATTGCACTCTCGAATATTTTATCTTTGAACGACAGTCGCCCTTTTGATTATCGAGAAGGAATATATTACGGGTGTAATAATTCGGTATTCCTGGTGTTTGCCCCTCGAAATGAAATCGGCCGTAAGAAGATGATCGAAGAGACGATAAACAATTTAACAGCAGGTAAGAAATATGAAATTGAACAAAGCAAGCCCTCCTGGGTAATCAGATCGAATAAACAGGTAATATATAAAATTTCATTAATGAATGGCGTGGTAGTATTGGAAATTCCTTTAAAAAATATCAATCCTGATTAAAATCTGATGCAGATTTTAATTCTGTAATCAATCTACTATCACCTCTGTGCTCTGACCACACGAAGTGTTTGAATCTTCAGGAGTTAAACTGAAAAACGGCCTCAAAATCGCCCTTAAAACAATGGTTTTGCCGGCAAAAATGCACGTTTAAGCAGATCATAAGATGTTATTTTTATAGTTTTTGCAGTTTTCGCCTTAAAGAGCTTTTTTGGGGCCCAAAAAGGAGCTTTAAGGCAAAATATCAGCACTTATTATGGAGTATCTTTTATGATATCTGTAATTTAGCATGGCCCGTCCCCTTTTACCGTCCCCTTTTACCGTCGTGAACGAGCCTTCTAATTGTGCGCTAATAAGAATTAAATAACTTGATAAACCTGTGCAAATAAAAATAATATATTGTGCATATAAATAAGGAGAATAAAATTAGGACAACAATTACCTTAGAGAAAGAGATAGTGGATGAACTGATGCACAGGACAAAAACAAAAAGCACAGCCTCTGCTGTAAGAGAAGCGATCAATGAGTACATAAGGCAGGATAAGATAAAAAAGATAAGGTCTAAGAGGGGCAAGCTTGCATTTGACATGACAGCGGAGGAGATTCGCTACAGTGAGCGGTGACCGGGTACTGGTAGATACTTCGGTTTGGATAGAATATTTTAGGGATACAAACCATGAAGTTGGCCTGAAACTTGATAACATCCTAAATAAATCCGAGATTTATGTGCCGGAAGTTGTAATTGCAGAACTCATACAGGGTGCTAAAAGCGAAAAGGAGATTTCTTTTATTGAACAGACTTTTAAAGCTTTTTATATTATTGAGCATAAAAAGGACACTTGGCCCCGGGCAGGAAGATTAGCTTTTAGATTAAAGAAGAAGGGGTACACTATACATCTAATAGATTGCTATATCGCTGTAATTGCCAAAGCATACAGATGTAAGATTTTTACCCTGAACCGTCATTTCAAAAAGATAAAACAAGCAGAGAACATCAGCCTCAATTAATATCTCCGCTGAATCTGAGGATATAGTTGCGCTATCTAAATAAATTTGACATTATAGCAGTAAGATTTTAATTAAAAAGGAGATGTAATGAAAAAACAAATACTATTTGTCTTTATGTTTTTAATTATTTTTTCAGCAACCCTGCTGTTTTGCAGCCAGGCGTCAAAATCTGATCTGACAAACACAAAGATAGCCTATGTTATCCATGAGCAGCATAACAGTTTTATCTATGTTATGGATCAAGATGGGTCAAATAAAAAGAAGTTGGCTGCAGGGGCTATGCCTTGCTGGTCTCCTGATGCCAAACAGATCGCTTTTGCTGCTGAGAAAGATGATAATTGGGATATTTATTATATGAATGCAGATGGCTCTAATATTACCAGGCTAACCTCTTCTCCTGCAGGAGACACGAATCCGGCTTGGTCGCCTGATGGCACCATGATCGCTTTTAATTCAGGAAGAAGCGGCAGCTCGCAGATCTGGAGAACAAATGTAAAAAAAGGAAATGAAAAATCTGAGTGGGGCTATAATCTTACTCAAATGACTCAGGATACTCCCCATAACAGAGTTAATAATTTTCATTCCTGGTCGCCAAACGGATTATGGTTTGTTTTTGAGGCGGATAGAGACAGGGATGATCCGGAAATTTATCTGGCTAATGCAGTTGATGGCACCAATCAGCAGAGATTGACATTCACGCGTGCCCTTGATGAAGTGCCTTCCTGGTCGCCTGACAGTAAGCAGATAATATTTTCATCGGATATGCACGGTGAACCCCAATCAGGCGATTATGATATTTATATCATGAATATTGATGGTTCCGGGCAGAAACGGCTTACTAAAACTCAGAGTCAAGCTTCCAATCCATCCATGTCCCCGGATGGCATGAAAATAGTCTATGATCTATCTAAAGGCGAAGGCTCGGAAATATATGTGATAAATAAAGATGGCTCCAATCCTGTATGTTTGGGGGAAGGTTCCAATCCGGCCTGGTCTCCCTTTGAGAAAAAGATGTAGAGAAGGAGAATTTTACGCTGAGGACACTGAGGACACAGATTAAAGCAATAAAGCATTAGACACGGATTTGCGCGAATAAGGCAAATAAGCTTTTTCTTTTTTGGCTTGCATCCAAAAAACAAAAAGCTTTTTCCAGTTTTGGGCAAGGCCCAAAATGAAAACCTTTTTTTTGGCTTGATGTTGACCTGATTCTTTTTTTACGGTATTTTGTCCAGAGAAAAGGATGAAGGAAAATAAAATGACCGGGAGATATTTTAAATGGCTTTTTGCAGGCGCTGTTTTGCTGCTCTTATCTACAGCAGTATTCTCTCAGACATTCGAGTATAAAGGGCTTGTCTCCGGCTGGCTGACTGTTAATGCAGACGCTGAAATAAAGCCTCAGCTCGGCCTCCGCTGCCTGCCTGAATTTTCCCTGGAAAAGGCTCTTTCTCCCAAATACAATCTTGATCTTGAATTCTCCTTGAATGCCTATGGTACAGGCATAATAAATGCTTTTGATGATGTTCATACGGATGGGAAAATAAAGCCTTACCGGATGTGGCTGCGATTTTCTTCAGCTCAGTTTGAGGCCCGCCTGGGACTCCAGAAGATAAA
Organism: Candidatus Aminicenantota bacterium; assembly: GCA_030612445.1. Taxonomy (GTDB): domain Bacteria; phylum Acidobacteriota; class Aminicenantia; order Aminicenantales; family Aminicenantaceae; genus JAUVXM01. The sequence goes on from JAUWNW010000076.1 coordinate 4,936, forward strand.
CTTCGGCTCAGCCTCTCTGCTTCGTCCTTTGATGTGGTTTGACCGGATAGACCCGCGCGATCCTCTTCAGCTTACTGACGGCGTCTACGGCCTTTTAATGAGGTATTATTTTCTAGATAACACCAATATCTGGGTATGGGGACTTTATGGAAATGATGATCCAAAGGGCTGGGAAACAATGCCTTCTGAGAGAAAATCCCCTGAGTTGGGAGGACGCATCCAGACCCCCTTGGGGAAAGGGGAGATAGCTTTTTCCTATCACCACCGGGAAATCGATGTAAATGGGCTTTTCCAGGGACCGGAGCCTGACAATACCCGCATTCCGGAAAACCGCTGTGCGCTTGATGGTAAATGGGACATCGGGATTGGCATCTGGTTTGAAACATCTCTCTTTCATCAGCAAACAGAACACCTTCCCTATCCATGGCAGAGGGCTATAAATGTAGGTATGGATTACACTTTAAGTATAGGGAATGGTTTAAATGTTATTGGCGAACATTTTGTTTTAGAAGCAAGTCGGGATGCCTTTGGTTCTGGTGAAGCCGCTAAATTTTCGGCCCTGGCTTTGCATTATCCCCTGGATCTGCTTGATAATATTACAGGAATACTCTATTATGATTGGAAAAATAAAGACTTTTACAATTTTTTAAGATGGCAGCGGACTTACGACAGATGGAGTTTTCATTTTATGGCCTTTTGGAATCCGGAACAGTTTCGGGTATACAACACCCAGCCGGGGAATAACCTGTTTGCCGGGAAAGGGATACAGGTAATGGCAGTATTTAATTATTGAGAGGAAACAATGGAAAATTCTTTTTTGATTAAAACCAAAGATCTTGTCAAGATCTATTCTATCGGGTGGAAAAAATTAGCCGCTCTGGACCATGTCAGCCTAAACTTTGCTAAGGCTGAGTTTACTGGTGTAGTCGGGCCCAGCGGCTCGGGAAAAACTACTCTGCTTAACATCATAGGTTCTCTTGATGTTCCGACAGAGGGAAGTGCTGAAGTTTTAGGGAAAAAAGTAGAAGACCTCTCAAATCGACAGGCAGCTGTGCTGCGAAACCATAGCATTGGGTTTATTTTTCAAACATTTAACCTGCTACCCGTATATACAGTCTATGAAAATGTGGAGTTTCCCCTTTTACTGCTGGGGTTGTCAGCGGATGAGAGAAAACAAAAAGTTATAAAGGCTTTAGAATGGGTAGATCTGGTGGATAGGGCCAAATCAAAGCCGGCCCAGCTTTCCGGGGGTGAGTGCCAGAGAGTCGCAATTGCGCGGGCAGTGGTTAAAAAACCGGCCATAATATTAGCTGACGAACCGACTGCAAATCTGGATGCGGAGAATTCGCATAATATTCTCCGGACTATGGAAGAGTTAAACCGGGAGCTTAAAACGACTTTTATTTTTGCCACTCATGATGAAAAGGTCATCCGCTATGTACGTAGAAAAATTACGCTTGTTGATGGGAAAGTAACAAAAGATGAGGCCATGAACCCAACAAAAGCTGAAGGGATAGGACAATGATAATCCCGCGATTGGCTCTAAAAAACCTCTTAGGAGCCGGTCTCCGCACCTGGCTTAATGTGATTGTGCTTTCCTTTGCTTTTGTAGCGATTATCGGGCTTCAGGGTATATATGATGGGATGAATAATCAAGCGGTTCACTCTCTCACCGATGCAGAATACGGAGGAGGCCAGTACTGGCAAGAAAATTACGATCCTTATGAGCCCTTATCTCTGCCGGATGCGCATGCGCCTCTGCCTGAAGCGTTAATTGGCTTAAAAAATGAGGGTTTAGCAGCGCCTGTATTGATTGTTCAGGGTACTATTTATCCCAGCGGCCGCATCCAGCCTGTCCTGATAAAGGGAATAGACCCGGAGCAGTCAGTAATATCTATTCCTACTCATTTTCTCGCCCGCGAAGATGTAAAGCTGCCGGCCCTTATCGGCACCCGTATGGCCAAAAATGCGGGTCTAAAAAAAGGAGATACAATAACTGTCAGGTGGCGGGATGCTCAGGGAACATTTGATGCCAAGGATGTCCGCATAGTTGAGGTCATGCGGACAACTGTGCAGTCGATCGACCTGGGCCAGATATGGGTTCCGCTGAAGAAAATACAGGAACTTGCCCGCATGCCGAATGAGGCAAGCCTGGTTGTGCTGGCCAAGGATACTGAACCCTTAAAAGAGGGGGCGGCAGGATGGAACTTTAAAAACTTGGAATTTTTGCTTAAGGACATAACTGAATTGGTGCAGGCCAAGACAATAGGTGGTTCCATTATGTATGTGATCCTGCTTTTACTGGCTATGCTGGCGATCTTTAATACGCAGGTGCTTTCAATTTTCAGGCGGCGCAAGGAAATGGGGACTCTAATGGCCCTGGGATTTACCCGGCCAAAAATTATTCAGCTTTTTACGCTGGAAGGGGCCATGCATGGCGTCCTGGCTGCTCTAGTAGCTGCGCTATACGGCACGCCGCTTTTAGCCATTTTTGCTAAGAAGGGATGGGCTATGCCTGAATCTGTAGACAGTTATGGATTTGCCATAGGGGATAAACTTATCCCCACCTATGGGGCAGGCTTGATCATTGGCACAACCGTTCTGGTCCTTATTGTGACAACTATTGTCAGCTTTTTGCCTACCAGGAAAATTGCTAAACTTAAACCAACTGATGCGCTGAGAGGAAGGATGTCATGATAAAATTTCTATTTAAAGGGCTGCTCAGGGACCGCTCGCGGAGCCTGTTTCCGATTCTGACTGTCTTTTTGGGAGTTTTACTTACAGTGGTGTTTTACGGTTGGATTCAAGGAGCTTTGACCAATATGATAGATGCCAATGCCAGATTCAGCACCGGTCATGTAAAGGTAATGTCACGCGCTTATGCTAAAGAGGTTGACCAGATACCTAATGACCTGGCCTTTATCGGAGTTGAAAAGCTAACCCAGGATCTAAGGCAGCAGTATCCCGGTTTGATCTGGGTTTCCAGGATCAAATTCGGGGGATTACTCGATATTCCGGATGAACAGGGAGAGACTCGCGACCAGGGCCCGGTAGCGGGGATGGCCGTGGATCTTTTTTCAGCTGAAACGCGGGAATGGGACATCCTGAATCTTGCGGATGCGCTTGTGCGCGGCCGGCTGCCGGAAAAGAAGGGAGAAATTCTAATCGGCGAAAAATATGCTCTTCAGCTGAATGTAGAACCCGGGGAAACAGCGACTCTTATCAGTTCCACTATGTATGGAAGTATGGCCATGGCAAATTTTACTGTAGCCGGCACCATACGTTTTGGAGTAACTGCTATGGATAGGGGGGCAATGATAGCGGATATTAGCGACATCCGGGCGGCTCTGAATATGGAGGATGCTGCGGGTGAGATTCTAGGATTATTCAATGATTTTGTCTACCGTGATGAGCGGGCTGAAGAGATCAAAGCCGCATTTAATGCCGGTTATGCAAAGGATAATGATGAGTTTTTACCGGTTATGGACACCCTGCCCGGTCAGAGCGGCATGGCAGACTACCTGAAGTTGGTCGGTTCTATGTCTGTAACGGTATTGGTTATTTATATAATAGCAATGTCTATTGTGCTCTGGAATGCAGGTCTTATGGGCAGTCTCAGGCGCTATGGGGAAATCGGGGTACGCCTGGCGATGGGGGAGACCAAAGGTCATCTCTACCGTTCGTTGATCAGTGAATCTTTGATGGTAGGCTTTATCGGCTCGGTTTTAGGCACAGCCGTAGGGCTGGCAATAACCTATTTTCTGCAGGAAAAAGGAATTAATATAAGTGGGATGATGAAAAATGCTTCTATCCTTTTTTCAGATGTAATGCGCGCCAGGATAACACCTGCCATTTTTTTTATAGGATTTTTACCGGGGATGATGGCCACTTTTCTGGGCACTTCGATCTCCGGTATAGGAGTATATAAGCGGAAAACAGCTAATTTGATGAAGGAGCTTGAAGCATGAAACGCTCATATCTAATATTTGGGATTTTGGTTTTATTGATATTTTCCGCAGCAGATGCGGTTGAAACACCTTCGGGTGAATGGATCTTAAAGCAGGTAGATAAAAATATCGGTTCGGATAATAAAATCTCAGTGGGGGCTATGATAATCCATGGCCGCAGAGGAAGCCGGACGATTAAATCAAAGTCATGGCTTAAAGGTACAGACATCTCTTTTACTGAGTATCTGGCTCCTGCCCGGGAAAGGGGCACCAAGATGCTAAAGCTGGCTGATGAGTTGTGGACATATTCGCCTTCCACTGACAGGATAATCAAGATCTCAGGCCACATGCTGAGACAGTCTGTTATGGGATCTGATTTTTCTTATGAAGATATGATGGAAGACCCGGAGCTGCACAAATTGTATAATGCTGAAGTAATAGCAGAAGAAACTTATGATGAAAGGCTATGCTGGGTTTTGGAATTGACTGCGCGGGATGATGATATCGCTTATTATTCCCGGAAGGTCTGGGTGGATAAAGAAAGATTTATTGGCCTTAAAGAACAACGTTACGCCCGCAGCGGTAAACTGCTTAAAACTACGGAAATATCCGATGTTATCAGAGTGCAGAACCGCTGGGTCCCAAGCAATATGCTTTTTAAGGATGAGCTCAAAGGAGGGAAGGGCACGGAATTTTTACTGGAGTCTATTGAATTTAACGCTGATATTCCCGCCTACATATTTACAAAAGCATCCCTTAAAAAGTAATTCCTTAATCCCGCCTTTGTCTGCTAAAGTTGCACTTGAAAATATAGCGGATATTTATTATTATTATCCCTTCTGCTGGGAAGTCGTCCAACGGCAGGACACATGACTCTGGCTCATGTAATCGGGGTTCGAATCCCTGCTTCCCAGCCACTCTAATAGAGTCGATTTCCCCCAATCAGTCTATTAAGCTGTAATAATCTACTCTTTAATATGTAGAATATTTTTAAAGCATATAAAAGGAATCAATATTTATCAACAAGGCAAAATATTAACCTTCCGTCATATACAGGCATTTTCAGTGAGATTGTCTGTTTTCTTGGCGGATTTTTCATTGACTGGACTTGTTTTTTATTTGTATTATGGGTTATGGAGTTACTCAGAGGGTGGAAATTTGATGAAATTGAGTAAAAATCGTCATCAACAGAATAACCAAATTCCTAATAAATTAAATCAAAGGAATAAAAAATGATTAAAGTGAATGAATATTTTGAAGGTAAGGTCAAGAGTTTGGGTAATGAATTAAACGGGCGGCCTTTTAGTGTTGGTATTATAAAACCCGGAGAATATACCTTTGGCACTCAAACCAAGGAATATATGGAAATCACTCATGGTGAGATGGAGGTGATTCTTCCTGATAAAACAAAAAATCTTTACAAAAAAGGTGATTCTTTTCAGGTAGAGCCTAAAGTAGATTTTACCGCCATTGCCAAAGAACCGGTTTCCTATCTCTGTATCTACGGTTAGTAATTATTCCTTCCTTTCCATAAATTTAAGCTTTTCATTTGAATCACTATCTCCTTTTTGAATATAAATCACTACTTCTTTTCTGATGGCTGCGGTTCCAGTTTGTTGTACTTGATCAGTTCCTTGAGCCACCAGTCCGGGAATTTCAGCGGTAGTCTTTTTCTCGATTTTGTGTCATATATCCAAAGATGGTTGTATTTAACGAGCAAGTAGTCACCCAGCTCCCACCAGGCGTCGATGACTCTGTTGGCATTATTCATGCAGTAATCGGTTAAGAACTGGCGGGCTTGAGAGGGGTCCTTTTTGTAAAGTTCTTCTGCGAATTTGTCGATGACAGGAGTGCGCTTTACGGCTGATTCTTCCCAAATTGCCTGGGATTTCCTGACATCTTCGATTGCATATGAATAGAGCACTTGAGTATGGAAATCCACATAATCGAAGGCCCACCTGGCGGATTTCCTGTCAAACTCCCAGTGGTCACCGAATTCAAAGGATTTTGGGATTCCTGAAATACCCATGTAAAGGGGCATAAAACAGGATGTGTCCTGGGCACCGAAGGCAAGCCATACGAGTCCTCCGATTGGATTTGGCAGCCATTCTCTGCACTGTGTAACCGTGACATATTCTGCGCGGTTTACGCCGATAACCCGGGGTCTGTTGTAGGTCTTGCCGTCGAGTTTAAAGCCGTAGGGGAGGCGGTTAGGATTGGCAAATGGTCCTCCCTGAAGGCCATCAGCCGGACAATATGGAGTGCCCTCGAATTTATTGCGTGTCATTATCATAACATCATGGGCGGAAAGCTTCTTTTCCGGCTTAACCGAGAATGGAAATTCCATGTTCGGAGTTTCCGGGCTGAATTGCTTAGAGGGTGCGACTAGGTCGAAAAATCGCCAGAGGCGTCCTCTTGACCCTTTCGATTCTGCCGCGCTGTATTCGCTCGGTGAATAGGCTTTCTTCCAGTTAAAGGCTTTACCGCTCTTTGGGTCATAGAACCCAAGATCTACTGCAAGTGAAATTACATTAGGGGAAGCCATGAAGTAGTCCGTATCTTTAAGGTCTATCTCCCCGATCCTGGATTCGTTCGGGCAGACACTGACATGGTCGTCGGGAACTCGCTGTGCGCCCCAGACGGCACCCGGCTTCCCGCTCTTCGGTGTCCACAATGGGCCGACAGGCATAATTTCGAATACCCAGACCTCGTTCGGATCAGATAGAGCCAGCATCTCTGCTGTATCAGTAAAACCGTATCCGTACTTTTCACCCAGTTCTCCCATGATTTTTACAGCTTCCCTGGCTGTCTTTGCTCTTTCCATGGCTATGAGTGTCAGCATTGTTATGTCGAATTTGGCGGCAGGTGTAGGATTTTGCAATTTTTTTCTGCATCCGATGGTTGATTCTCCGATAGCTACCTGCATGTCATTCATGTACCCGAATGAGCCGTTGAAATATGCGGAAGTGTGAGAAACCTCCGGGATTTCAAGGTCTGTAAAATCGTCCTTATACTTTTCCCACTTGAGGCCCTCACTCGGCGGCCAGGTCCTGAACTGGTTTATATGATAGATCTTGCGCATTGAGCCGGGTTTGTGGTCTACTGCCGGCACATACCTCCATGTCCAGTCGCATAATCCGCAGTCGCATGTATGGGTGGACATAACAGAGCCGTCTGTTGAGGCGTCTTTTCCGACTATTATAACCGTACAGCCGTCTGTAATCTGGTCTGTTTGGTAGGATTCGTACTTCTGGCCCTCCTGTCCGTTCAAAGCGAATGCACACAGCAGGGCTGCTGTGGCGAACAGCATTAGCGGAATTAAAATTGACTTTTTTAACTTCAACTTTTACCTCCTTATTTTTATTTGAAAATTCTAAATATGAATAAAACCGGTTATCAGATTCTTGAAACCGGTGAGTTGTTGTGAATCAAGGATTTTATGCACGGGATTATATTTTGAATTTGTTACAGCGGTGTGTTTTACCATTAACCCCATGTTGAATTATTTATACAAACTTGAGATGAATATGTCAATGAAGATATGCAGCCGTCCCCTTTTATTCTACTGCAGAACAATTTTTATGGCTTCAACCCCCTTGTCAAATGCCTACCTGTACTTTTTGAATTCAAAAATCCCCATTTTTTCAAGCATTGGCGAAATAATTATCTCATCTTCTGAAAATTCAGGAGCCAGCCCCCCTCTTGTCATGCCAAGCGTCGTGAGGAATGGGAGCGGAATATTTCTAACATTGGGCATTTGAGGGAGTAAAGTCTATATTATTTTTGGCTTTTTTTGAGGCTTTATTCCGTGATTCTCAAATATTGTGGATTATTTTTGATTTTACGTGATTTGACCGCAGAATTTTTTTATGATAAGCATATCGAGATACTTCAGAGGGACAAAATAAGTAAAAAATGAGAACCAATCGACATCAACAAAAAAACCAAATTTTTATAGTAGCAAATGACTCTGGCTCATGTAATCGGGGTTCGAATCCCTGCTTCCCAGCCACTTCTATGAGGGAATCATGAAAAAAACTATTATTAACCTGTTATTATTTGCTTTATTATTTGGCTCGCCTATTTTACATGCTCAAGACGGGCTGATACCGGCTTTCAATCTAGAGCCTAATGACCTGACTTTGCACAGGACAGCCCGGCCGGGCAATCCTTTTGATAAAGCCGGCCGGAAGTTTGCCATTTTGGGTGATGAAAGCGGGTCTTTTGAGGCCTGGGCCTACCCTCTTAAGCTGATAAGAAATTTTACCTTTTCCTTTTTTGTGGGAAGTTCGACCCGCCCTATCCCTGCTTCAGAAATAGTCCGCTACATCGATGTATCTCCGGAAGCAACAATCATTACCTATACCTACCAATCCTTTACCGTCAAAGCCATCTATATTACTCCTGTTAATGAGCCGGGCGCTATTATCCTGCTTGAAATTGAGTCTACAGAACCGCTCTCTATTGTCTGCAGTTTCCTGCCTGTACTTCAGCCCATGTGGCCGGCCGGACTGGGCGGGCAATATGCCTTTTGGGATAACAATCTCAAAGCATATATCATTTCTGAGCCTACTGGAAAAAACCACGGTATTATCGGCTCCCCTGCGGCAGCCGGTCTTTCCTTTACACCGGCGCATATGCTCTCAGATGTAGCCAGTGAGTTTAAGATCACAATCTCCAAACCGGAAACTGTAAAGGACAAATATATCCCTGTCTATCTGGCAGGCGGACAGGGAAAACATGCTGACATCCTCAAAGTCTATAAAAAGCTCCAGAATAATCCCGCAGATTTTTACAATAAAAACCTGCAACACTTTCGCCGCCTCAGGGAAGATACTCTGCAAATTAAAACTCCTGACAAGCAGTTAAACCTGGCTTTTGCCTGGGCTAAAGTCGCTTTTGACAATCTTATTGTAGACAATCCCTTGCTTGGCAAAGGAATGGTAGCAGGCCTGGGAGCATCCGGCAGCAGCGGACGCCCTGGTTTTGGCTGGTTTTTCGGCGGAGATACATATATCAACTCTTTTAGCCTGTCCGGTTACGGAGCCTTTCGATCTGTAAAGGATATTCTGGCCTTTACGCAAAAATGGCAGCGAAAAGACGGGAAAATGGCACATGAACTCTCCCAGGCAGAAGGATATATAGACTGGTGGAATGATTACCATTATGGTTATATCCACGGGGATACTACCCCCTATTACCTGGCTGCTGTATATGACTATGTCCGCATGTCAGGAGACCAGGAGTTCATCACAGAAAGCTGGGATTCCCTTGAACGGGCCTTTGCCTGGTGCCTCTCAACCGATGCAAATGGGGACGGTTTAATGGATAACAGTAAAGCCGGCCTGGGAGCTCTGGAATATGGGGATCTGCTCGGGATCGAATCTGACATTTATATGTCTGCTGTCTGGGCGAGGGCGGCTTATGCCATGGCAAAAATGGCTGAAAGCGCCGGTAAAAAAGCCTTAAGCGCTAAAGCTTCTGAATATTACAAAAAAGCAAAAGAAGCTTTTAATGAAAAATTCTGGGATGAAGAGAATCAATTCTATGCGTATGCTTTTAATAAAAAAGGGCAGCATGTTAAAGAAATCTCTCCCTGGAATGCGGTAGGCCTGATGTGGCACCTGGGAACTCCGGAAAGAAGCCTCAAATCTCTGGAAAAGCTTTCTTCAGCAGAACTTACTACTGACTGGGGAATCCGCAGTATATCAAAAAAAAGCAGCTATTTTCAGCCTCTAAACTACAATTACGGGGCGGTCTGGCCCTTTCTTACATCATGGGTAACAACTGCACTATACAAACACCACCTGCCGCTGCAGGGCTGCACTTTGCTTAAAGCGACTGCCGGACATACATTCACTCATGCCCTGGGATATTTAACTGAAGTTTTTTCAGGCACTCAATATACCTGGCCTCAGGAATCAGTATCCCACCAGGGTTTTTCCACAGCAGGAGTAACTCTGCCTTTGATCCGGGGGCTGGCAGGCCTGGAAGGAGACACATTTG
>JAUWNW010000011.1 GCA_030612445.1 Candidatus Aminicenantota bacterium
GATGCTCTAGAGATTATGGAACCTGTAAAAAAATCTGGGGTGATTTACCGGTCGGAAGACCAGGGCGAGACTTGGGAGAAGATGACTGAATATAAGCAGCGGGGCGGGAGTACAGCAGTTAATGCTATTGAAGCGGGTTATGCCGGCAGGATCGAGGTCGACCCTAATGATGATAAAGTGCTATATGCTGTTGAAACAATTGTAAAGATCTCTAAAGACAGCGGCAAGACTTTTAAGAATGCTCCTTGGTTTGGTAACCAAAAATGCCATGTGGATGTCCGGGGGATCTGGATTGACCCGCTTGACTCGCAACATATTCTCAACGGCAATGATGGGGGAGTATCTGAAACATGGGATGGCGGTAAGCACTGGTCTCAGAAGGATACTATCAGCGCCCAGCAGTTCTATGATATATCGGTTGATAATGAGATACCTTATAATGTTATGGGCGGTACTCAGGACAATGGCTGCTGGATCGGCCCTTCGCGCAATCGCAACTCTTATGGAGTGTTTCCAGCGGATTGGACTTATCTGCCTTCCGGGGACGGCTACTATGTTTTGCGAGATTGGTGGAATCCGGAGTATATTTATTTTGAAAGTCAGTTCGGACGCTCAAATCGTATGAATTTTAAGACTGGGGAGAGGAGCAGCCTTTCTGTGCGCAATACTGATGAAGAGAAAGCAGCCGGCAAACCTCCCCAAAGATATCAATGGGACTCACCTATCGTACTTTCACCCCACAATCCAGGTATCGTATACGTCTGTTCCCAGCATGTTCATCGCTCCTACAGCCGTGGGGAAGAGGGAACATGGGAAACAATCAGCCCGGACCTGTCACGTAATAATAAGGAGAGGATCGAGCAATCAAAGCTTACAAATTTGCAGTATGCTACTATCTACACATTTGCAGAATCGCCGGTGAAGCCGGGTGTTTACTGGGCAGGCACAGATGACGGCAATCTCCAGCTGAGCACTGACGGAGGCGATAACTGGACCAATATCACATATCGATTTTATGACGAAAAAGGAAAGCCCAAAAAAAATATCAAAGGCGCTTGTATTCCTTATGACCGCTGGGTGACTAAGGTGGAGCCTTCAATGCATGAGCTTGAAACCTGTTATGTTACTTACTCCGGTTACCGGACCCATAATGAGGATGCCTCATATATTTTTGTCACTCATGATTTTGGGAAGACCTGGGAAGATTTAAGCATAGATATGATGAATCCTGTGCGTGATATAGAGGAAGATCCGGACAATCCTGATGTGCTCTATCTTGCCACTGATTACGGACTGTTTGTTTCTATAAACAAAGGCGAAACCTGGGTAGAGATGTCGGAATCAGCCCCGGATGTATTGATCATGGACCTGGATATTCAGAAGCGGGAGCGTGACTTGGTAATTGGGACCTATGGGCGTGGTATTTATATTGCTGATATTTATCCTTTTAAAGAGATGAAACCGGAGTTATTTGAAAAAGACAGTTTTCTGTTTAATATACAGCCTACTGTGAAGTGGAATATGCTGGAAAGGCGGGGTCCGACTTACGGGGAATTTGCGAAGGTGAATAATCCTCCTGTTAGCGCCGATATATACTATTATCTGAAGGAGGAGGTTAAATCCTCAAAAATTGTGATTAAAGATCTGGAAGGTAATGTCCTTCAGGAAATAAAAGGAAGTAAAAAAGCCGGCTTACATAAAACTTCCTGGAATCTGAGGAAAAAAGAAGATCCCCAGGAAGACGGCCGTAGACGTAGAAGCAGAGGTGCTATGGTAGAGTGCGGAAGCTATAAAGTAACCTTTACGGTAGATGAAAAGGAGATAAGCACCCAGGGGTTAAAGGTTGTCCAGGACCCGATTGTGAATTAACCTGGATTATTCATAAAAAATGTCGATGTTCAGGCTAAATTATTAAGCAGACTTCCCTTTTTAAATACAGGGGATTCGGGTATAATTTTAAGGGGAGCAAAGATGTGGCATTTATAGATATCCCGGGAAATACGCGGGTAAAAAATATTCTGAGAAAAAGCCTGGCAAGGGACAGGCTTCCCAATTCATTGCTTTTCTCCGGACCTGACGGGGTCGGAAAAAAAGAAACTGCGGCTGTTGTAGCAAAAGCTCTAAATTGTTTGGAAAAATCCGATGACGCCTGTGAAATTTGCATTAATTGTAAGGACATAAACAAAGAGAATTTCCCTGATGTGATGTTTATTTCTCCCATAAGAGATGTTTTGAAGATCGATCAGATAAGGCTTTTAAAAGAAGCAGCATACCTGCGTCCTATGGTGGGAAAGAAAAGGGTTTTTATTATAACTGATGCGGATAAAATGAATAATGAGGCTGAAAACTCTTTACTCAAAGTGCTGGAAGAACCTCCTCTATTTTCTTTTATTATTCTGCTTACCGATAACCCATATGATATCCTGCCCACCATAAAATCCCGCTGTCAAAATATCAGTTTTTCCGCTATTTCCGGGGAAGATATAAAAAAGTCCCTTATTGAAAAGGGTATGGAAAAAGATAAAGCAAAGATATTATCACTTCTGGCTCGAGGAAATTTAAATAGGGCATTAAGCTTGGATGAGGAAGAAATTCAAGCGCAAAGAAAAAAGGCATGGCTTTTATTTATGTCATTTCTTGACAAAAAAAATATGGCGGGATTGTTAAAAAAGTATTCGAACCTGCCAAGAAAAGTAGTGGAAGAGGAGCTGGGCCCGATTTTAGAGATAATTACTTCTTTTTGCCGGGATTTAATTATTATCAAGGAAGGTGGGGATTGGCGCTATCTTATCAATCAGGACTATAAAACAAAAATGAAAGACATGGAAGAACGCATCGGGTTAGAACAATTGTTGTCTTATTTGAATTTTATAGACGACTCTTTCAAAGGATTTGAGTATAATACAAATGTAAGGCTTATTGTCAGTTCTCTGATAGTAAATTTTTTATGAATAGTTCAGTTTAGGGAAGAATGATGTCTAAGATTATATGTGTTTATTCAGAGAGGCTTAAAAAAGTTTTTAGAGTAAAAAAAGGTGATTTTGAGTTAAAAAGCGGTGATCGTTGTATTGTTGAATCAGACCTTGGTGGTGACCTGGCGGAAGTCATTAATGTATCCAGCCAGATTTGTGATTTCCCTAAGGCAGCTAAGGATACTGTAAAGATCATACGTAAGGCCAACTCTGATGATGAAAATTTTTTTTATCGCCTTGACAGGAAAGAAGAGAAGGCGTTTAATTTCTGTATAAAGAGGATAAATTCCCGAAAGCTGCCTATGAAACTGGTTAAAGTCCGGTATTTTTTTAATGAGCAGAAAGGAATATTCTATTATACCGCAAACGGACGTATTGACTTTCGGGAATTGGTCAAAGATTTAGCAAAAGAATTAAAGATGCACATAGAAATGAGGCAGGTCGGTGTCCGTGATGAAGCAAAGATGATCGGGGGATTAGGGGTCTGCGGCCGGGAACTTTGTTGTTTTAGTTTTATTAAAAATTTCAAGCCGGTAACCATTCAGAAAGCAAAAAAACAAAAGATAGCCATTAATCCCACAAAAATATCAGGGGTCTGCGGCCGATTGATGTGCTGCCTCGCTTTTGAGGATGAAAGTAAAGGACGCATGTATACGGAAGAAGAAAAAGTAGATGATTAACCTGGATTATTTATTGATAAGCGTTAGTTGAGTCCTGCTGGATTTAGCTATTAGGGTTCCTTCCTGAGAATATGCTTTAACCTGCCAAAAATATTTGACTCCGGGAGTCATTTGAGCATATACCTCATCAGGGAGGGAAATAGAATTTTCAGAGGTAGTGTCTTCCCAGATGAGCTGGTTGTCATAAATTGAAATAGTATATTCTATGTTTTCGCCCATGCTTTTCCATTTCAAGTGAGAGGGGGCAGTATCTGAAATAATGGCAATTGATCTTCCTCTTACTGCGTTGCTATCAAGGGAAAATTGGGAGGAGGGCGTCTTTATATTTGGGATAATATTAAAAACTACAATAAGGAACAAAGCTGTGGAAATAGTGGCTGCCGCCCACTGCCTGGGAGTAAAGAAGGTAGTAATGCGTTTAAAAAAAAGCTCTTTTTTTGATTTATTCTTTATATCCAAGTCATGAAAGAAGAGATCAGGTGTATTTTTTATGATTGAAATAAACTCTTCTCTGTCTTTTAATTTTTTAAAGCAAGAGGGATAGTTGAAATAATGTTGCTCAAACTCTTCCTTTTTTTCTTTGTTGAGATTACCGAATAGGTAATCATCAATCAGTTTTTCATACTTATGTTTTTTCATCATCTTTGCCCCATATTTAAAGTTCATTATTTTAGTCGTAGTAGCAGTAGAAGTTTGGAAAAAATCATTTTTTCATCATTTTTTTTAGAAGTTTTCTGGCATAGTTAGCACGTTCACTTACTCGGCGGGGAGCAATGCCGATTATTTCCGCTACTTCTTGCCGCGTAAGTTCCTTATAATAATAAAGATAAATAATTTCTCTATATTTAGGATTAAGATTCTCCAGATATTTTGCGACAAACTTGCTCCTTTCCTTGTTTTCTATATGTTTATAAGGAGCCGGGAAGGAAGACGGTTCCGGTGCATATTGCAGAACTTTATTTTTTCGCCTAATAAAATCAACTATTCTCCGGCTGGTAATTGTGTAGATAAAGGTGCCGATACTTGAATCTCCCCTGAATTTACCGTTTTTTATTTTTTCAAGGGTATTGACCATTATTTCATTGACTACATCTTCCCAATCAGGAATGTGTGTTCCAAGTGATTTTCTGACTCGAAAGCTAACTATAGGACGGTACTCTTTAACAATTTCTTTTAACTCGGATTGTGAAAATGTCTTTTTCACTTTTAGCCTGAACTATTCATAAAAAATGTCGATATGTATAATATTAAGTAAAATGCAAATTGTAAATTGTTTTATTGTTAAAAACCTGTAAATAGAAAATGGTAAATGGCAAAAGGTTTTCATTTTGTGCTCCAGCACAAATTGGAAAGTGCTTTTTTCCGCGAAAATCTGTGTCCTCAGTGTCCACAGCGTAAATTTTATCATAAAGACCACAGCTTCATCCGCTGCGCCTTGTATCTGCGGCAACCTCGACTCGTGAATAATCCAGGTTAGTTATTTTTAGCTATTTGCTGTTTGTAATTTACAATTCATTCAGGGCATTAAAGTTTTTTTGTAAGTGTCAGGGTCGACCAGTATTTCGCGCGCTTTGCTTCCTTTGGAGGGGCCGACAATGCCTTCAGCTTCCATCTG
This sequence comes from Candidatus Aminicenantota bacterium, assembly GCA_030612445.1. Lineage (GTDB taxonomy): Bacteria > Acidobacteriota > Aminicenantia > Aminicenantales > Aminicenantaceae > JAUVXM01. Next base: position 5,268 of record JAUWNW010000011.1, read on the forward strand.
GTCAATGATCCGGGCGGCTCTGGCATATCCTAATTTAAGTTTCCTCTGTAAATATGAAGCTGAGGCCTGTCCGGTTAGGAGGATCAGCTCTGTTGCTTTTTCGAAAAGAGCGTCTTTTTCGCTGCTCTCATCTTTTGCTTTGCCTGGGGAGCCTTTAAGGACTTTGATTATGTTTTTATCATAAGTTGGTTTACCCTGCTCTTTTACGAATTTAAGTAACCTGGTGACTTCAGAGAGGGAGATGAAAGCGCTATGCAACCGGATAATCCGGGGGAAAAGAGGAGGCATAAAAAGCATGTCGCCATTTCCCAGCAATTTATCAGCTCCGTTTGCATCAATAATTACGCGTGAGTCGATTTTTGATGGCACCCGCAAAGCAATTCTGCTGGAAAAATTATTTTTGATGTTACCGGTAATAATATCTGTAGAAGGACGCTGGGTAGCCACAACAAGATGGATACCGACGGCACGCGCTAACTGAGCCAGCCGGGCTATGCAGTATTCCACTTCTTTTACTCCTGCCATCATCAGTTCCGAAAGCTCATCAATTATGATAACTATGTAGGGAAGAGGCTTGAGCTTTTCTTTTTCTTCTTCAGAAAGAGATTTACTGTCTTGATTTAATATTTTTTTTACTTTCTGGTTATATTGGTCGATATTTCTGACTTTTAAAAAACCCATAATCTGATATCGTTCTTCCATTTTGTTTATAGCATCAAACAGAACGCCTTCAGCCTTTTTGGGATTCTTAACAACCGGGCATAAAAGATGAGGCATTCCTTCGTATAGAGAAAATTCTATTCTTTTCGGGTCAATTAGGATTATTTTCACTTCATCCGGGGTTGCCTTGTAGAGGATGCTGGCAATGATTGTATTAAGAGTAACACTCTTTCCAGTACCTGTGGCGCCGGCGATCAGGAGGTGAGGCATAATGGAAAGGTCTGTAATATATGGCTCTCCATGGATGGATTTCCCGAGGGCTATGGTCAGTTTGGAAGGGGATTTTAAAAATTTATCAGTCTGGATTATATCTCTGATCTTGATTATCTCTCTTTTGTTATTGGGAATTTCGATTCCGAGAGAAGACTTTCCCGGGGTTCTTTGGATCCTGACGGCTTGTGCTCCTAAGGCAAGAGACAGGTCTTCGGATAGGTTGATTATCTGACTGACCTTTATATGGGGCTGGGGGTAATACTCATATGTAGTTACGATGGGTCCGGGATGGTATTCCTTGACTTCTCCTTCGACCTGAAATTGAAGAAATTTATCTTCTATTATTTGTTTTTTTTCGAATAGTTCATTTTTGTCGATTTTTTCTGTTTCTTTGCCCGGGTCTAATAAAGATAATGGTGGGAAGCTGTAACCAGCTTGTTCCATTTCTGGAAACAGAACATTTTCCCCAGAGGAGGGCTGAGAAATTTTAGCTTGAACGGGTTTTTTTCTTGTTTTAATATTTCCTCGGGAGATAGGCTTTTCAGCTTTTTGTTTTGTATATGAGTATTTTTCGGTTACTTTTTGCCTCATCTTTTCCTTGTGTTTTTTAAGGCGATAGTGAGTGATCCGGATTCTTATTTCTTTAAAAAGGAAATTAAAAAGCCTAATAATAAAATAAAATACACTGCGAATAGAAATATGAGTCGAAAAGATTATGAAGAGGATGAGAGCACTAAAAAGGACAAGCAAACTCCCGGTGTGATTAAAGTAGGGTAATAGAAAGGAGGTTGTAAGACTGCCTGTTAATCCCCCGGCTTGCATATCTGCTCTCGGTACTTCAGGAAAAAATATACAGAAAAGCGAGCTCAGGATAATAAGAAGAAGTGCTGTACCCGCAAGCTGTTTAAGGGTTGATCTTTCTTTATCCGGCAAGAAGGCCCGAATTCCAAAGTAAAGAAATGCCAGGGGGATAATGAACGATGCAAAGCCAAAAAGTTGGAGAAGTGCTTCTGATAATGAGGCCCCTGCTTTTCCTAAATAATTATGGACCTGCTGTTTGGAAGTGGATACGGAAGCCCATGATGGATCTGTGGAGCTATAGCTCATTAAGCTTAATAAGAGAGATATGGCGATCAGAATATAGATCACACCTTTGATTTCTGAAGACCAGGCGCGGTTTTTTGCTTTAGTTTTTTTTGCGCGGTTTTTTGTTTGTTTGGATTTTCTTTTTTTCATTGAAAAAAATTATAACATATTTTAGCCCTTAGCTGATAGTTCAGGTTGGTAATAAACTGGAGGGGAACTCCAGTTATTGAAGTTGGTTGAAAAGTTTGACGAATTGTTCCAGGGTGACTTGTTCCGGCCTGAGGGTGCCGTCTATCTCAGTAATTTTTAATGCCTGTTCGATTTGGATCTGGGGAAAATTCAAAGCTTTCAGATTATTTGATAGCTTTTTTCGCCTTTGCCCGAAAGCGGTGTTTAAGAAAGATTTAAAATGGCGCTCGTCTTTAAGGACAAAAATAGGACTCTCTCTTTTAATGAGAGAAATAAAAGAGGAATATACCTGGGGAGGAGGCTGAAAAGAGCCGGGGGCGATCGTGAAATTTATCTTAATAAGAAAAAAGTTATAAAAAAGGATAGAAACCGGAGCATATTTTTTAGAACCAGGGCGAGCACATAATCGTTCAGCCACTTCTTTTTGCAGAAGAAAGTGGCATTCCGACAGGTTAGTTTTTTCAGCAAGTGCTTTGAATAAAATCCGGGAAGAAAGGGAATAAGGCAGATTACCTACCAGCTTGAATTTTTGGCTTTCAACAAATTGGCTTAGGTCAATGTAGAGGAAATCCTTATTTAGGATGGTTAAATTTGGAGATTTTTGTTTTTGCAGGGAAGCGATTAAGGATTTGTCTTTTTCGATTGCTATTACTTTGCCTGCGTTTTTTACTAAAAGGGAAGTCAAGGCGCCGCGTCCTGCGCCTATTTCTATGATAAAGTCATCTTTTCCGGGATTGATGCAGCGTCCTATTTTTTCTATAACGCGCTGATTGTGGAGAAAATGCTGCCCCAGAGCGTGGCGGCGGCTCTTCCTTTTAGTACTCCTAACAGTTTACTCCTAATTTTCTTTACATTTCACAGTCTTGTGGGGGAGGAGGTTAGAAACTGAAGAAATAGATCAAACTGATTCCATATTCGTTGCCGCTTAGATTTGTTTTGATTTCGTTTTCTGTTTTCTTAGCCATATGGAGCTTAAAATAGATCTTTATAGCCATGGATTTGATTATTTGCAAATGGGTTCCCATAAGAAGGTTATAGCCGAGTAATGAGCCGGTTGTTTCTGTGATTGCAAAGCTCTCCGGATATTCTTCTTTATAATTAAAATAGTCCCCTCCAATTCCTGCGAAAGGAGAAAATTTCCCGAAATGGGGCGAGTAAAATACAGTTAATGAAAGCGGCATCATTGAGAACTTGATTTCTTCATCGGTATAGGAGGTGCTGCCTTTAGCGGCCATATAATTAAAATCCAAAGCTATTCCTAGATCTTCTTTGGGGCTTAAGGGATAGAGCAAGCTTAATCCTCCTCCCAGGGAGAACATATTTGACCCATATAGATCCTGAAAGTCTGCATCGTGAGGGAAATAGAGGCCGCTGTTGATAGAAATTCCGAGTTTTTGATTGCTGGTTAACCGTTCCCTTTCCATAACTTTTTTAATTTCAGGCCGGATGGGAGTTTCTTCAACTTTGCCAGCAGGTTTTTCTGCTTCTTGTTTTTCCTTTTTTTCTTCTATGGGTGGTTCAATTTTGAAATATATCAAGATCCCGTCCTCTTTTTCTTCAATAGAATAGGATGGAATGTTTTCTTCCAGGTCAAAAACAACCCTGGTTACATCAGGCTGGTTTTTTGCGGTTCTAACTCGTTGAACACCGGAATCATTGATTTCGATTTCAGGCTCACAGGTATAACTATTAACCTGCAATAAATCCATAACTAAACGGTTGGGGTTGAAAAGCGTGAAGCTTTCATAGTTTGAGATAGGATTGATCACTAATTTTACTTCTAACTGGTTTTCTGTTTTATTTATGATAATTTCAGACAGTTCAGAATCAGGTGGGGATTGAGCTGAGATTATGGCAGGTAAAAGCGTAAGAGCCATTGTTAAACATATACAAATATTTTTCTTCTTCAATTTGTCCTCCTCAGAAGGGTATATATAGTTTCTGTTTGTACGGTTAACAGAAATGAAGTCTTTTTATAATCGAAATACAGGTTTTTGTCAACTTAGGTTTTGCGAGGGAATCTTATTTGATATAGCCCAAGGCTTTTAGTCTTTCTTCCAGTTCTTTGCGGATTTTTCCTTTTTGGTAGATCTTGTTTTTAGTCTTCTTAGCTTCTAAATAATAAGGCCTAATTATTTCTACTAATCTTTGCTTTAGTTTTGTTTCTTTTGTGGCCAAATTATTTTGTTCTTTGGGGTCATTCTCAAGATCAAATAATTCAATATCGAAAGGAGAACCCTCAAGTTTTGATTCTCTCTCATTCAAGATGAGTTTATAGCCTTTAGTATGTGCGGATATTCTTTGAAGGAGAAAAATATAATGGTGCTGATTATCGTATCGAGGAATAAATTTGTATCCGATCGATAGTCTGGATTCCTTTTCTTCATTTTTTATCATCTTTAATAAACTGCTTCCGTCAAAATGGCTGCCAGAGAAATTGATGTTTAGGATATCCAGGATAGTGGGGCCAATGTCGATTTCTCTGGTGATATTCCTGATTCTTTTTTTTCTGTATTGTGATTTAGGGAATTTGATAATGAGAGGAATATGCAGGACTTCCTCATAAAGTGTATCAAAATGAAGCCATCCCTGGTGTTCATAAAACTCCTCTCCATGATCAGATGTTAAAATTATTATGGTTTTATTGTAGATGTTTATTTCTTTAAGCATTTTAATAATAGGCTTTATTAAACATTCATCTGTATACCTTATTTCACCATCATAAAGAGAAATAAGGTTATTTCTTTCCTTGTTCGTTAGCTCAGGAATTTTGCCTTCCTTTTCCTGCAATATTTTATAGGGATCGACTGCTTCCCATTTAGCATCTTCCGGCGAAAACATTTTATTATAAGGAGAAGGGGGAGAATAGGGGCCATGAATTTCATAGGTATGCAAAAATAGAAAGAAGTTTTGATTTTTATATGTATTGATCCAATTTTTTGCTTGTTTGAAAAGATTTTCCGGATAGTCATTCATTTCTCTTGTGTTTTCCAGGTAAAAATCAAATCCCTTGGGAAATCCAAATTTAGCACTTAGCCAGCCTCCACCAGTAATAGCACCTGTTAGATAGTTGTTTTCTCTGAAATAATCGGCCAGTGTATTTATATCCGGGGCAAGTTCCAAACCAGCTTCTGAAGAATTATCATAGAGCTTATGAGAAACAGGATATAGTGAGGTCAACATAGACATATGCGAAGGCAATGTCAGAGGTGAATGGCTATAACAACGTTCAAATAAAACGCTATCAGCAGCTAATTCATCTATGTTCGGGCTAGTGTTCCTATGATAACCAAAACATCCTAAATGGTCCGCTCTTAGAGTATCTAGAGAAATCATAATAATGTTGATTTTTCTATTTGATTTATCACTTGATGTGCCTGTCAAAGTGTTTTGGAAAATCACAGGATTGAACCAGCAGGACAAATCATTAACTATGGTTTTGTTTTTATTGGTTATAAAGCTGATTTTTACTTTTTTATTTTTATAGGCTGATAAATCAATCTTTTCTGTGAAAACTTTTCGCTCTTTTGATCTCCCGAAAGGATTCAGGTTTTTTGAAAATAGCAAAGTTTGATGACCATTTTCATAAAGAATGATTTCAAATTTTACCCCGTCCCCTTTTTTAGTCCAGGCCTCTTTTAATAAACCGTATTTAAAATCCAGGATTGCAGACTCTGGAATTTTGAGTTGAAATTGGAAACAGCTGTCAGGGGGAGCAAAAATTGTATTTAGTGTCTGATTATCGACCCTAACTTTTTTCTTGATAAAATATGGGTTTTCCCCTGACCCTAAATCTAATAAGTGAAATCCATTTTGTATTTGGTAAAGACGTTGGAATGTTTGATTCTCTTTGAGGATGGAATATATAGCCTTATAATTTCCGGGAGGTTTTTTCTTTTTATTTCCGGGGGGACGTTTAATTAAGATCAAATCCTTTGCGCTGCTGATCTGGATATTTTCCAGAATTAGGTTTTCTTTTTCATTGTGAGGAGCCAATAATTTTGTTGTTTGAAATCCGATTTTTATTTGATGTTTCCCAGATTTAACATTATGATTAAAATTATAAATTTTTCTTGGATTGATGATGATGCTTTTTAAGAGGTTATTATCTAGAAAGATTTTTACTTCCGGAGAATAGAGAGTTCCTTTCCCGCTTCCTGCAAAAATTTTAAAATTTACTTCCCCTTGAGGTAAATAGAGGTCATGACTCTTGAAATATTTATCCTTAGGAAGAATTATCCAATCTTTGTAAGCAAATTCCTTATAATCTGTATAGATCTCTGGTTGAATAACCTGCTTCATTCTAGTCCAGTTCCACCCTGTTGATGCTTTTTGAGAGCTTCCAATAAATTTAAGTTCTTGATTGTTGTTTATGACTTTCATTCCCTCAGGTGGTTTTGACTCATCTTCTCCCAAGAGAGGAAACGGGGCAGGGATTGCCCAATATGTATTTTTTTCCTGATTAAGCTTTAATAAGAAAAATTCTTCTGTTTTGAGTTTCTCTTCAACCTTTTTTAATTGTTCAGAAAGATTGATTAAAGGGGATTGAATAACATTTTTTCGGCTTAGGTTGTCAATAAAACGAAAAGGCATGCGGTCTTTTTTGCAGGATATAACCATTAAGAGAATAATTAAGAAAATAATAAGGAAGGAAGACTTACAAAATGCTTTAATGATTTTTCGCATTTGTTGGTTTTATCCGATAAAATGTATTCTACCAGAGCGTTAAGAGTTTTTAAAGCGAGAAAATATTTGAGGAATTCCAGCTTGACAACGCCTTGACACCATAGATGATTTTGTTTAGCATGATTTATTAACGTTAGTAGGAATAACCAAAGAGATAATCGAATGGTTGACCGAAATAAAATAGAGCAAATAATCTTTGAGGCCATTGAGGATTTAAATTTTCAACGCCCCCAAGAGGACCAGCTGAAGAAATCGGAGGATACGGTTTTATTCGGCTATTCCGGGCAGCTGGATTCCCTTGGACTTGTTGACTTGGTCCTGGCTGTTGAACAAAAAATAACGGAGAAGTTGGACAAGGTTGTGACGCTGGCCGATGAAAAGGCAATGTCGCAAAAGAAGAGTCCTTTTCGGACAGTTGGTTTTTTAGCAGAATACATATGTCAGCTTCTGGAAGAGGAAAAAGATGGATAAAAACCGAGTGATCCTGATTACAGGAACGAGAAAGGGGATTGGAAATTATCTATCTCGATATTATACGGAAAAAGGAGATCAGGTCATTGGTTGCAGCCGGAAGCCGCTAAAGTCCCAGTTACCCAACTACCATCATTTCTGTCTGGATGTATCTGATGAAAAATGTGTTAAAGAGCTGTTTGTAGAACTCTATAAAGCCTATCATCATCTAGATGTTTTAATCAATAATGCCGGTATTGCCTCGATGAACCATGCGCTCCTTACTCCTCTTGCAACCGTAAGAAAGATTTTTGAAACGAATTATTTTGGTACTTTTTTATTCTGCAGAGAAGCTGCAAAGTTGATGAGAAAAAACAATTTTGGACGGATTGTCAACTTCACGACCGTGGCGGTTCCTTTAAAGTTGGAAGGAGAGGCAGTGTATGCTTCATCCAAGTCTGCGATTGAGACTTTAACCCGTGTATTAGCAAGAGAATTTGGTGCTGATAACATTACTGTTAATGCTATTGGCCCGACTCCTGTAAAGACGGATTTGATTAACTCACTGTCTGAGAAAAAACTAACAGCATTGATTCAGCGCCAGGCCATCAATCGTTATGGTGAACTGAGAGACATCTCTAATGTGATCGATTTTTTCCTCCGCCCCGAAAGTGATTTTGTGACTGGACAGGTTATTTATCTTGGGGGAATTTAGTGTTCATAGATTATATGCTACAAAAGTTTGAACACAATAAAACCAAAGACGCCATTATCTGGAACGATGAAGCATATAGCTATGGCTGGCTTTTAGAGCAGATACAAAACTGGAAAGAAAAGGTCGAAAAACGGAAAATCCCCAAGGGCGCGGTTGTGATTCTGGAGGGGGACTTTTCTCCAAATGCTGTTGCCCTTTTTTTATGCTTGCTTGAGCATAGCTGTATCTTAGTCCCCCTTACGAGTACTGTTGCTGCCAAAAAACATACATTTATGGAAATCGCCCAGGGAGAGGTCGCATTTTCTTTAGGTGATAGGGATAGTGTCAAGATAATGTTGCTTTCCCGAAAAGCTGACCACGAGTTTTATAGAAAACTCAGACAATTGAATCATCCCGGGCTGGTGCTTTTTTCTTCCGGATCTACAGGAAAGAGTAAAGCTGCAGTGCACGATATGAAGAATTTATTAGAGAAATTCAAGGTGCCGAGAAATTCTTTAAGGACCATCACTTTTCTGCTCTATGACCATATCGGCGGGGTAAATACCATGCTCTACACTCTGTCCAATACTGGGTGTATCGTCACGGTCCAGGACCGCAATCCAGATAGAGTCCTGAGCGCTGTAGAAAAATACCGGGTGGAACTACTACCGACTTCACCCACTTTCATTAACCTTATTCTTTTAAGTGAGGCCTATACAAGATACACGCTTGATTCACTTAAAACAGTGACCTATGGCACAGAACCGATGGCCGAAAGTACTTTAAAAAAGTTTCATAAGCTCTTTCCAAAAATCCGGTTATTGCAGACCTATGGGCTTTCTGAGCTCGGCATCCTCCGCTCGAAATCAAAAAGTTCGGATTCACTTTGGGTAAAAGTGGGGGGCGAGGGCTTCCAGACACGGATTGTGAATGGAATCCTTCAGATCAATGCCAAATCTGCCATGCTTGGTTATCTAAATGCCGAGAGCCCTTTTACCGAAGATGGCTGGTTTAATACTGGAGATTATGTGCTGACAGATGGAGAATTTATTAAGATTCTAGGGAGACAATCAGAAATTATTAATGTGGGGGGAGAAAAAGTTTATCCTTCTGAGGTAGAAAGCGTGATTCTAGAAATGGAGAATGTGGCCGAAGTAACGGTCTATGGAGAGAAAAATTTCATCACTGGTAATATCGTCTGCGCTAATGTAAGGTTATTTAAACATGAAGATCAGAAAAAATTCTCCCTGCGTCTACAACAAAATTGCAGCCAGATACTGGAAAATTATAAAATTCCCAGAAAAATCTCAATAATCACTGAAAAACTCCATAGTGAAAGATTTAAAAAAGTCCGAAGCCTTAATTGAAATGACTAAAACCATTGCCGTTACTGGGAAAGGCACTTCCAAGGAGGAGGATGTTCGCTCCAAATATCTTCTTAGTGTCGATCTTGAGGACATCCGCTACCAGGCAAAATCTGGACTGAATTTTCCCTTTCGGGTTCCTGAAATGGTTGAGCATATCCTCCAGTTTTTCGATGATAATTGTATTAAGGGCACCTTTTTTGTAGTAGGGAAAACAGCAAGGGAAATAGGAAGCTTGATTCAACAGGTTCATAAGACAGGGCATGAACTGGGATGTCATACCTATGACCACTTGCAATTGGACAGGATGACCCCAGAGATATTTAGGGAAAATCTTTTAAGGAATATTGACGTTTTAAACAGGCTCGGGGTTGACTCTGTTTATGGCTTTCGAGCTCCGGATTTTTCTTTAATTGAATCTACGCAATGGGCCTGGGAAGTCTTGAGTGAGCTTGGGTTTAGATATTCCAGCTCGGTTTTGCCGGCAAGAAATCCTCTTTACGGGTGGGATGGTTTCCCTACATGCCCATTGAGAATGGATAACGGACTGTGGGAATTACCGATTTCTATCACTTCGGTCATTGGTTTCAAAATACCTTTTGCCGGTGGGATATACCTGAGGTTTTTCCCAAAAATTGTGCTCCACCAATTCTGCAGGAAGCATCTTAAAAGAGGGAGTCCGCTAGTTGGATATATCCATCCATATGATATTGACACGGCGGAAAAGAAATTCAAGGTGGAGAAAAACCCTTTTCTAAACAAGCTGGTTTATTATAACAGAAAATCTACTTTCACCAAGCTCGAGTTCCTTCTGAAAAGATATGTCCCTATGAGATTCTTAGATTATGTGCATATTCTTGAAAAAAATATGGAAAAGAGTAATATCAATGCCTGAATTCAGCATCCATAAAGGCCGTGATGAAGATGTAGGTGGCATAGCAAGGCTCCATGCCCAGATCTGGCCGGATGAATTTGTGGATACTAAAGCATATGCTTTGTTCTGGAGGTGGCTGTTTCAGGAGTATCCTGGCCCCAAGGGAGTGGTCATGGTTGGGACTGATTCCTATGGGAAAATTGTCGGCCAGAATGCATTAGCTCCCATAAAATTCTTAAGCCACGAGAAGATTTATAGTTCGGGATTTATTTGCCAGCTCATGGTAGATGAGGATTTTCGTAAAGAGATGTTGTTCCCCAAGCTGGAGATAGCTCTGCTTAGTAAGTATAAGGAATCCAATATTGATTTTGTGTACGGTTTGATCAATATTCCCCAGGTGTTGAGGGCTCATCTTGCTTTCGGGTTTAAGCAACTGGGCAATTTTCCTGTTTATGCCAGGCCATATGATTTAATGGTCTTTTCCCGTCGTTTTCTTAAAAACAGGTTCCTTTTTAGTCTATGCAGGCCATTTTTATATCTTGCGAGATGGCTTTTGCGTTTTACTTGGTGTTCTTTAAAACACAGCATAAAGATTCGCGAGTACAGCCGGTTTGATCATAAATTTGTATCTCTGTTGGATAAGGCCCAACACTATTTTCCTATCTCAACTCTTCGTACTCTTGATATTATGAACTGGCGTTTTAACCGTATGCCGGGGCGAGAGTATACTATCCTGGCTGCATCTGAGGGGTCTTTGGTGTGTGGTTATGTAGTAATGCGTTGTATGTCTATGAAAGGATTTAAGGTTCTGGCCATTGTGGATATTTTATTTCCTCCAGAGCGCAAAGATATTGGGAAGGCGCTTTTGCGGTCGGTTCATCAGGAGGCGGTTAAGGAAAGAGTGGATATGAGTGCCTGCTTGCTCAGTCCCTATGACCCTCTATTGCCTGTTTTGAAAAAATTTCTCTATATCAAGACGCCGGAAAAATTTACCCTTATTGTACATTCTTCTAAGAAAGATCTTTCCGATACACAGTTTGCAGATTGGCATCTTTCTTGGTTTAACCATGACTCCGTTTAATAAAGTTATTTATTAGAGTAATCCTCATTTTTAATTCTTTACCTTGACAAAAATATGGCTATTTCTTAATATGTCCCCTGAGAAAAAAAAGAAACATTAAATAAATATTAGGTTTTTTTATTGAATCCAAGAAACTATGAACATTCTCTTGATAAACCCCCCTACTGAAAATCTTGTTAGAACCTTTGCCCCTGATTCTTTAACGGAGGAGATGGGTTTTTATCCACCTATGGGATTGCTATACATTGCCGCTTCTGCCAAAAAGATACACGGAGACCGTTTCCATATAGAAGTGCTCGATACCCAGGTAGAGAGGATGGGATATTCCCAAATCGAAAAGACAATAGCCCAAAAACGTCCGGATATCGTGGGTATCTCCTGTATGACTTTTCTCTTGCTTGATGCCTTAAAAGTAGCTCGCATTGTTAAAAAGGTAAACCCGCAAAGCCACATAGTATTTGGGGGGACGCATCCTACTATTTATCCTAAAGAGATGGTCAGCCAGCCGGAAGTCGATTCAATTGTTGTTGGCGAAGGCGAATATGCCTTCAGCGAATTACTAGACGCGCTTGCGAATGGCAGAGGACTCTCGGGGATCAAGGGTGTAGGTTTTAAACAAAACGGGACTATTGTCATTAATCCAAGGAGAGAATTCATCCAGGACCTAGATAACCTTCCTTTTCCTGATAGAGATCTTGTGCCGGGAAGGAAGTATTATAATCTTTTGGGGAAGGGAAAAGAATTTATGACCAGTCTGTTAACATCCAGAGGATGCCCTTTCAATTGTACATTTTGCACCAAGAAAGATGGACGAGTCTGCCGGATGCGGTCGCCGGAAAATGTTGTCAGGGAGATTGAAGAATGTACTAGCAAAGGTATTACAGATTTTGACATTATTGACGATACTTTCACTCTCAATAGAAAAAGAGTGTTAGCGATTGCGGATTTGATTATAGATAAAAAGCTCAAAATCACAATGGATCTAAGATCGCGGGTGGATACGGTCGATCAGGAGCTTCTGGACAGAGTTGCTCAGGCCGGATGTAACCGGATTCGGTTCGGGGTTGAGAGTGGAGATATCGAAGTGCTCAAAAACCTAAAAAAAGGCATCACTCTCGAGCAGGTTAGGAATGCCTTTAAAATGGCGAAAAAAGCTGGAATAGTCACATTCGCCTATTTTATGCTGGGTTCACCAGGAGAAACAGAAAAGGAGATTAAATCCAGTATAGCCTTGGCCAAGGAACTTAACCCGGATTTTGCCCAGTTCTTGATCACAACCCCTTTCCCAGCCACCGAACTCTATGAGAGCGGCAGGGAAAAAGGTATTTTAAAGGGGGATTTTTGGAGAGAATTCTCTGTTTATCCGCATGGAGATTTTTCTCCCCAATGGTGGACCGAAAATTTTTCTCCCCGCGAACTGGAAAAGTGGCAGCGTAAGGCGCATTTAAGTTATTATTACCGCCCCAAATATGTCTGGAGTCAATTGCGACAAGTTAAATCGTTTATTGAGTTTGCCAGGAAAGCCAAAACAGCTGTACGATTACTTTTTACATGAAATGAAAGAACTTACGGTTATCATCCCAGTTTTTAATGAACAAGACACGATCTTGAAGGTTGTAAAAAAGGTCAGAGCCGTTGATATTGATAAAGAGATTCTCATTGTGGATGATGCGTCCGATGATGATACACCCAAACTCTTAAAGACTCTGGAGAATGATCCTGACATTAAAATAATAACTCATGATTCCAATCTAGGTAGGGGAGCAGGAATCAAAACCGCTTTAAACCATGCTCAGGGAGCCATTACTATATTTCAGGATGCTGACCTGGAGCTTGACCCGAGCAATTATTCCAAGCTGTTGGAGCCCTTAATAGAAGAGGAAGCAGAGGTTGTATTTGGTTCACGCTTTTTGGGTAAAGGTTTTATCCAGGGTATGGGGATCGGGGCCTATCTTGCCAATCTGATCCTGATCGAGCTGACCGATCGGCTTTTCAAAGCTAAGCTGACAGATGTTTTGACTATGTTTCAGGTTACAAAAACAGAAATACTCCGCGACCTTGAAATCCAAAGCGATAGATGGGGTTCAACTGTTGAGATCACAGCCAAGCTGCTAAAAAGGGGTTATAAGATCTTAGAGCTGCCGGTTGAATATATTCCCAGAAGGAAAGACACCGGCAAAAAAGTACGCTGGAGTGATTTTTATTTTTGTGTTAAAGCCCTGATCAAATATAGATTCTTTTACAAAATGAAGGATAATGGCGATGGATAAGATACTGCTTCTCAATCCTCCAGGTGATAAACTTTTCCAGCGTGATATGTACTGCAGCGGAGTTTCCAAAGCCTATTATTATTGGCCTTCCATTGATATGCTGGTGCTCAGTGGAATATTGGGTCAGGAATATGATCTGGATATTCTGGATGCCATCGCAGAGAGATTGACGCCTGAAGATAGTTGGGAAAAAATCCAGCAATGTGATTACAAAGCGGTTATTTTTTTGACTGGGATTGCTTCTTGGAAGCAGGACTTTGCCTTTATTGCCAGACTCAACAAGCATAAGCGCTCTCCCTTGATTATAGGCAATGGAGATGTTCTTCTTTATGATGCAAAGAAATTTTTAAATGAGTATGATTACCTTGACGCTATTTTGTTTGATTATACCAGCGAAGATATTCTTTTGTATCTTCGGGGAGACTTTGGGGATATCGGGTCCATGGCTTTTCGGAATGGCGGTGGAATCGAAGTCCGGAAAAGTAAGATAATGCCTGGAGAGTTTTCTTTCCCGGTTCCCCATCATGAGAAGTTTCCCTTAAAAAAGTATCTTCTGGCGCATGGCAGACGATTTCCCTTTACCACAGTTATGACTAATTTTGGTTGCCCCTTCAGCTGCAGCTTTTGCCCTGCTTCGGTTCTTAGCTTTAAATATCGGGCGGTGGAAAACGTAATGGAAGAACTCCGGTATGTTACTTCGTTAGGTATAAAGGAGGTCTTTTTTACTGATTTTACTTTCGAAGCCAGACGTCAGAATACGTTAAAGCTCTGCCGGCAAATAGTCAAGGAAAATCTTGATATCAGTTGGGCGTGTTCCTCCCGGGCCAATTCCCTGGATGAGGAGCTGTTGGGATGGATGAAGAGGGCAGGTTGTCATACTATGTTGCTTGGGGTAGAAAACGGAGATGATGAGCTTTTGAAGAGGTATTCCAAGGGTGTGACCAAGAACCAGATAAGGAAGGGTTTTGCTCTCTGCCGGAAGTTTAAAATTCGGACTCTGGGCCATTTTATCATTGGACTCCCCGGAGAAACGGAGGAGACAGCCCGTAAGTCCATAGAGTTTGCCAAAGAGATTGATTGTGATATTGCCTCTTTTAACATAGCTGTGCCAGCCCTGGGAACATCACTGAGAAAAGCCGCTTTAAAACATGGCTGGCTTAAGGAAGAAGTCATGGAATTCGATGCCTCTGAGGCCTACCCGACGCTGGAAACTCCTGAATTTTCCCGTCAGCAGGCTTGGGAATGGAGAAACCGGGCTGTCAGAGAATTCTATTTCCGGCCTTCTTATCTATTTAAGGCAGCGGTATCTTCCAAATCGCTTTATCAGTGGAAAGTCCTGATTTTAAACGGCTGGGCGGTTTTAAAAAGCAGTATAAAAAGAGGAAAGTCTAGATGAAAGTTCTTTTTTTTCATCTTGTGCCTCATCCTTCGCTTCTGATCCTGCAGAAGTTCACCTATCATTATGGTATTGGAATTATCTCTGCGGTCCTGAAACAACATGGTCATGCCACGGATCTGTTAACGCACTATTGTTTAGAGCGCCAGAAAATAAGAAAAAAGATCAGGGATTTCCAGCCGGATATAGTAGGGATATCTGTGACTTCTCAACAGGTGGATCTCAGCGAGGAAGTTGCGAATTTTATCTATGATGAGTTTGGACTACCGGTTATTCTTGGCGGAGTACATCCTACGGTCAGGCCGGAAGAGTGCATTAAGATCAGAGGTGTATTCGGCATCTGTCTTGGGGAAGGGGAATATGCTCTATTAGAGTTAATCGAAGCCATCAGAGATAAGGGGCGCTTCCATCCGGATAACCTGAGAATCGATAACTTCTGGTTTAAATCCGGGGGGAAGATTATTAAAAACCCAATTCGACCGCTGATTGAAGACTTGGATTCTCTGCCCTTTTGTGATCGAGAGATTGTAGATTTTCAAAAATTATTGAATTATCATGGGTACTTAGAAGTTAGGAGCAGCCGGGGGTGTCCTTTTCGGTGTGCTTTTTGTGTTAATGCGGCCTATCAAGACATATACCTGCACAAAGGGCGTTATTACCGAGTGAGGAGCCATGAGAGTATCCTGGACGAGATAGCCTACCTTGTCAAAAAATACAATAACATCACATCTCTTGTCTTTGATGATGAGTTGATCTGCGTGAATAAAAAGTGGACTTTGAGTCTTTTTGAA
Organism: Candidatus Aminicenantota bacterium; assembly: GCA_030612445.1. Taxonomy (GTDB): domain Bacteria; phylum Acidobacteriota; class Aminicenantia; order Aminicenantales; family Aminicenantaceae; genus JAUVXM01. The sequence goes on from JAUWNW010000011.1 coordinate 21,082, forward strand.
AAATATCGGTCGCGATTCAGCTTTCCGTTCAATATCACGGTTCGGGCAGATCTAGTAGATAAAGACTTTATGCGGGCTATTAAGGAGGCAGGGTGCAATATGGTGATGATGGGAGTAGAAAGTGGGGATGAAAATATAAGGAACAATGTTTTGGATAAAGGGCTTTCCGATGAACAAATTATTGAGGCCGCCCATATAATAAAATCGGCTGGAATAAAATTATGGACTTTCAATATGGTAGGCGTCCCCTATGAAACCGTCGAGACTATCAAGAAGAACATCAAGCTGAACCGGACACTAGAGCCAGATGTTGTTTATGTCAGCACTTTTTATCCCTTTCCTGGGACAAAGCTGGGTGAATTGTGCGAAGAGCAAGGGTGGATCAGTGACCGGAAGGTGACTGCTTTTTTTAGCGATGTAACCGTGCTTGACCAGCCTTCCATATCTAAAGAGGATGTAGCCTATTATCACAAGATTTTTCCCTGGTCCATTCAATATCCACGCTTTGTGTTTATTATTAAATCACTATGCCGCCTTAAAGTATCAAAGGGAAAGTCTGTTTATGACTTATTTTTCCCGCTGGTAAAAACGGTTTATGAAGTCCGCCATCGATTTAAGGTTAGCCTGAATCTAGTTCCTGTGTTTTTTTCTTTAAAACGAAAAAAATTGCCATTGGATTGAATGACGTCCAGATCTGAATGGAGTTTTTCTCCCTCCTTGGAAAAATAATTTGGACAAGCTTATGATATTTGAAAGGGAGAAGAGCCCATATGTTGACAAAAAAAAGTTTTAATGCTACTGTTACCAACTTTAGAAATGGAGGAAAGTTATATGAAAAAAGCTGTTAAACTCCTATCGCTTTTATTGCTATTTTCCTGCCTAACTTATCTGCCTTTAAAAGCGGAGGTAGTTAAACTTCATCATAGCCAAGGACAGGCCGAAATGCCTTTTATTTTAATCCTGGAAAACGGGGACATCTTAGTTATCTTTAATGAAGGGCATCATTTCAATTCGGATGCTGAACTTTTATATAAAAGATATTCTCAGGGCACAGGCAAATGGTCAACTTCTGAGAGGGCGGTAAAAAAGACAAGTTCTTCTTCCTTCGCCCAGCTGGCTCTGGATAGCACCGGAAAAGTTCATATGGTCTGTATGGACGGGAACTCATCTCCCCACCGCGATATTTATTATGCCAATTATGATGTGGATAAGGATAAATGGAGTAATAAATCCCTGGTATATGACAGTGCCGGACTGAATTCTAGTTGGCCTCGGCTTAGGATAGAAGATGATATAATGTATATTGTCTGGACTCACAATTATAACCCCAGTATAGGCTTTACGGATGTGGTTATGGTTACGAATGAAGTAGGAGGGACCTGGCCTGTTCCTAAGGCTCAGAGAAAAACGGTTTCAAATACGGCGCCATCCGCTTCTGTGCATAACTTTTTTCAAGTCAGAGATAAAAATATTTATTGTGCCTGGGTAGATGACGATCATAAACCAGGAAATTGGAACATATATTATACAGAAGGGATGTATAATGAAAGCAAGGATGATTGGGACTGGGAAAAAGCTACGCAGCTTTTTCCAGGGATAAATCAGTACGCTCCGGCCCTGGCTCTTGATGATATGGGGGATGCCCATCTTATTTATTCTAATAAAAATGGCCCTGTTTGGTATGCGAAAAAAACTGGAAGTAAATGGTCTACGAGGAAATCCATTAGTACCCAAGGCGCCTCGTTTTTTGTGATCTTATACATGAAATATTCACATGGCCTCCTGCATACTGTCTGGAGACAAACAGTTTCCAATGGAGAAGGTCTCTTTTATGGCAGAGCTTTGCCTGATGGTACTTGGGCAGAGCCGGTAATGATTGCTGATGCCCAGATCTTTCCCGGCTATCCTGTTCTTGATGTGGATGCTAATGGGGATGTCCATGTTGTCTGGAGTGATGGGGATCCAGACCACCCCCGGCATATTTATTATACAAAAGTCGAGCTTCCCGGAGAACCTCCTGCTGCGGTTCTCAATGCTTCGGTTACTGAAGGTCTTGTTCCTTTAACAGTTAATTTTAGCGCTGCCCAATCTTCAGATGCAGATGGAAAAATCAAGGACTATAGGTGGAATTTTGGCGATGGCACAAGTGCATCGGGCAAACATGTCACCCATACGTTTATTGAGGAAGGAACCTTTCTGGTTAAATTGAGTGTTGTAGACAATGATCTGCGAGTCGGAACTGATGAGGTTGAAATTATAGTTTCGACTGGAAAACCGATAGCTACTATAAGTGTTTCCGCAACTATGGGAATGATTCCGCTAACAGTTTTGTTTGATGGTTCGAGCTCTTCTGATTTTGATGGAGAAATCATTTCGTATAACTGGGATTTTGGCGATGGCACTTCGGCTATCAGCGAAACAGCAACTCACACTTATGAGACTGGTGGAGATTTTACTGCTACCCTTAAGGTAACCGATAATGATGGAAAAACCGGAACTGCTTCCCAGGAGATTATTGTCTACCAGAAACCGGAAGCATCTTTTACCGCCTCTCCCGAAATTGGGATTGCTCCACTTGAGGTTAGTTTTGATGCCAGTGCTTCTGCGGATGTTGATGGCCAGGTTGAATCGTATCAATGGGATTTCGGAGATGGGATGACCGGCGAGTCAAAAGAAATCGTGCACACTTATTCAACTGCAGGATCTTTCTTGGTAGTACTGACAGCTATGGATGATGATAATATTACCGACACTGCCACAACCGAGATCCGTGTTTTGGATAAACCTCTAGCGCCGCAAAATGTTGCTGTGGAAAGACTTGAGAACAAAACATTACTGTTTACAGATTATATCAATAAAATATCCTGGGACGAAAATCCCGGAAATTCCGGATTATTTACTCTATCCCAATACCGGATCTATCGCAAAGCACAGAGTGAAAGCCAATTTACTTTTGTAGGCGAAGTTTCTGCAGGGGAGTTTTCTTATGAGGACCGGAAATTTAATGATGCTCAAGAAGCTGCAGGGTATGTTTATGCTGTAACCGCTGTTGACGACCAGGGAAATGAAAGCGATTATATTAACTGAAGCCTCAAGTTCAAATCTGCCCCCGGAAAATTTATTGGAGAAACGAATTCACGACTAAAGAAAAGATTATTGGCTATTAAGGATTTTGCTTAAAGTCTGGATATTAACCTTATCAACCCATAGGTTGACTTTTCCCGGTGAATAGATTTTTAAACTGATTTTTCTTTTTTTATTCAGTTTAAATGGGAGTTTAATATCATAATACTTTCCAGCTGGGGAAATGTCTCTCAAATACAAGTCTTTATATGCAAGCAGCTTTTCTTTTTTTTCAGAAAGAATATATATCCTGGCCAGCCGTTCTTCCTTCACTCCTAAGGCCTCGCTTACCTTTAAGCGGAAAACCGCTTGATACTTACCTCGGGCATATTCTTTCCCTGTTAATTGGGCAAGTCCGTCTTTTTGGTCTTTTTCAAACAGGAAAGCGAATTTTTCTCCAGCATTTGGATCGAAACGAGGGATGCCGCCTTTTCCGAAGAATATTTCTCCTTCATACGTATCCGGGCTGCTCTGTTTTAGCGGTTCCGGCTGGATATCATAAAGTTCAGCATAGGTTTTCCAGAGTGGGTATCTGGCTACAAGTTTAGCTTTTTGCATGCTTTCGGGAAAATCTCTCTGATATTGTTTCTTCTCAATCCCGCCGGCATGGATTGTGAGAAAGATGTGACTTATATTGAATTTTTGCAGAAAATCAGGATATGGGTTGATATAGCCTGTACGATAGGGATGAGCTTCATACCCGTTTTCTAATGATATGATTGGGGAAAGAAGTCCGGCAATAACCATATGGTCATAGGCTTTGCCGAAATCCCGGGAAATATCCCTGATATGGAAATGGGGATTAAGAGCCCAGCTTAAAAAAGGTTTCATGTTTACAAAAATGGAGGCCGCAACCAGAGTTGCGATCATACTGATGCGGATTGATTTAGAGAAAGAGATTTTCAGGTTCCTGGGCCATAAACGAATAAGCAAAAAAGTTATTGCTGTTAGTATAAAAGATATGATTAAGACAAGAATTAATTTTGTCTTCATTTCGGAAATTGTTAAAGGTCTTGAGTTTATAATTTGAATGCTGCTCAAAGGAAAAATCAACCAGAAAAAAATAAATGCATAGAAAAGCAAAGGGATTTTTTTAGGTTTTTTAATAGCTTCTAAAGTACTGAGCTGTTTTAGAAAGCTTGTGGCAAGAAATATTAGAGGGATGACTAAGGGAACAAAATGTCTGGCTGGATGGTAATAAATAACAGAATAGTACAATGTATTTGTGATTACCCATAGGCTAAAAATCCAGTCTAAAAGAGTTATCTTCCTGGGTAAAGAACTTATTCTATAAAAAACTATTAGCAGATATAATGTGGATAATAGAGAAATAATCGGCATTTCATTAAAGAAGAAAAGAGGCCTTTTCCAAAAGTTAACAAGAGCACCTAGTAATCCCTTTGGCGTTAGCCACCTGATATTCTCTCCCCCATAAGCAGCAACCATTTCCTTATTAGGAAGATAGAGGATTAAGATCCAGAGCGAAAATAGCAGAATTAGCCCCAGAAGAAAGACAGTTAAGGGTGGGATTACTTTACCTATCTTTCTTTGTTTTTGGAAAAAGACAAATAAAGCCAGACCGAGTATTATAGATGGTAAAATTTGAAGAAAAGTTCCCTTTACAGTAAAAGAAATGAATGATATTGACCCAGCCAGAAATATCATCCGATATTTTTTTTGTTTTGTATTGAGGAAGAATAATACCAATACCACGAAAAACAGCATTGGCATCACTCTCACAGCAATCCTGCTGAACATGGTAAACTGATAATTGACTCCAAGTAGAATAATCCCGATGAATGTAAATATAGTGTTATTGTTTCTTTTAAATAACAAGAATGAGAATATAAGAATAAGGCAGCTGAAAAGTGCAGGGACTATATTCATTTGAACGATTCCAGGCCCTATCACATAGAAAATAACATAGGTGATATAGTTTGGCAGAGGGCTTATATACATCGGGTTCCATAGGTCCATTTCCCACTTGCCAAAGACGGTTTTATTCCGGGCATTATGAACGTATCCTCCCGGATCTGACATATATCCCATACTATTGCTGAGGTTGGAGGGGGGGTCAGCTCCTAGATGAATCAATCTTAGCGAGAAGATTCCGGTAAAGACGAGCACTAGAAATATGACAGATAGTTTTTTAGAGGGCATTGCTTCTACATTATTACAATATTTGGAAGTGTGCTGTCAATGAATCTGGAGGCGCTTTAGCTTTCTTGTCTTGTCAATAATCCAGGTTAGATGAGGAACCGGAGCTGGACCTAACTTCTCTCATCTCACTTTCGCGGCCCTGCCAGTCAACTGTCCGGATTCCATATATATAACTTTTCATGTCTTTTTCAGAGGAAAAATTCAATACTTCGAATTTAAAAATATTATTATTGACTTCACCGATATAGATAAAGTCCTGGTTTGAGTTTTCTTTTTTAGAGTAGATCAGGTATTTTGCAGGACTTATCTTTCCTGTATTTTTGTTGTTTTTTTGCCATTCCAGCAGATTGATATAATCGGTAAAGAAAAGGCCGTTGTTAATTATATGTTTCAATGTCAGATTTAAAGGTGGGTATGGTTTTTCTATTATTTTTATGATTTTGGAAGCTGTTCCAGTCCAACCGTCATTATCGATAACAGTAAGAGTGATCTTAAAGGAACCCCCTTTAGTATATGTGTGTGCTGTGGTTTTTCCATATCCTATTGTCCCGTCTCCGAACAGCCATTTATAAACACCGATTTTTCCGTCTGCATCAGAAGATTTGGAAGCGTTAAATGAGATTGTAATTGGAGCAATGCCCTCCAAAGCTGAGCAGGAAAAACTGGCAACAGGTTTGGAGTAAACTTCAACCTTAACTGTAGTTGAATCATTTAGACCCTGGTCATCCGTGATCTCTAGTGTGACTGTGAAGGTTTCTGATTTTGTAAAAGTGTGTGAGATTTTTTCTCCGTAACCGCTTTTTCCGTCCCCGAAGTCCCATTCATATTTCTCTACTGAGCCGTTCTTCTTGTCCGCTGGTTTTGATTTTGAGGCATCAAAGTTCACTTTTAAAGGCACTTCGCCTGTTTTGGGGGAATATATAATTGTTGCTACCGGATTAGAGGAGATCTCAATCTCTATGGAAGCCTGGTCTGTCAATCCCTCATTATCAGTGACCGTTAGGATAGCTGTTCTGGTAGCTAAACTGGTGTAGGTATGAGTCGGAGATTTGCCGGTACCTGAGGTGCCGTCTCCAAAATCCCATTTATAGGAGACGATATTTCCATCCGGGTCATAGGATTCTGAAGCATCAAAATTTACTGTCAAGGGAGAAGCCCCAGAGGTTGGAGAAGCGGATAATTCTGCTACAGGTGGTGTTCCTATTGTTATTTTCTGGGAGCTTGAGGAGGAATTTTCATCATTATCCGTTACAGCCAGGGTGGCAGTGCGGACACCTTTATTAGTGTATGTGTGACTAGTAGTTATGCCGGTATCTTGGTTTCCGTCTCCAAAGTTCCATTTATAAGTGACAATATTTCCATCCGGATCATAAGATTCCGAGGCATCAAAATTTACGTAAAGAGGTGCTTCGCCCTGACTTGGGATAGCTGTGAAAGAGGCCACCGGGTAAGTAGTGAGTTGGTCGAGCCGAACATAAAATACATCTCGATCACCTCCCTTTCCTATATCACTGTAGACAATATGAACTCTTCCCTGACTGTCTACATCCAGGCCCGGGTATTCGGATTGGCCTCCGTGAGATATTTTAAGGGGAGTTTCCCAGTTCCCACTGATGGTCCCTTGACAGTAATACATATAGTTGCCATCACCTTCCCGCTGTCTCCAGACTGCATGGAGCAGTCCCATGCTGTATTTCATAAAGAGCATGGATTGGGCCGAAGTTTTTTGAGTTGATATTTGTTTGGGAGAGGACCAGCCGCTTCCGCTTTTTTTCTGGTACCAGATCGGATTTACTTTGTTGGCATAGATGACATGAACGTTCTCGTTGTTATCTACAGCTAAGGCTGGAACATATTGATTTGAGCCAGGGTTTAGGCGAACGGAATTTCCCCAGTAGCCGCTTACTCTTTCGTTATAGTAAATATTCCAGTTGTCTTGCTGATGGTTATCATCCATCCAGGCAGCGTATACATTGCCATTTTTAACTTGAAAAAAAGGATGCACAGAAACCGAATTGCTGTGCTTTGAAACATTTTGGTATGATGAAGGCCAGGACCCTCCATTTGTTTTTTCTATTAAGACAACGTCTAATTTAGCTTGGGGTGCGCCCGGGGAAGAAAAATTGTGGCACCACAAGACATATATCTTGTTTCCTTCCACTTGAATCCTGGGCCAGGATGAATTAAGTACGGGGCTATAATAAACCATTTCGCTGGCAGACCAGGTGTTGTTGGCATATTTTTTATAATAGATTTCCCGGTTACCAGATCCAGCTCCATCCATATAGGCCATATGCACATCACCGTTTTTGTCAACTGCAAGCTGGGGAAAAGCTGCGCAGTATTTCTTTTGAGCTGCTATTTTTGCAGTTGACCAGCCGTTTTTTTCAGTGTAAGTTTTGTACCAGATCACTCCAGAGAGGTTAAAACTTCCTATTCCTTCTTCCCAGGCTACCATCACTTCTCCATTAGGGCGTACTAAAACAAAGGGCAATTCTGATAATTTATTCGTCTGTGAGATATTTACATATCCTTGCCCAAATAGAAGGGAGGAGAAAAGAAAGTATAAAATGAAATTTATTAAAAAGAATATTTTTTTGTTTATCATCGACTTATCCATACCCTTTATATTCATATATAGTATAGTAGAAAGTTACTTATAATAAGTCAATCATCTTCAAGGGTGAAAAAGGGGGTGAATTTATTTAACCGCATCCCGGATAGCATTTATAACGTCATCGATGTCTTTATTAGTCATTTTCGGGAATAGGGGTAAAGAGACAATGCCGGCAAAGATTTTTTCTGTAATTGGAAAATCTCCCTTTTTATATTGATATTCTTTCTGATAAAAGGGCTGCAGATGTAGGGGAATAAAATGCACGCTGGTTCCGATCTTTCTTTTCCAGAGTGCTTTGATAAGCTGGTTGCGAGTAAGACCTAATTCTTTACTATCGATCCAGACAGGGAAAATATGCCAGGAACTTATAACATTAGACGGGATGCTTAATGTCTGGATACCGGGTATATGTGAGAGTTGTTGGATATAATAATCGGCGAGGTCTTTTCTTTTTTGGTTGAGCTCCTTTATTCGTCCCAGCTGGATGACTCCAAGGGCAGCGTTGATATCAGAAAGATTGAATTTATAGCCGGCCTCATGGATTTCATAATACCAGGATTCTGCCTGGTCGTATCTTTTCCACCCGTCTTTGCTCATCCCATGCAGGCGTAGTTTCTTTAATCGAATGGCCTTTTCTTTGTCATTGAGAGTAATAATGCCACCTTCTCCGGTGGTGATATTTTTGGTTGGAAACAGGCTGAAACAGGTTAGGTTTCCCTGACCGCCCACTTTTTTCCCTTGATATTCTGCTCCGATGGCATGGGCAGCATCTTCGATTACGCAGAGATTATGGTCTGCTGCGATTTTCATGATCCGCTGCATATTACAGGGTTGCCCGGAATAATGCACAGGAATAATGGCTTTAGTCTTTGAGGTTATTGCCAGGGGGATTTTCTCTGGGTCGATGTTGTAGGTATCTGGTTCAATATCGACAAAAACTGGTTTAGCTCCTAGGTGATGGACGACATTAGCTGTTGATACGAATGTAAAGGGAGTAGTTATTACTTCGTCGCCAGCCTGGATGCCTTCGACTATAAGAGAAAGGAAAAGAGCGGCCGTGCCGGAGGACAGGGCAATGGCATACTTTGCCCCAGTATAATCGGCAAAATTTTTTTCAAATAGCTGCGTTTTTTTCCCCGTTGTCAGCCAGCCGCTTTTTAAAGTTGTGACGACTTCATCGATTTCTTTTTGAGTAATGTCTGGGATGGAAAATTTTAAGTAGGATTTTCTCATGCAATTTTTTCCATTTTATCTGGAATAATGGTTATAATATTTTCTATCAGTGGGATCTTTAATGATCCCTTTTTGAAGGGCTTCAACAATTTCTTTAATACCCATATCAATAGTATTCTTAGCTTTAAAGTTTAATGTTTTTTGGATTTTTTCAAATGAGACATTATAGCTTCTTTGGTCCTCAAATTTATTTAAAACCTGGATTTTTGCATCTGGGATGTTTTTTTTGAGTATATTGCCGATTTCCCTGACTTGGAGGTTGGTCCGCCCTGTATTGAAGATCTGTTTATTGATTTTTTCCAGCGGGCTTTCCATCGCGATTTGGAAGGCACGGGCTGCATCTGAGACATGTAGGAGGGGGCGCCACTGCTTTCCTCCGAAGATGGAGATCTTTTCTTTTCTTATGGCTTTCTGAGTAAGGTAATTGACGATAATGTCAAAGCGCATACGGGGTGACAGCCCGAATATAGTGCCCAGACGGAGAAGTACCGGGGCAAAGTTTTTATCAGCTAGAGCAAGGATGCCTCTTTCCCCATACAATCTGGTCTCGGCATACAAAGAGATGGGATTAACTTCGGAGTCTTCAGTCAAGATATCTTTTCTTCCGGAGCCGTAAACACTACAGGTGGAAGCGAAAACAAACCGTTTGATCTTTTTTTTTTTACACATGTCAGCTAGTCGGACAGTAGCATTAAAATTAACATTAACTGCTAATTCAGAATCCGCAGCGCAGGCTGGATCCCCGACTATAGCTGCCAAATGGATGACAGCATGGATATTTTCCAGAGCACGTTGGACGTCCTCTTTATTCTGAATATAGCCTTTGATAATAGTGAGGTTTGGGGGGGGGTTTTTAAGAAAATTTTTTAATGGATCTACTCCGTGCATTAATTTGTCGAGGATTATAACCTTATAGCCAGATTTGAGCAGGAGCTGGACTAGGATACTGCCGATGTAGCCTGCCCCTCCGGTGACAAGGATTCGTTTTTCTTTATTCTTTGCGTTCATAATTATTCGCTGTCTCCTTAATCCTGCTAATTTTAGGGGATTTTTCCCCTGAATGCAAATTATAGTCATCAATAAATTTCATTGTCTCATACACCAGAGTCTGAAAACGTTTTTTATCTATAACCTGATTGACATTGGCATAAATACTGAAGGGATCATACAGGTTCCAGTTTGTGTTCTTGTTTAATACTCCCAAGTCTTTCAACTCATAGTAATATTGGCAGCCGGGATATGGAACAAGAGTGCTCATGGAAACATAAGTGGGCCTTATCTCCTCGATAAGTTTGTGGCTCATATGGATTTCTGTTTCAGTCTCGTCCGGATACCCGATCATAAAGAAAGCCGACCACTTTTGCCCGAGCTTATTTAGAATGGCAGCCCCTTTTTTTATTTCAGATATGGTGACATTTTTATTGGCAGCATCAAGCAGCCGCTGGCTCCCGCTCTCAATGCCGATCTTCAGGTATACCATTCCGGCCCGGCGCATACGCATGATAAGTTCTTTGTCTATGAGTTCTATTCTGGTCAAACATTCCCAGTCCACCTGGATATTTTTTTGCTCCAGGGTGTTACAGAATTCAAAGATCCTTTTGCGGCTGAGAGTAAAGGTGTCATCCTTAAAATATATGTTTTTTGTCTTAAAACGTTCGATAAGATATTCGATCTCTGCTACTATATTGAGAATCGAACGGTCGCGGGCACGTCTTTCCCAGATGCTGGAACAGAAAGCGCAATTATAGGGGCATCCCCGGCTGGTCATTATCATACTCAGATCATCCGGCCTATAGGTTTCCAATCTATATAAAGAATCTCTATCGGGAAAAGGCAGCGAGTCCAAATCCTTGAGCAGTTCCCGGTGAGGGGTCGTTATGATTTTTCCCTGTGCAGATTTGAAAGCAAGGCCCGGGATGTTTTCAAAATCCGTGTTTCCTGACTGGATTTTTTGTATTAGTTCTGAGAAGGTTTTTTCCCCTTCACCCAGGACAACAAAATCGGCCTGGCTTTGCTCCAGAGAAGACTTGAAGAGGACGGAAGCATGGGCGCCACCCAAAACTATAGGAACTTGGGGATAAAGTCTTTTGGAAATATTAACAATATTTTTAACAGAGCCTGTTTTAGTAGAAAGATAAGTGATGCCGATCAGGTCGGGATTAAAGTCTTTGATGACATTTTCAACTTCTTGCCAGATGGGGTGATGCAGGTTTTTTATGCCGTCGATGTATTTAGGGAAGACATTTAAGAGTTTAGTGGAGGTCATATTAGCGGGTTTTCCGTTGTGGTCTGCATCATAGATAAGTATCTGGTGCCCATCTTTTTTTAGATAAGCTGCTAAAGAAGCCAGACTAAAGGGAAAAAAGAAACGGTAAAAGCCCATGAAACGGGCAAAAGGAGGTTCAATAAGCAGTATTCTCATTGGTAATGTTTTATTTCTTAGCATTAGTTTTTTTGATAGCTAAAAAATGAAAAGTAATTTTACTTGTTCTTTGTTTAGAATTCAAGTTTCCTTTTTATTTTGGCCAGTTAATCTTTGCAGGGAGGATATGCAGAAGTAAATTTATTGGGGTGGGTACTGAGTTGCAAGGGGAGGAGGTAAATGATAATATTATTACCCATGTACAAGAAAATTGTGAGAGTTAGATCTCTGGGAATTATCATCCTGATTCTTGCTGTGTTATTGTCTATTATAATTGTACGCAAAGATTATCTTTTAAATAAGACTGTCCGTGAAGTAGCGTTAAGGATGGTTCAGCTTGAAGTTCTTTCCCGGACGAGAGCTGTTGACTATAAAGTTGTTTTTGAACGTGATCATTATTACATCCAAGTTTTTGACCTTGATAAAAAAGAATGGCTGCCTTACTTGAAAGCTAGCTACAGGGGGAGAGTTTTAAACCGGCAATCTAAATTTGAATTCATTTTTTCCCGAGGCTATCTCAGGGAATACCGGAGCAGAGATAAAGGGCGGAAGCTTCCTAGATATGTGGTGATTGAATTTTATTTTCCTGGCTCCTCAAAGAAAAAATCGCTTATTTTCTATAAGAAAGGTGATTGGAAAGTTCTGGGATAAAGACCGAATATGAACAAGCGGAGATTATTTATAAAAAAAATAGGGCCTGTTTTTTTCCTGATCTTGATCGGCGTGGCTGTTAGAGTATTTATTTTTTGGCTCATGCATCCCGGCGTTCATACTGATTCCGTTACATTTTTTTTCCTTAATGAGCTGGATATGGTAAGGACTCCTGGTTATCCTATTTTTATGGAATTTCTCCTCAGCATTAATGACCTGATACCTATTACTACTGATTATATTAGAGTGATCTGCTTCGGACAGCTTTTTTTTCTGGGAGTGTTGAATTCTCTGCTTCTGTACAGAATAGCATATTTATTGACTCGCAAGAGAATATTTTCATTACTTATGGGAATTTTTTACAATTTTAATTATTTTATCATTGGTTTTGAATTTCAATTACTGACAGAGACTTTATCTATTACCCTGCTTTTTGCAGTTATTGTTTTATACCTCCAGTTTTTCAAAGGGAAAAAATCTTTAGCTTTATTTGCCGGTATTTTAATGGTTTTGCTCATATATACCAGGCCGACATTCCTGCTGCTGGGTATTTTTTCCCCTATTCTGACATTTTTTGGTTTTTATCCGAGAGAAAAAAAGGGGAGTTTTTTAAAGAAACTTACACCTTTATGGATATTATTTATAGCTGTAAATATTATTGGAGCCGGAGGCTGGGCGCTTAGAAACAAAATAAAATTTGATTATTTTGGAATTTCAAGCCTCATGCCCTATCAATTGAGATATTATACGAATCCCCTCTTTAAAAAATACAAGCCTTCAGGCAACGAAAAAATGGATCGAGTTGCTGAAATATACGCAGAAGAATTTAAAAAAAGGAAACATTCTTCGGCAGCTGTCTATAATTTTAGTTTGCGACTTAAAAAAGAACTGGGCCTTACAGATGCTGAGATTGCCAGCTTATTTGGAAAAGTAAACTTGAAACTTATCAGAGATTACCCGGGGGATTATTTAAAAAGAGTACCAGCTTCGGTGTTAAGCTATTACCGTCAGTATTCCCCTTACTGGACAGGGGGAAATAAGCAGAGATTTCTACATAACAGAGCTATTATCCCTGGGCTGTTTAGAAGTTTTTTTCTGTTTTATACGCAATTATTTACAAACCTATACTTTTTAGCTGTACTGATGATAGCTGCCCCGCTTATTTTATTTTTTCTGGTGCATAAAAATAGGCTGGCATTCCATGGATGGTTTATAATAGTGGCGGTGATTCATTATAACTGTTTGGTCTCCACTCTTACCACCATTGCAGGAATCAATAATTTACGTTATCGTGCTCCGGTCGAGCCCTTGATCCTACTTGTATTTTATGCAGCTATTTTTTATTCTGGGAAAAGGATTTGGAGGATTTTTAAGCCAAAAGTTGAGGGGAAATCATAAAAAGAATTCCCTGAAAAAGTGCAGCAGGAATTTAAATCCTTGAATAGTTTTGAGTTTTGAGTAACCTGATTTTCTAGCGTACTCATGGCTGGCAACTTCCATAACTTTGAATTTATTTTTTAAACAGCGCAGCACCATTTCCTGCTCTACTGTGAATCCCTGAGCTGATAACTGGATATGGGTAAAGGCTTCTCGTCGTATTGCCCTGAAGCCGTTTTCAATATCGGACAATTCTGTCTTCCATTTTTTATTGACAAGAACCGCCAGAAAATTAGTGCCGGTATTGCGTATAAATTTATTAAAAGTGCCGTGCAGTTCGTCGCTGCCGCCAAGAATTCGGGAGCCGACCACGAGATCAGCTTTTCCTTCTCTTATAGGCTCTACCAGTTTGGGGATATCAGAGACCTCGTGCGAACCGTCTGCATCCAGGAAAACAATGATGTCTCTATCTGTATGGCTTACTCCAACCTTAAGTGCATCCCCCTTGCCTTTCTTATTGTCCAGGATGTGTTTTATACCTTTCTGATTGACTACTTTAATTGTGTCGTCATTTGAATGGCCGTCCACAACCAGGATATTATCTGTATATTTTTTTACTTCCTCGAGAATCTCACCTATAGTATCTGCTTCATTGATTGTCGGGATAATGACACAGAAATTTGAAAATTTATCCATTTTTTATCCTTTATTGATTATGCTTTCATTATCGTCATCATCTACAGAAGACACTCCATAGATATAGCTGTCAGCTGCTTCCTGGCTGGATAGGTTTCTGTCTAAGAATTCGGTTTGGGGGGCATAGACCTCGCCGATCTGTACGAACATAGCGTCTTTCTCTCCTATTGACTTTCTATATATTCTGTATTTTGTTATAGTGAATTGGCCCTGATTCTGCGGACTGCCTTCCCAGGTCATACGGTTTATATATTCACGGTATAGAAAAGCCTTGTTAACGACTGTATATGTGGAGATATTGACAGGTGGGTAAGGGTCTCCCCTGATTGGTTGAACTAACTCAGACATTGGGCCTTCGATATTATCTTCATTGATAGAACTCAAAGCGTACAAGTATTCCTGCTCCGGATCGATATTTTCATCGCGATAGCTGAATTGTTCCGAGTCCACAATTCCCTTTGCCGTAAAATCGGAGTTGCCTGATTTTTTCCTATATATACGGTAACTTTTAAGTTTTGCCGCTGGAATAACTTTAGCATTTTCCTCCCACTCGAGGATTATAGCCTTATTACGTTGTTTAATTAATGCTTGAATATTGACCGGGGGAAAGGGAATGGAGCTGATTTTTTCATACCAAGTTTCGGCCATTACCTGGTAACCTGTATTGTTAGGGTGAAGGTTATCAGTTGAGATCAATGATGCGTATCCTCCCTCTTCTTCCGGATAATTATAATATGTTGTGAAATTTTCTACTAACAGGATATGAAGATTCTGAGCGAGGGTTTCGATTTTGCTGTTCAGATCGAATGTTCTCTGTTGGGCGGTAGCTGTCCAGCGATTTCTGGCGCGGGGGATAATTGTTGATATCAGAGGAAAAACTCCATAGTCAAGACTTTTTTGGGCGATCTGTTCTAAATTAAAAGCCGTAGTATTCATGGAATATTCAGTTGTGGTTACATCATTTGTTCCTTCCATAAGCAGAAGGTAAAGAGCAAGGTCGGCTGAAATCACACTCTCTATCCGGCTCAGGGCTTCCCAGGTTGGCTCCCCCGGCACTCCTCTATTGGAGACTAAAGCTTCAGTATAGATGTTTTTTAAAAGTTCCTGTAAGCGGGGAATATACCCTTTTCCCATATAGGGACCGTTCATGGAGCCGTAAGTAATACTGTCTCCGAAGCCGATAAATCTGTCACGGGCAAGGTGGGCTGACCTGATGCTGGCTTCTTTTTCAATTTCAGGATGTCTGTTTGCTTGAAGCTCGAAAAAGGAAAGATGCTTGGCATAGATGAATTCTTCATCTTTCCAGGAAACAGCGATTTTGTCGCCATCTGTGATCAGGACCGGAGAGCCGCTTCTTGTGAAGTCATGGGAAATATTTATGGCAGGATACCAGTTGCCTTTAATTTTAAAGGAGATGAAGATATCTCTTTTTCCGTTTCCGGCCTGGGTCCAGGAAATCATAGGGATGGAATCAAGGTAAAGTGAGATAGAAGGTTCCACATCAGAATGAGTAGAGTTATTTGTGATCTTTTCAATTTCAAGCCATTCCTCCCCGTTCCATGATGTTGTATAGATCTCATAATCCTGACCATCATAACTACACCAGGTTGCCCAGGGAAATCCATTTTCGTTTAAAGTTACGGCAGGATGAAAATGCGGCACCTCGAGATTGGAAGCAAGTATTGACGGTGGCGCCCATATCTCGCCGTTAAAAAAAGAATAATATATTTTATCCGGTTTATCCTCTGCTGCTGCCCAGAAGAGCCAGGGACTTCCGTCTCCGTCGACAATGATTTGGGGGGAATGGATAGAGGAGCTGCCGGGAAATATACTCCATTGAAGTGACGATGCTATGTTTTTCACTATAATCTGATTTTTCCCCTGATAGACGTTTACCCAGGCTGCCCATGCTTGGTTGGCAGGAGAAAATACCAGGCAGGGAGAGTGGTTGCTGCCTTTAATTCCTAAAGAGAGCTCTATTTTACAGCAGATTTTTTCTTCCTGAATTCTACTCAAAAAGACATGCTCTTCTTGATCTTTTCCGTGTTCCCAGATTATCCAGGCGTGGTTATTTTTATCTTTTTTTATTTGAGGTGCCCTGAGGTTATAAAGAGATGGGATACTTCCTGTATGAATTTCATTAGAATAAGGCTGTTTTGTGCTCAGCAAGTAAGTTTTTCCCTGGTTGTCACAGATGACAAAATTCAAATTTCCGGTTTTGTTGAAGTACGGATAGCCTGCTTTTCCTCTTTTGGTCAAATAATTTTCATCTGCCGGGAGTACTGTCGCGATAGATATTAAAGCGAGAAAAATGAATATTTTTTTTGGAATCATATTTTATTTTATATCTCTCGGAATTATTCTCTAAATTCATTGATTGAAGGTCATATACTTTACTGAACAGGTCCCATCCTGTTTCTTCATTTTGTTGACTTTGCCAGGCAATACCAAAGATTTTAGGGGAAATCATATAGATATCCGGTAACTCCTGGCTCTTTACGGTTGTTGAGTTGACCAGAAATTCCTCTCCCAGGGATTGTCCGTTTTTATCAAAAAGCCGGGCGTATATACCGAATGAATCGCCGTCTTGTCCCCTGCTTTGCCAAGTGATTATAAAGTTTCCTTCAGAATCTGTATCTATTGCTGGAAAAACTTGCCAGTTATCTGAGTAACTATTGACCTGAAATTCCGGCCCTTTCAAGGTGGTGGTTTCATCAAATGTCCGGGCGAAAATATCATATAATAGGCCATTCTCCCGGCAACTGTGCCAGGAGATGATAAGATTGCCCCATTTATCCATGGCGAGGGCCGGCCATTCCTGCCAACCTTCTGAAGAGAAGTTGACTCTAAATTCCGGGCCGGCAGCTTCTCCATACCGGTCGAACTTCCTTGCCATAATGCCGGTTTTATCTCCATCTTGTCCGAAACTTGACCAAGTGATAACAAAATATCCGTATTTATCCATGAATATCGCCGGATGTTGCTGGTTGTTAGAGATATAACTATTAACCTGAAATTCCGTGTATAATGGGATCCCGTTCTGATCGAATATTCGGGCGAAGATACCAAGTCCGTCTCCATCCTGTCCCCAACTTTGCCAGGTGATGACAATCTCACCAGTGCTGTTTAGGGCTATATCCGGCTCGCCCTGGAAATCTGAAATATATTCATTTACTTGGAATTCCTGTCCCAGCGCACCCCCATTGTTATCAAAAATCCGGGCAGCAATTCCACTACTTGAATCTGCTATCCAGTAATTTTCCCACGAAATAACAAAGTTACCCTGGCTTCCTACTGCAATTGCCGGCCGCTTATGGGGGGCCCAGGAAGTGTTGACCTTAAATTTTTCTTCTTTTGGAAATCCTGTCTTATAATATCTGCGGGCATAGATTCCCGGCAGGCCGTTATCCTGTCTGTCACTCTCCCAGGCGATGACAAAATCCCCTGTGTCATCAGCATCAAGAGTAAGGTTTAACTGGTTCCCTTCTGTAAAAATATTTACCTGCTGTTCCTCTTCTCCAGGCTGAGAAAATATTATTACTGCATTGATTATATAAAAGAATATGAAAACTTTGATTATTTTTATAAAAGTAAGTCTCATTTTTCTGGAGTTACCAGACTGTAACTGGCTAATATATAAACTATATGCGGAAATATGTCAATTGCCCTTAGGGAAATCAGACTGGATTTTTAAAACTAATTTTCATATGATATAAACTGGATTTATGAATAGTTTGGTTATTTAATGATGAATGACAACATAGGCAGCCTCCAGAAACAATTAATCGATGAGCATAAATCATCCCTGCATAAATATTCATCTATAGTTATCGGGGAAAAAGGTTTTTTCACTTTAATAAAGTATGAGTTTATAACATTTTTCTTTTCCTGGATTCCAGGTGCTTTAGGGCTATTTGTCCGCAAGATGTTTTATCCTTTTCTTTTCCGGAAAGTTGGCAGGGGAGTTGTATTCGGACGTAATCTTACCCTACGTCAACCCCATAAGATCAGCATAGGGGACCATACAGTTATTGATGACAATGTAGTTCTGGATGCGAAGGGAGAGAAAAACGAAGGTGTTCATCTTGGAGAAAATGTTTATGTGGGTCGAAACACTATCATTAGCTGTAAGGGTGGTTCTATTTACCTGGATGATTACTGTAACATTTCATCAAACTGCACTTTGCTTTCAGAAACAAAGATAAGGATAGGAAAATACTGCTTTGTAGCAGGGCACTGCTATCTTGTTGCTGGTGGAAATCACACTTTTGATGATATTTCTACTCCCATAATGTTCCAGCCTTCGATTTCTAAAGGCGGGATACAGATAGAAGATGACGTCTGGCTGGGGGCTGGGGCTGTCGTTCTGGATGGAGTCTCCCTAAAAAAAGGATGCATTGTGGGAGCGGCATCTGTTGTGACTAAATCTTTCAAAGAGTACTCGGTTATCCTTGGTTACCCGGCATGGAAGATAAAAGACAGAAGAAAACAAAAAAAAGCAGTTGAAACCTAATCTGGATTTTTGAATAATTCAGGGCATCTTTTTTGAGATAAATTTCCAGATATATTTTTTAGGAACTCCGAAAAAGCCTTTTTGCCATATCCGATCACAATTGGAACATGTCTTGAATTCATCTAGATCCTGTTCTGCTAATTTTTTTCTCAGATGGATTATCTTATCTCCGTTCCAGATCTCCCTGATGGAATTGTCTTTAATATTCCCGATGCTATGGTGGTTAAAAAAATCCTGGGTGCAGGGGAGGACCGAACCGTCCCATAAGATTATAAGTGCATTCCAGGGAAAGGGGCAGACCGAGTAGTTACCAGGGTTGTTTATCTTCTTTTTTATTTCTCCGGCCCAGTTGTGGAATTCTTTTATAACAAAACTGTCCAGGGGGAGGCCCTGGAAGCGGCTTCTGAATACTTGCTTAGCTTGCTCGAGCTCTTCTCCGGATGTTTTCTCAAAGTCTATTGCTTCAATAGCAGTCTTGGGATTTTTAGCCCCGGTGGATTTTTTTATTTCTAAAAAGCGCAATATATTTTTAATTGTTATATCAAAATCCCCGCCCCGGCGGATTTTCTCGTAAGTTTCCTTGGTATACCCGTCAAAGGAAAATGAGATCCTATCAAGCCCGGCTGTGATGATATTTTCTGCCAGATTTTCTGTTAAGAGAGAAGCATTGGTGTGCAAGCGAGTAAACATTTTATTTTGTTTAGCGTATTTTATCGCCTCAATGATCTCGGGATGGAGCAGTGATTCTCCCCGGTGGTTAAGATTTATATCAAATATAAATTCCTTGGCCTCATCCACGATCTTTCGGTATAGGTCCATGTCCATATAACCTTTGTCCTTTTTCTCAAGGTCTTTGTTCGGGCACATGAAACATCTGAAGTTGCAAAAGCTTGTCAATTCCACCCAGAGGCGGATCGGCATGTAAGGCAGAGTAGAGGATTTTTTCTGGTAGTGATAGAATAGTCTTAGAAGCCGGGACCAATAGGAGAGAGAAGACATTTTTCTATTTTTCCTCCATATTCTGTATCACTACTGCACAAGCCATATTTCCGATGACATTTACACTTGTACGCACCATATCCAGCAGCCTCTCTACTCCCAGGATCAGAGCAATACCTTCCAGAGGAATGCCCAGCTGTTTTAATACCAGGGCAAGGGCGATTATCCCTGCCATCGGTACACCCGCAGCTCCGATTGAAGAAAGTACCGCCATAAGAACTATTGTGACTTGGCCAGTGATGCCCAGATGAATTCCATAGATCTGGGCGATAAAAATTGCGGAGACTCCCTGATACAGGGCAGTTCCATCCATGTTTACGGTAGCTCCCAGAGGAATCACAAAGCTTGAGTATTCCCGTTTGACCCCGATGTGTTCTACTCCCTCCATAGCCACCGGCAGGGTTGCCATAGAACTGGAAGTGCTGAAAGCGATGATTATTGCTTCTTTTGCGGCTCTGAAGAA
>JAUWNW010000075.1 GCA_030612445.1 Candidatus Aminicenantota bacterium
ATCTATAAAAAAAGTAAAAAGCGGTGGTCCGGAAGTTGTCGGTTTCCGGGTGCTTCCCTTTGATTTAGAGGATGTAAAGCTTCTTGCAGGTCCTTTCAAACATGCCACGGACTTAAATGTCAAATCCCTTCTCAATTACGAGCCTGACCGCCTGCTGGCAAAGTTCCGCAAGGAAGCGGGTTTACAGCCAAAAGCGGAACACTACCACGGCTGGGAGGATGACACAATTGCCGGACACAGCCTGGGGCACTATCTCAGTTCCTGCTCCATGATGTATAAGACTACCGGAGATAAACGCTTTCTCAAACGGGTAAACTATATCGTCGCTGAACTAGCCGCATGCCAGGAAGCGGACGGTGACGGATATATCGGTGCTTTTCCCGACGGTAAACGCATCCTTGAAGAAGAAGTAGCCAAAGGGAACATTCGCTCCAAGGGCTTCGATCTAAACGGCATCTGGGTACCTTACTACACCCAACACAAGGTGATGTCAGGTCTGAATGACGCCTATCACCTCTGCCTCAACCAAAAGGCTCTGGAGATAGAGAAGCACTTTGCCGGCTGGTTAGAGGGAATAGTAATGGGGCTAAACGACGAGCAGGTACAAAAAATGCTTCTTTGTGAACACGGCGGCATCAACGAGGCCCTTGCCGATCTCTACGCAGACACCGGAGATGAACTCTACCTGAAAATGGCACAACGATTCCATCACAAAGCCATTCTCGATCCCTTAGCAGCAGGAAAAGACATCTTGCCGGGAAAACACAGCAACACTCAGATCCCGAAATTAGTGGGATTAGCCAGGCTGTATGAGCTGACCGGAAACGAAACCGACCGCAAGACAGCGGAATTCTTCTGGGATCGAGTGGTCAACCACCACTCCTATGTGACCGGCGGTCACGGAAACCACGAATATTTCGGCGAGCCCGATAAACTGCGCAACCGGCTGAGCCAGGGAACAACAGAGACCTGCAATGTGTATAACATGCTGAAGCTCTCCCGGCACCTCTTTGCCTGGGAGGCGCAAGCTGAAGTAGCCGATTTTTACGAACGGGCTCTCTTTAATCACATCCTCTCCTCCCAGCATCCAAAAAACGGCCGGGTGATCTATAATCTTTCCCTTGCCCAGGGGGGTTATAAAGTCTATCAGGACCCCTTTTGGTTTACCTGCTGTGTAGGTTCCGGCATGGAAAACCATGCAAAATACGGCCGCAATATATACTTTCATAATAACGAGGAGCTCTTTCTCTTCCAGTACATAGCCTCTGAACTGGACTGGAAAGAGAAAGGCATCAAGGTACGCCAGACAACAAAATATCCACAAGAACAGGGAACAACTCTTGAATTTATTTGTGAGAAACCAGTGACATTGACTCTGCAGATCCGCTACCCTTTATGGGCAGAGAAAGGAATTGAGATCAAAGTAAATGGGAAAAATAAGAAGGTCAATGAAGCTCCGGGGGCTTTTATTCCTCTGCGCCGGAAGTGGAAAAAAGGCGACCGGGTGGAGATAAATATCCCTTTTTCCCTCCGTCTTGAGGCAATGCCGGATGATGAAACCAGGGTGGCAATAATGTTTGGTCCTCTGGTGTTAGCTGGAGACCTGGGACCTGTAACAGATGCTAAAGCCGGGGACAACCTCAATGTTCCTGTTTTAATGACCGAAGTCCGGGATCCGGCCGTATGGACCGAACCAGTCACCGGTCAACCCAACACCTTTAAAACAAAAGACGTAGGCCGGCCTCAGGATGTGATCCTTAAACCTTTTTACAAAACGCACGAACGCCGCTACTCTATCTACTGGGATATGTTCACAGAAGCTTCCTGGGAAGAAAAACAACAAGCATATCAAGCAAAGATCGAACGAAAAAAGAAACTCGCAGAAATGACTGTGGACTTTGTCCAGCCCGGGGAGATGCAGCCGGAGCGGGATCACAATTTCAAAGGAGAGAAAACAAATACCGGTTCCCTTCGTAACCGGAAATTCCGGGAGTCCAGGGAAGGCTGGTTCTCCTTTGACATGAAAGTATTTAGGGGCCAACCCATGGCTTTGACAGTCGATTACTGGGGCGGATACCCGGGTTCGAAAACCTTTGATATTTTGGTGGATGGCAAAGTGATCGCCACAGAAAATATTTCCAATAAAAAGGACGGCCTTTTTATTGATGTTACTTACGACATCCCTGATAAATTGACTTTTGGCAAGAGAATGATCACAATTACATTCAAAGCACACAAAGGGAATATAGCAGGACCCGTCTTCGGTATCCGAGTGATTAAAAGATGAAAACAGCGATAAAGAATTATTACCGGAAAATCCTCTCCAGGCAAAAAGGCGAGGGGATGAATAAATTAATCCTTAAGATTAATTCCATTTTGATCGACCATTCCTATCAGGGCAATTAAGCGCTTGGTGTGCACTTTTGATTTTTAATTGATAATCTGACAAAAAATATTTGACAAGAGACTTTTTTTATGGAATAAAAGACTGTACTAAAAAACTAATTTGGTTGATTAGTCTAACAAATGGCATATTAAATGAAAAAAAACAAGAAAATTACAATTATCCAAGCTGCTCAGAAACTATTTGCTCAGTTTGGCTTTGATAAAACGACTGTGGATGAGATCGCCAGGGGGGCGCGGATAGGGAAAGCAACTCTCTATCATTACTTCAGGAGCAAGGAAGATGTTTTCAAAGAAGTGATAGAGAAAGAAAGTAGAATTTTAAATGTGAAAGTAAAAGAAGCAATTGATAAGGAAGAAACGCCGAAAAAAAAGTTAAGAGCTTTTGTGCTGGCCAGGATGATGTATTTAAATGAATTGGCGAATATTTACAATGCATTAAGGGATGAGTTTTTAAATCATTATGCTTTTATTGAAAAAACTCGGGAAAAAGATTTTCATCAGGAAATAAAATCAGTTAAAAATATTCTAAATGAAGGCATTGAGAAGAATATTTTTGTAATCAAGGATGTGGAATTAACTTCTTTTGCCATTATTTCAGCTCTGAAAGGACTAGAGTACCCCTGGTCAATAAAAATATCTTTACCTGATATTGAAGAAAATGTTGATAAACTATTGGAAATTCTATTTCAAGGAATAGTGAAAAGATAAATTTTTTTTAAATATTATCGAACAAAAAACTAAATCGGTTCATGAGTATAATATTCGAAAATGGACCAACTAAAGATAGGACTGGCTCAGGGATGCAGCGCAAATCGAGTGAAAGTTAATTATTATAAAGGAGAAATGTTATGAAAGAATCTAAAACTATAGCTTTAATGTTTTTATTGTCGGGAATTGCAATCTTACTATATTCGATTCAGTCGCTAGTATTGGGTCCAGAAATTATTAGCTTCGGAACAATTCAAAAAGTAGGAGTTTGTATTGGACTTATTCTAATTGCGACGGGCATTTATCTTTATGTAAAAGGCAAAAAAGAAGCGTAAATAATGCTCCTTAAAAGGATAAAAAAAGACACCGTTACTATGGGTGATGTAGTAAAGAATATTGAGGAACGAATAATAAACAAAGGATAATCCAATGGAAACACGATTCAAATCAATAGGAATTGCAGGCTCAGGTTTTTACGTTCCTAAAAAGGTTTTAACTAATTTTGATTTAGAAAAAATAGTTGATACCACTGACAATTGGATAAGAACCAGAACAGGGGTCAGGGAACGAAGGATTGCTGATGATAATGAGGCGACATCTGACCTGGCAGTTAAAGCAGCACGAAAGGCACTAGAAGATGCTCGAATTAGCCCTCAAGAAATTAATTTAATTATTGTGGCAACACTTTCTCCTGACTATTTATTCCCTTCCACTGCCTGCCTGGTGCAGGATAAACTTGGAATAAAAGATGCCTGGGCATTTGATATTGAAGCGGCCTGTTCTGCATTTATTTATGCTTTATCGGTGGCTGAAGCATTTATCAAAAGTGATACATGTAAAACAGCCTTGGTGATTGGAGCAGAGGTATTTTCCCGCATAGTTAATTGGAAGGATAGAAACACCTGTGTCCTGATGGGTGATGGGGCCGGGGCCGTAGTATTAAGAGAAGTAGAGAATGGCAAAGGAATTCTTTCCACACATCTTGGTGCCGATGGTTCAAGGGCACATCTATTGAAACAGCCTGCTGGGGGTTCTCGTCTTCCGGCAACTGAGGAGACAGTCAGGCAGGGGCTGCATTATTTCAAGATGCAGGGTAATGAAGTATTTAAACTTGCGGTCAGGATTATGAGTGAATCAGTAATAACTGCTCTAAAAAAAGGAAGTCTATCAAATAAAGATATAGATTTAATCATACCTCATCAGGCTAATATTCGCATCTTGAATGCCATGGCCAAAAAGTTATCTTTACCAATGGAAAAATTCATGGTCAATTTAGATAAATACGGGAATACTACTGCTGCATCCATTCCTATTGCTCTGGATGAAGCCTCGAAACAGGGAAGAATAAAAGAAGGTGATATTGTTGTTCTTGTTGCCTTTGGAGCCGGTCTGACATGGGGTGCCACAGTAATTCGCTGGTAAAATAAACTTCAATATATCACTGAGATTCTTAAAAAATGAATTTTTCAATCAGGAGGCTGCTCGTTGAATATGAATAAATTTTCTGAGTTGGTGATTAAATACCGTAAATTAATTATTTTCGTTACTATTGTTATTACTCTGATTCTGGGATTTTTCCTAAAAGATATTACAATCAACAGCGACATTCTTAGCTATCTGCCGCAAGATGATCCCAAGGTGGTGCTTTTCAATGAGGTCGGCAACAAGTTTGGCAGCAGTTCACTTGCTATGGTGGCGCTTGAGTGTGAGGATGCCTTCAATCACGCAACCTTGACCAGGGTCGATGAGATTACGCAGCAATTCAAGGAGATGGACGAGATCTTCCATGTGATGAGCCTGACCGATATTATAGATATAAAGAAAACAGATTGGGGCCTTGAGATTGGCAAATTCATTGATGAGGATAATATCCCAAGAGATTCTGAAGAGCTGTTAAAGTTAAGAAAGTATGCCCTTTCCAAGGATATGTACCGGGGAAATCTTATCTCTGACGATGGCAAGATAACGTTAATCATAGCTCGTCTGAAAGAGGATGCCGATAAATTGGCAATCGGGCGCAGGATGAGAGAGGTAGTCGAAGGAAATCGAGGAAACGAGAAAATCTTTTACGGTGGCATACCCTTCCAAATGATTTTCTTGACTGACCTAGTCCAGTCCGACCTGATCATGCTTATTCCACTCGTTATTCTTCTGGTTATGGGAATACTCTTTATGAGTTTTAGAAGTCTGCGAGGTGTTTTTCTCCCCCTATCCTGTGTATTGATAAGCACTATCTGGGTTTTGGGGTTTATAAGTCTGTTGAAGATTCCCCTTACCATCGCATCGGATGCAATGCCGGTATTGCTCGTCGCGGTCGGCAGCGCATACGGGATACACATGCTTTCCAAATATAACGAAAATATTCACAAGGAAGAGGGTAAAATTCAAGATATAAAAGACGCATTGAGCGAAGTGGGCTTTCCAATTCTTCTAGCCGGTTTAACAACTCTAATCGGTTTCTTGGCATTCCTATCTTCAAATTTAAGCTTGATACGCGAGTTCGGTGTCTTTACAGCCATGGGAGTGGCATTTGCCATGATCATATCCGTCACCTTCCTGCCGGCCGTGCTCTCCTTCATGAAGGTCAAACGGACCAAACGGAGTACCAAAGAAAAAGAGAATGAATGGTCAACCAGGATGATGAACAAACTGGGAGGATTTGTGCTGAGGAATGCAAAGCTCATCGTTGCATTCTGCATAGTTGTGATCCTTTTTTCGCTGTTCATGATTACCAGGCTGAGTCGGGAAGTCAACATGATTGATTACTTCAAGAAAAACAGCGAGATAAGGCAAGCAGAGGAGATGATGGAGAAAAGACTCGGCGGCTCCATTCCTGTCCAGATAGTGATTAAAGGTGATTTGAAAGACCCCTTTGTCCTGAAGGAAATGATAAGGTTTGAGAAATTTCTAGAGGCACAACCATCCATCCATAATCCCCAGTCAATTGCAGACTTAATCTGTGAAATGAACTGGGTGGTAAACGGGCACCATACAATCCCCGAAACCAGACAGGGAGTGGCGAATCTATGGTTTTTTATCGAGGGAAACGAGATTTTGAATCAACTCATAACCGATGACGCCATGGAGGCGCTCATCCAGGCAAAGATAGGCACAGTAAATACCAAACAGGTTATTGCCCTGGTGAATCAGGTCGAAGGTTATATAAATGAGGAGTTGAGAACAGACCTTGTTAAGTTGAGGATTTCTCTTGTATCCTCTGATTTTGAGGCGGAACTTGCGAAAGAGCGGATGGAACAAATACTGTCAAAAATAGATTGGGACATCAGAAAAAGAGGTCTTGTCTGGACCACTCATAATTCAGAGCTAAGGGAGATTCTTTTCACGGCAGCTAACCCAAACAGAGGCGGCTTCGAGGATGACCTGATAGATGCGCTAAGAATGAAAGTTAGTGATTATCTGCGCGCCGAGAGTGCCGACATCCAGGTTGAATCTGAAAAGGTTATCGCTGCGATTATCGCTGACATTGGCGATTCGCTGCGACTGAGCAAATCGGGAGAAAGAATCGTTGGAGCAAAAACGCCTGAATGGGGCGAGGAGGATATTGTCGATATCCTGAAAAAGAATGTCCCTCAACCCCTGTATACCGAAGACCCGGAGGCACTTGATTACGCTGCCGAAACGATTGTAACGATTATCAAAGACGAAAAAAATTGGACAAGAGTGAAGCGGTTGATTCAAGATATAAAACCTTTTCTTCCTGAGTCTCTTGTAAACGACGAAAAATTCCTGAGCGATTTACGCGATGATGTCTGGGAGATAAACGAAGAATGGGCTGCCATTTCGCATGCAAAATACACAATCTTTTCTGGAAATACCAAGTCCCAGAGCCGAGCAAAGCTTTCTGCCCTGCAAACGGGAATGCCGATAATCTACAATGACCTCGACAGACAGATCATGAAAAGCCAGGCTTTTAGCCTTTCCATCGCCATTCTACTGGTGTTCCTGCTGCTTGCATACCGTCTGAAATCGATCATTGGCGGTTTTATTTCAACAACTCCGATCATCCTGACCATACTCATCAACTTTACGATAATGGCGATTTTCGGCATACCACTGGATGTTGTAACCGTCCTGATTGGCAGTGTAGCGGTCGGCATTGGCATCGACTACACAATCCATTTCATAATCAGGTTCAAGGTCGAACACGCTCAGGGCAAGACTGAGCTTGAAGCTCTGAGCAAGACACTGGAAACCACTGGAAAAGCAATTATCATCAATGCACTCTCAGTGATGATGGGGTTTTTGGTGCTGGTTCTGGGGCATATCGTACCGATGCAGCGCTTCGGCTACCTCATCGCTCTCACGATGATAATCAGCGCCACAGCTTCTCTTACCGTCTTGCCTGCGTTGCTCCTGGTGACAAGGGCTGGATTTATCGGGAGACTCGGCTTGCTGACTACCGGGTTAGTCTCCAAAGTCGCCTATAAAATCAATGCAAAAAATAATTACAGAAAAAAATAATTTCAAAAACATGGAGGAAAAATGCAAAAAATAACATTGACTACTATTCTTTTTTTTCTGGTTGCCTTCCTATTTATATGCCAATCTGGGGAGCTTAATGCGGAAGAATCGACACTTACAGCTTCACAGATTCTTGAAAAGTGTGATGATGTTATCAATGCTCCCACGGATCAGGATTTAAGAATAAAACTTATCCTGATAGACAAAAAAGGTAAAGAAAAAATGCGCGAGATGAGCATGCTTCAGAAGGGGAATGATAAAAGGATGGTAAAGTTTCTCTCGCCTGCTGATCAGAGGGGGATTGCTTTCCTTTCGCTTCCTGACGACATTATGTATCTTTATCTACCTGCTTTCAAAAAAGTAAGACGCATCGCTACTCACGTAAAAAATACCAAATTCGCAGGAACCGATTTTACCTATGAAGATATGGAGGCAATAAGGTATTCAATAAAATACGTCCCTGAATTGCTAAAGAAAGAGGAAAATCATTATGTTCTCCAACTCAAACCAAGAGAAGGAGTGAAAACTGACTATTCCAAATTAGTTATGTGGGTAAGAATGGATAACTTCTACCCAATTAAAATTGAACATTACGATAAGGGTGACAAGCTATACAAGATAATGATCAGCAAAAAAATTGAGAAGGTTAATGGATACTGGGTATCCAAGCAATATGAAATGGAAGACTTAAAAACAGAACACAAGACAAGAATGATGATAGTGGATGTAAAGTTTGACTCAGGATTGTCCGATGACAAATTCACAAAACGTTATTTAAGTAGATGAAGAAGGGTAACATAACATGAAAAGGCGTAAAATCATATTGGCATCTGTATGTATTTTGTTGTTCTGCTTTTCTTGTATTCTTCAGGCACAAGAAAGCACGGATTCCGGAGTTAACTGGGGTGGATATCTGCAAAGCGACAATCGTCTCCGCTTAAAAGATGGTGATTTTTCCTGGCAGGAGTATCGACTTGATTTAAAAGCGGAGGTTAGTCCTTCGGAGAAGGCACATTTCTATAGCGAGCTCTGGATAAGATCCTGGGGATTTTCTGAGGTGCAAAATAGTTCCGATTTGGCAAACAAAGACAAAATCTCTCCCTGGAACCTGGATTTACGAGAGGCATACGTTGACCTCTATGGATTTCTTCTTGACAATCTCGATGTTCGGATTGGAAGACAGCGCATAGCCTGGGGAACGGGAGATAAACTCAACCCTACTGACAATCTTAATCCCGATGACCTGGAAGACATCTGGGATTTCGGAAGACATCTAGCATCCAACGGACTTAAAATGTCCTATTACTTGGGAGATTATACGTTTGAAGCCGTTTACATTCCAGCTTTCACCCCGGCTGTACTACCCAGAGGTGACTGGGCTTCTGCATTATCACCCTCAATGGAATTGCCTCCTGGACTGACTTTAAAAAATCTCACCGATACGATAACAATTCCCGAAAACAGCATTAAAGAGAGTTCTACTGTTGGGGTTAGAGTCTTGAAAAACTTTTTAGATTATGATTTTTCTCTGAGCTATGTTCATGGCAACGACTTTTTTCCTTTGGCAAAAAAAATAATCTTTACTCCTACAGATATGCCAGGCGACGTGGATATTGCAAGTGAACTTGTATATCCGAAAAGGCATGTAGTCGGGGGGGATATGGCTGGAACTATTTACGATGTTGGGATATGGGCCGAAGCAGCGTTGTTTTTCCCTGAAAAAATCATGATGACTACTGACTTGACTGCTCTGGGTATGGGTGTCCATGAATCAACTGCTTTGGACAATGAGCCCTACGTAAAATACGTTGTTGGTGCAGATTATACCTTCAGGAATGGAATCTATATCAATGGGCAATACCTGCATGGTTTCATACATGAACGGGGTAAAGATAATTTGGAAGATTATTTTATGTTTGGTATAGAGAAGAAATTATTTGAGGATACTCTGAAGCCAACGATTTCCGGAGGGGTGGAGGTAAAGGATTTTAAAGACTTTAAAAATAATTATGCCCTTATTCTTTCGCCTGAAATCGCTTATTATCCTGTTGATAATGCTGAGGTTATCTTTGGCGTCCGATGGATAGAGGGAAAAGTCACGACTGCCTTTGGAAGGGTAAAAGATAATGACGAGTTGTATATCAGGGTAAAGTATAGCTTTTAGGATGTTATTTTTAATATGTTATGAATGAAGAAAGGGTAGTCAAAGAAGTTTTTTTTCACTTAAAGCTGCCTTCCCAATTACGGCACCCTGGTTGAGATTACAGAAGATTATCAGAAAACCCTTCCTTAAAATATTGGGAAAGCCATTACCTGGACAATAAACGACTGGGATGCCTGCCTGGGTAATGCTCTGGAATTTAATCAAAAAATCAGAGAGAAATGGACCTGGGAGGGCATTGCCAGACAATACTTTGAACAATTCAAGCTTTTAATCGATACTGGTCACTAACAACATATAGGAAGACAAATTGATAATCATCAGTAAATATGGTATAGCATTACCCTATTAATGGATAAAATCTATAAGAAAATATTTTATATTCGTAACTTTGATGTTGACTTCAACGGAAAGCTGAAGCTGGAGATGCTGCTGAATTTCCTTCAAGAATCTGCAGCTGAACATGCTGATAAATTAGGTGTTTCCGGAAAAGAACTTCTAAAGAAAGAGCTTGCCTGGGTTCTTTCCAGATATCATATAAGAATCAGTCGTTATCCCTCCCAAGGAGAAACAATAGCGATTGTGACCTGGCCTTCAATAATTAAAGGTATTTTTACTTTACGTGAATTTGAAATATTTAGTCATAATACAAAAACAGCAGAAGCAACTTCATCTTGGCTAGCAGTTGATTTAAATAAGAAGAAACCAATTAATATTAATAAAAGCCTGCCTGAATTTCCTATGCATGATAAAAGGGCAGTAAATGATGATTTTCAGCGTCTTCCTGATTTTGAAAAAACTGATTTTGAATTAAGATTTCCTGTATTAAAAGGAAACCTTGATTTTAACCATCATGTAAATAATGTTGTGTATATCAACTTGGCTGTAGAAACCGTGCCAAAAAAAGTCATTATGAATTCTAGACCCTCCAGAATAGAAGTGAATTATAAAAATGAAACATTTTACGGTGATTGGATAATATCCCGTAGCCAAAATATCGGCACAGGGAAATACCCTCAGTTCATACATCAGCTTGTTAGGGAAAGTGATGGCCAGGAAATAGCGCGTTTGAGAACAGCCTGGGCCGATTTATAATATAGGCTAATTCAGCAAAAAAATGTACCTCCTAGCGTGATGTGATATTTAACACCATAAATTATTTTCAATTTTTTACTTGACATATACTCTAATATCATTATACTCTAATTATATTGAAGTATAAATGTATTAGATATTAAATCAACAGGAGGTAAAAAATGGAAAAACCGGGAAAATTAAAAACAAGCAATTGGGGAATCGTCATTTTTACACTGCTGATTGTAGCAATTCTTACATGCTCTGCGATATTTTTTGGTAAAACAGTATTCTATACTGTCCTTTGTGTTATACCATTATTAGCGGCTATTACCCACTTTGTCAGTTTTCTCAGAACAAAGAATTGGGGTCATTTGATTCCAATGCTATTTTATGTGTTTATTGGCCTTCTTTTCTTCCCTGCTTTAGCTTTTAACCAACAAACAAGAGTAATACTGGCAGCCTGTGCCTTGGTCCTGTTCATAGGAGAGATAATTGTTCTTTCAAGCAAAAGAATTAACTGGCGTTATCGTGAGATACTGGAACTTGCGGCATATCCTGTAGAAGAGTCTTACAACGGTTTTACTCCCCGCGCCTTCCCTGCCGGAGAAGCACAGTACACAAAAGAAGAAATTATTGGATTCACAAAATTCATGATCAAACATGTTATCGCCTACCCGTTCGTTGAAGAGAACAGAGTTGTCCTGGTAGTTCCGGAAAACATGTTTGTCTATATGCTGCTTCTAAAGCGCGGTTACAAGAAAGACACCTATGTCACTTTTGATTTCAAGGGGAAAGTCTCTGTCACTATCGCCAAAAAAGACTATCAAAAATACAAGGAAGAATTCACTTTTGATCAATTATGTGCTTCTCTGGGAAATTTGTTCATAGAATTTCTGGAGCTGTACCAAAAAGATAAAAGCAGAGAAATCATTGACAAACTGAATGCAATATAAGGTTAAATACAAAGAAGTAAATTGGAGAAATTTCTATGGATTTTAAAACAGCATCTCAATTAGGCTCCCTCATCTCTAAAGATTATGCCGAGAACTTCTTTAAGTTGCTGGTGATATATCAAGACATATCAGCCTCAGAAGCAGCCTCCCGGCTTAACCTTCATATATCAACTGCCCAGGATTTTCTCGAGGGGCTAAACTCCCAGGGTATAGTCTCAAAAAAAGAAGTCCTTGAAAAAAAGCGGCCTTATTTCAGGTATTCCCTTAAAAAGAAAACATTAACTATAACAATCGATTTTGCTGCCCTATACAACAAACTGGCTCATCAAGACAGGTTAAAATGGCACATAAGGGAGAAAAAGAATTCCGGCGCTATATTTAAAAAATTCAGTAAAAGTGATTATATTTCTGCGCTATACTTTTTTACAGGCAAAGGAAGAGCACGAGTTGAAAAAAAAATCAATCTAACCAGAAACCAGGGAAATTTCCTTTTATATCTTCCTTTTCCGACAGAGCCCTTTTTAAGTGTGGCTGACATTATAAAAAAAGCTAAAATTGAAGAATCAAACATTCCAGAAGTCCTGGATATTATCGCTGCTTTGCTCAACCATAAAATAATTGAAAAGAGATGACAAAAGAAATACCCATCATGCCTGGTATTGACATAAATCCCGATAACCGTTACAGTTCACGTTTTATTATATTAACTTACGGAGAAAAAAATGCATGATACCCTGCCAGAGATACTGCTTCATTCCCTTAAATCATACCCGAAAGATACCCTGATGCTGTATAAACAGGGATCAGACTATGTTTCTCTTTCCAGCCGGGATTTTGCCAGCCGGATCAAACGGCTCTCTCTGGCCTTAGAGGATATGGGAGTGCAACCGGGAGATAAGATCATTCTGCTGGCAGAAAACGGACCCCAATGGATTATGACAGATCTAGCCATTCTGTGTATAGGAGGAGTAACAGTGCCGGTCTACACGACCCTAATCCCTGAACATATTAAATACATAATCAATGA
The DNA here is from genome assembly GCA_030612445.1 of Candidatus Aminicenantota bacterium. Taxonomy (GTDB): domain Bacteria; phylum Acidobacteriota; class Aminicenantia; order Aminicenantales; family Aminicenantaceae; genus JAUVXM01. Next base: position 12,815 of record JAUWNW010000075.1, read on the forward strand.
CTCTGATGCCCAAATTGTTTTCTGTTCTAATCAGGCCCTGTGGGATAAAGTCAAGGAAGTGCGGCCCGACTTGAATAAAGTAAAGCACTACATTACTTTCCATAAAAATGATGACTCAGGTATTTTTTCCCTGTCCCAACTCCTGGAACGGGGAAAAGAAATAGAACAAGACCATCCCGGCCGGTTCGAAAAAACCGCCTTGCAGGTTCAGCCTGAAGATCTGGCTTCGATCATTTATACTTCAGGAACAACCGGCACGCCAAAAGGAGTTATCCTCACTCACAGCAATTTCACCAGCAATGTAAAAACCGTAAGCGGCCTGCTCGATCTCAGGGAAACGGATACTGTGTTTTCATTCCTGCCCTTATCCCATGTTTTTGAACGCACGGTTACTTTCGGCTATTTATATAACGGCTGTACCATTGGTTATGCCGGGAGCCCCGAGACAATAGCGGATGATATTTATAAAATCAAACCGCATGTCTTTGCCAGTGTTCCCAGATTGTTCGAAAAGATATATGCCAAAATCATGGATGGCGTTTTAACGGGTTCTGCTTTAAAAAGAAAAATCTTTTATAGGGCAATCAAAACCGGTAAAGCTTACAGCCGAAAAAAACTGACCAAGCGACCCATCTCCCTGTTTCTGCAGACCAAACGGCTTATTGCCGACAGATTAGTGTTTTCCAAGATAACCGAGCGGATCGGAGGAAGGGTCAGGTTTTGTGTTTCAGCCGCAGCTCCCTTGGCTAAAGATATTGCGGAATTTTTTCACGCTGTTGGTTTGGTTATTCTGGAAGGCTACGGTTTGACAGAGACTTCCCCCTGCAACACTATGAACACCATGGAAAACCTAAAATTCGGCACAGTGGGTAAACCCATCCCGGGAGTTAAAATACGGATTGCTGAAGACGGCGAGATTTTAACCCAAGGGCCTAATGTAATGAAAGGGTATTATAAAAATTTAGACTGGACCAATGATGTTCTGAAAAACGATTGGTTTCACACCGGGGATATAGGCTTTTTCGATTCGGATGGATTCCTGGTTATTATAGACCGCAAAAAGGATATCATCATCACCTCAGGGGGGAAAAATACAGCCCCCCAGCCTACAGAAAACATGCTGCGCATGAGCCCTTACATATCCAATGCTGTTGTTATCGGTGACCGGAGAAAATTTTTATCCGCTTTGATCGTGCCCGATTTTGACAAGATCAAAGAATATGCCCGCAGCAACAATATCTCTTATACCGGTCTTAAGGACCTGGTAAAAAATTCCCGGATCGTCAAGTTTATAGAAACAGAATTGGAAAAATACACTTCCAAGTTGTCCGCTTTTGAAAAAATAAAAAAACTGGCGCTTTTGGACCGGGATTTCGAAATAGAAAAAAATGAGATCACTCCGACTCTGAAGATCAAAAGAAAAACAATCGCCCAGAAATACAGCACCTTGATAGAATCGCTTTACGCCGAATAGAGGAAAAGAGCAGGACTTAATTAAATAGGGTCTGAGCCTATTCCATCGAAATAGAAAAATAAATACAGATAGCGGATCTGTGTATTATTGATTATTTTCTCATTTTAACTTAAACACAACCGTCACTGTAAAAATCACACCTCTCGGCTTACCGTCGATCATAAACGGCTCATAGACCCACTGCATAGCAGCATCAACAGCGGCCTGATCAAGTTCAGGGATGGATCGCAGGATTTTTGTTTCTTGCACCCGGCCATATATGCCTGTTGTCGCTTCCAGAATGACAACACCCTCAATGCCCTCTTTTCTGGCTTCTTGGGGATAGATCGGCTCAACTCCTTTTATCCGCTTTGGCGGTTTGATGTCCCCAGTCGCCCTGATAGGACCACCGACTCTGGCTTCCTCTTCACCCGCCACACCTCCTTCTACCCCACCTATAACGCCTCCTATAACTTCACCCTCAACTCCTCCTTCTACACCTGGCTTTTTAATCCGCTTCCTCTTTTCACTCTTTGACTTAAACTGAACCGTCACTCTAAAAATCACACCTCTCGGCTTACCGTCAATTATAGACGGTTCATAGACCCACTGCATGACAGCATCGATGGCGGCCTGA
>JAUWNW010000080.1 GCA_030612445.1 Candidatus Aminicenantota bacterium
AGAAATACATGACTCCACTTTCAGTAGCAATTGCACCGTCATGAAATTGTAAAGATAGATATTTTCCTTCCCCCCATTCAGGCATGGGCACATACACCCAGATTTAGCTGAAACGGAACAAGCCGAGATATCCTTGTCATGAGCTGTGACCTGTTTCTCCAACTCTGAAAGCTGCTCCATTATTTCTTTGTATTTCGCAATAGATTTCCTCAGAGCAACGAAAGCTCTAACCACAAATACGCTGACTTCTGTTGCCCTTCTAGTATTCAATACTGATGCGTCCATTATTGCTCCATGCTCAGTAAATGCATAATAACATTAAATAGACGTATGCTTGCAGATGTTTTTCTCATACTTTGGGTGATAAAATTAAAATAAGAGTTCCCCCGCCTCAGCTGAATCAGCTTGTTGCTTTTGGACAACCTGAGTGTAGTTATAGGCTCTGAATCAATGTTCGGATTCACCTGCCTCTGCATGTGCTTTCCACCAGTTAAATGACTGGCCTTCTGCTGTTAGTCCCACGTCTACTTTTTTCCCTGGTGCAAGGTTGATAGGTGGGGTAGGGCCTAATTCCTTACCATTAGAAAGGTGAACTTCAACTCGCACTTTAGAAATAGTCTTTTCAGTTATATTTTCTATAGTTCCCGTAAAAGAGGAAGATTCATTATCAAAAGATAAAATTAACCTTACACCTTTTCGGATTTCATCATGGATACCATCTTTAGAAATCTGAGGGCCTGTTTCTTCGCCCTCTTCTGCATGTTCTCCCATTTCGTGTTCATGTTCCGCTTCTTCTCCATGTTCGTGTTCGTGTGTACTTACTTCTGTGGTTTCACCTTCATTTGAGTTTTTATTGCAGGCATATACAAAGACTAACAAAAGGCTCATAGAGATAATCATAAAAAATCTTAATTTTGGCATTTTCATCTACTCCTTCCAATCTGATTGGGCATTAGGATTAAAGAGCAATTTGACCTGACTTGACAATCAATGTCAACCAAATTGTTGGTAAGGTATTCTGCTTTGGCTGTGATTGTTTTAATTAGTCAACTGGGGGAGCCACAAGTAGTAAAATCCACTTTTCAGGGATTGAAAAATCTTGGTGTAATCTTTCTCTTCAAACAGGGAGGTCTTTTTCATACTGGCGGCATATATATTTGTTTTGGTCTTGGGATAATAGGTATAGGTGACAACTGTTGCTTCGTGTAAATGCGCCTCTGAGAGCATTTTTTTCATGGCTGTATCAAAATACCCGATTTCATCTATCAATTTCAGCTCATAAGCTTGCGGGGCAGTATATATTCTTCCGTCTGCGATTTTTTTAAGTTCCTGAAGGGAAAAGTAATCTTGTCGTCTCTTATAAACAACTTCCAGAAATCTCTCATAGAATTCATTAACAACATCTTGAAAAACTATTCTTTCGTCGCTTTTTAATTTGCGAAAACTGCTTCCCGAATCTTTCATGGAACCGGATTTGATGATATTGACCTTCACTCCGATTTTTTTGAGAAGCTCTTCTATGTTGGGAAAAATCGATATAACACCAATACTTCCTGTAATAGTGGAAGGATGAGCAATAATGGAGTCGCAGGCTGAAGCGATATAATATCCTCCTGATGCTGTTATTCCCATCATAAGGGCTAAGACAGGGATGCCGGTTTCTTTTTTAAATTCTAATATTTCATTGTACAGTATATCGGAAGCTGTAACTTCACCCCCTGGGGTATCAAGCCGGAGGATTACTCCTTTGATCATTTTATCTTCTGCTGCTTTCTGAAGCCGATAGTAGATTCGAGAGAGGAAATTGCCCTCTCTATCCAATATGCTAGGAGGAGAGGAAATTCCAATGATTCCTGAGATATCAAGAATGAGGATTTTTTCCTTAGCCTTGCTCTTGATCAGAACAACTTCCTGGAGCTGATCTTCTCCCAGGAAATCAAGGTGAAAGTGGGGGGAACATCCTATTAAGAGAAAAAGCATAATAATTGTTAAAGTTAGATTTTTTTTCATGGCTTTCCTCTCTATGGGATGAATATATAACATACGAATCCGGCCTTAGCAAGCATATCTGCATGCAAAATGTGTACCCCTCGGCTGGGGCGGTTTGTTGTGTTGATCCTTAGAATGATCTTTTTGCCTGATTAAATTATATACGTGTATATGCATATCTACACTTGACGTTTATAGTTAATTAGTTTATAAAATGAAGTGTTACAAGATATTTATATTTTGAGGGATATTATGAAAACAGTAAATGCTTTAAAAATCAGGAATCATCTGGGTGAGGTATTGGAAGAACTGAATAGAACCAAAAAACCTATTCTGGTTAGTAAGAGAAGGAAAATTCAGGCGGTACTTATCACTCCCGAACAATTTAAAAAAAGATTTCTTGACTATCAGGCAGAGGAAGAAAAGAAACAGTTGCTGGATAGAATCAAAGGATTAAGGCGGAAGAGTAAGGGGACAAAAAAGAGCATAGAGGTGCTTCGTGAGCTAAGAGGATATGAGTTATGATCTGGGTGATAGATGCATCTATTGCAGTTCGGTGGTTTCTTGAACAAGAAAGCCATCCTCATGCTGATCTTGTGCTTGAGAGAATGCTCTCTCAACCTGGAAAATTTGCAGTTCCAGAACTTTTTTGCTTTGAGGTCTATGCGGTTTTATGCCGGCTGCACCCTCAAGGGACCGAAGTTTTCACAAAAGGAATGGCGCCTGTTTTAAATTGTGGAATACTGCGGTATCCCATGACTGAAAGCCTTGCTTCTGAGGCAGCTTATTTTATTGAAAAGGGACTTACTGGATACGATGCCTGTTATGCGGCCTTAGCAAAAAAACTAAAGGGGATGTGGCTGACTTTTGATGAGAAAGCTCACAAGCTTATCGAAAAAAATAAAGTTTCATATACCATATTAAAAGGTCTGCCAGAGGATTGGGAAGGTTAACTTTGAGTTTTCCCCCCTCGGCTGGGGCAGCTTATAGGTGCGGGTAACCTGGGGGCCTGGGATCGCACCGCATAATAAATAATCTTGTTTTTGTTATGCCCTTATGTGTATAATTGGTATAGTTAATACACATAGGAGGGAATAATGAGAACAAATGTTGTTATTGATGATGACTTAATGAAATCTGCTCTTAAGACTTCCGAGTTAAAAACAAAAAAGGCTGCCATAGAAGCCGGCCTGAAACTGTTGGTGAGGTTTAATCGTCAGACAAGAATAAGAGATTTAAGGGGAAAGCTAAAATGGATAGGTAATCTTGATGAAATGCGGACAGATAAATGATATTAGTAGATTCATCAGTTTGGATTGATTATTTCAACGGCAAAAAAACCAGTTTTCTCGCTTACAGGCACCAATCCCACTTTTTCGTGAAGAAATCAAGATACATGGAAGCCTGTCAAGCTGGTGTCTGGGTTCTCTTAGAGTTTTTACAGCTGAGGCAGGGTACCAGGTCAATAATAACGCTTGACAATATTAACGCGTTGCAATATTATCTAATTAATGATAAAAAGCTTTGCTTGCAAAGAAACAGAAAAAATATTTAATCGTCAAGTATCGCGTAAGCTCCCACGAGATATACAGAAAATTGCGCGTCGAAAACTTGAAATAATTGATGGTGCTGAAATCCTACAAGATCTACGAATACCACCAAATAATCGACTTGAAAAACTATCAAAAGATAGAAAAGGGCAACACAGTATTCGCATTAATGATCAGTGGCGCATCTGTTTTGAATGGCAAGTCGGAGATGCATATAGGGTAGAAATAATAGATTATCACTAGGAGGAAACAATGACAAAAAAATTATTAGCGCCAATTCATCCAGGTGAGATTCTGATGGAAGAGTTTCTGAAACCAATGAATATCAGTCAGTACAGGTTAGCTAAAGATATAAACGTTCCTGCCCGCAGAATAAATGAAATTGTTCATGGTAAACGATCGATAACTCCAGATACCGCTTTAAGACTCTCAAAATATTTTGGCCTTTCAGAAAGGTTTTGGGTTAATCTTCAGGCAAGATATGATCTTGAAATAGAAAAAGACAGATTAAAGAATAAACTTGATAAAGAAGTGCATGTTTATGCTTCTGCAATGTGAAAAGAGCAGACCTAACTGGTTCTGCTGGAAAAACAGCTGAGTTTATTTGTTCTATTATCAAGTCTGTCATTCCGTAGTTCTTGACCTTGTAGATAAACCAATACGATCTGTCGAATAAAACTCATTTTGCCTTGGGGGCCTGGGGTCGTACCGCATAATAAATAATCTTGTTTTATTATGCCCTTATGTGTATAATTGGTGTAGTTAATACACATAGGAGGGAATAATGAGAACAAATGTTGTTATTGATGATGACTTAATGAAATCTGCTCTTAAGACTTCCGAGTTAAAAACAAAAAAGGATGCTATAGAAGCCGGCCTGAAACTGTTGGTGAGGTTTAATCGTCAGACAAGAATAAGAGATTTACGAGGAAAGCTAAAATGGATAGGTGATCTTGATGAAATGCGGACAGATAAATGATATTAGTAGATTCATCAGTTTGGATTGATTATGTCAACGGCAAAAAAACCAGCCAGACTGATTGGCTGGATTCAGCTCTTGGGAATAAACCAATTATAATAGGCGACTTAATTCTGACCGAAGTTCTGCAAGGATTTCAAAGGGAGAATGACTTCAGAAAAGCAAAAAAATTGCTTTTAGACTTTCCCTTCATGGAGATGGTGGGGCAAAATATGGCGATTAAGAGTGCAGCAAACTATCGCTTTCTCAGAAAAAAGGGAGTAACAGTCCGGAAGACTATAGATGTCATGATAGGAACCTTTTGTATTTATTATCACTTTTCTCTATTACATGATGATAGGGATTTTGACCCTATTGAGAAGTATTTAAAATTGAAAACTATAAGAAGCTAGTTGATAGGAGGTTCCTTTTTTTTTGAATTGATAAATTATTACGATATTATGAATACATATAAAATTTTATACCTCATCCGGAAAGATGTTGCCTTGGATGATATGGCAACAGCTATCCTGATTTATAGGAAAGCCAGGGAGAAGGGGATAGGCACTAAACTTTACTTGTGAAAGGGGTTCGAATTGACAAATTTATGCAAGATGCTGGGTATCCTTGCATATAAAACAATAAATAAATATAATAAAATTAAATAAGAAAATAGGGAAACATCCTTGAAAAATCTTACTTCGCAGCAACCAATAATAGATTCTACTTTGAAGATGTTCCTTTCTGAGGTAAAAAAATTCGAAAAGGAAATATCTGCCATATATCTATTTGGTTCTAGAGCGAGACAGACCGCCCGGCCGAATTCGGATTATGACCTGTTTATAGTGACTGGGGATAAAAGCATCAAAGATTCCCTTTATTATATTGCGGTGGATGTTTTTTGTAAAACTGGAGCTGATATTTCCATGAAAATATTAACAGAGGATAATTTTAAGAGATTGAAAAAACTATCTGTTCCCTTTATTACAAATGTTTTAAAAGAAGGAAAGAAAATTGCATAATATCAGTAAAGAAATATTAAACGGATATATAGAAGCTGCAAAAGATAAGCTTGACTCTGCTGAAATTTTATTTAAGCACACAAAATATGATGATGCTGTTTCTCGAGCTTATTATGCGGTTTTCCATTGTGCCCAGGCATTGTTGTTAAGCATTGGTGTTAAGGCCGAAAGTCATTCTGGAGTAAGACAGCTTTTTGGGCTTCATTTTATAAAGAATGGGGAATTTAGTAAAAAATATGGAAAGTATTTAAAAAATCTTAAAGATGATCGTGAAAATGGGGACTATGGAATATTTTCTATTCTTGAAAAGGATGATGCCAAAAAGTCGATCAAAGAAGCAGAAGAATTTGTTGCAGAAACACTAAGATATCTAAAAGAAAATAAGTATATTTAATAAGGTTCTTTATATTATTCCATTATATCCGAGAGCCTTCTTGAATTTGGGAATTTCCATCCATACGAATCTTTATTTAATTAAGTGAATCTCCAGGGGCGGTGGATAGAAATATTCAACTCCACTTTCAGTAGCAATTGCACCGTCATGAAATTGTAAAGATAAATATTTTCCTTCCCCCCATTCAGGCATGGGCACATAGACCCAGTATTCAAAATAGAAGTGGTGATTAAGGGGGAGGATCATATCTCGCTGCCAATCCGGACCTAAAGGACCGATCCTGGGGGCATAAATTCCTGCGCCTGCAGCATGCATGTCAAGAGGAACCTGGGTCTTTTCAGGATCCAGATCTTTGTTAAATATTTGTCTGTTTACATAGATAAATCCGGCTTCTTCAATTTTTCGTTTTAGGATTTCAAATGTTTCTCCAGCCGTACGCCCCGCCTTGACGTTATCTTCGATAATCTTACGGACTATCAGGGCATCTGCCCAGGCTTTTTTGAGCTTTGGAGGCAGTTCTGTATCTCCTTCACAAAGATAACCGTATTCAAACGCGACCTCATATAAGTTCCCGAAATTCCATTCAGGATCCAGATAACAGCCGCTTTGGCAACCACCTTGTAGACAAATCAGGTCGCCTTTCTGGAGCACATAGTCATCTCTTCCTCTATTTCCGTTCTTATCCACAACAGAACGACTTCCTTCAAGATCGCTGAATTTGGTTACACCCGGCACGATTCCAGCAAACTGTCTTTCGAAAGATCCTGCAATCATCTTACGCATTTTCTTAAATAGGGCAATCTCACTCTTTACGGGTCTTGCCAAGTAATCTGTTATAAGATATTCAGCAGAGACTATTCTTTTTGCATATTTAGCACCGAGAGCTTTGACCAATAGTTTATAATCAGTATAGGAAATGCCGTCAGATCGTAACCTGGGAAACTCATAAAATATGGGAGATCCCAGATCTTCCAAGTAATTTAGAGCAATACGCTTGGGATCGCGTTCGGCCACAAATTCTCCGACGCCCTTAAATCTGAAGTCTAATTCTGTTTTCGGACCTCCCGGCCATTCGGTCCCTCCCTCTTTATATAATTCTGTTAAGGGAATCCGGCATTCCGGATAGCCTGTTAAAGGGATCTTAATTTCCGGTTCAGCAATTATATCATAGGCTCCGCATGCTCGAACCAAATCCGAACTGTGATCGAAAACTGCCCGTTCTATCCTCTCTTCACCGCGGTCAGTAAATATGAAAACCCCGGAATTGCTTCCCAAATTAGCTGAAACCGGGTCAGGATTTCCTTTTCTCATTACTTGAATCCACATGTCAATATGGTGCTCCCGCATGACTTGAGGCAGAATAAGGTCAAACTTGTCTCTGCGAATCTGGTTCATCATTTCCTGAGCCTCTGCTTTGGTCATGGCTGTATCAGTTGGTCCCGATTCAACCTTTTTTAAACTACAGAAGCTCATAAATAAGCACAAAAAAAGGGTAGTAAATAAAAATTTTCGATAAAACATTAAATAACCTCCTTGCTTTACGATTTGCGAATAATTAATGAATAAGATAAAGCTCCTTTTGGGGTGCAGATAAATACTCGACTCCGCTTGGAGTAGCAATTGCCTCCTCATGATCCCACCAGAATAAATATTGGTCTTTGTCTTGGCTGGAAGGGGAGGGCATATAGAAAAAATATTCTAAAACAAAATGGTGATTGAGGGGGAGAGGTATATTTTTAGACCAATCCGGACCAAGAGAACCAATCCTGGGGCCAAAATAATTCTCGTCCTTCCTCGCACGTGCTCCCTTTAGCATACCATGGGCGTCGATACTAAGATGGGTTTTTTCAGGATCAAAACCTGCAGCATAAACGGGGAAATTATTCTTTGGCATAACCATATGCAATTGGTTATCCCTCAGAATAACCCCTTGCTCCGCAAATTTCTGTTTATGGATTTTCTGTAATTCACGCGGGGTAAGTCCCGCTTTAATGGTCTCTGCCAGAATTTTATCGATTTTCAGATATTCCGCCCAAAGTTTTTTGATTTCCGGAGGAGGTTCAGTCTCTCCTTCTCGAAGTACATAGGCATACATTCCCTGGCATTCTGCTGTTAAGATGTCGCCTCCCTGGATCACAGCCTTTTCATAGCCTTTAGTCCTTCCTCTTTGTGATACGCCTGTACTTCTCCGGCGAAAGACAGTTACTCCTGCCTCAAGATCTGTAGTTTTACCTGGTACGATTTGAGCAAAAACTTTCTTTATATATTCAACTTCCGCTTTGCGCAATTTCTTAAGTAGTTTAATTTCGCTTGGCACTGTTTTTATAATGTAATCCATCAGCACATATTCTGATGAGACCAGTCTGCCGGCATATCTTTCACCGAGCTCTTCAGTAAAGAGGAGAAAGTCTGTATGTGAAATGCCGTCGTTTTCTCGGCTGAAAGTCACCCAAGGTCCCAAATCATGTTTGAAATTTACAGCTATGCATTTAGGATCACGTGCTTTGACAAATTCTTTGAGCCCCTTAAAGCGGTAATCATATTCTGACATGGGGCCGCCCACTGGTTCTTGCACCCGAACCGGATCGTAGATTATGTCGTAGGCACCAGATTCTTCAACCAAGTTACCCTGTTCTCCCCGTCCCCGGTGGGAAGCACCCCAGCGGCGTCCTAAAACCGCCCGTTCTATCTTTTTACCACCCCGGTCCGTGAAGACGAAAATACCGGAGCTACTGCCCAGTTCTTCTGCCCCAAATGGATCAGGATTTGATATTCTCATCACATGGATCCACATGTCGATATTGTGCTCCCTCATGACTTCAGGCAGAATAAGGTCAAACTTTTCCTGACGAATCCGCTTATTCCATTCCTTCATATTTATATCTTCATATTTTATATCATATACTGAAGATATAGCGTCTTCTTCCTGAGCCTGGGCTGTAGTTTGAAACAAAGTAAAAAAGCCAAGCACCAGGAACAAGCCCAAAAAACCCAATAAAGCCGTCCGGAAATCCAACAAAAGTTTGTGTTTCTTTTTCATGCTTACCTCCTTTAAGGTAAATTTATCTAAATATACTCCTTGGAAATTCTTTTGTAAAATTAGCATATCAAATCCAGGCCATTCCAGACACTTGCTTTTTATTTCCTCGCGGGAATTATCTGGGAGAGCAGCGTGCTTGCTAAGCGATAATCAGGCTGATTATTCTCGAGAATTAGCTGGGACCAATCGAGCTGGAGTTCTTGACATGACCCTTTAATGAGTGTTAATAATGAACTAAAATGAGGAGAAACGTCATGAAAATAAAAGGTTTTTTCAGGATTTTTTTAACATTGTTGCTTGTAACTGTAGGTGCTTCTTTTGCCCAGGTACCAAAACCGGGTTCTGGCCGGGATGCGGCGAATTTTCTCCATATGCGGGAGCGGGCCAAGCTGATGGAACAATTTTGGGCCTGGAAAAAAGAGAATGTGCTTCCCATGATAATGCGTGAACAAGGGGTAGACATGTGGATTGTCCGCAATGATGAGGAGCCTCTTTACCGGCAGACCTCCTATAGTGAACATCCGGTTTACTTGTCCTTACTTCCGGCAAATCATGAGGGTATGGTTATCCCGAGCAAAAATGCCCGGAGCGGCATGGACGTCCCCAAAATACTGGTTTTTTATGATACAGGCAGCGAAATCGAGTTCATTGAAGCTCAGGCATGTGACGAGATAACCGGGATTGTCAGAAAACGGGATCCCAAAAAAATCGCCATAAGTAAGAAAAACCTCTATATTCAGAGATGCAATTTCGGAGACACAGCCCAATTAAGTATAGTAACAAGTGATAAAATGCAACAAGCGCTGGGAAGTAAATATGCGTCCCGTACGGTTGATTCATGGCACCTTGGTATCCTGTGGCTTTCGATTATAGGCCCGGAGCAGAGAAGTGCATACCGTTATGTCCAGGGAGTGCAAAATGATATTCTGGAAGAAGCCTTTTCAAATCAAGCTATTATGCCTGATTTCACTACGATCGGGGACCTGAATTGGTGGATACGGCATAGATATCGGGAGCTTGATTTAGATATAGATAATCACCCTTCCGTAAATATAAGAAGAAGGCCGGCAAAGATCGCTGAATATAAAGAATCTTCCCAATATTTTCACAAGGGCAGGTCAGATGTCGAAAATGTAATTATCAGACGTGGGGACGTGGTCGGTTTGGATTCTGATATATTGCTGCTCGGTTTGGAAACCGACACTCAACATTATGCTTATGTCCTCCAGGAGGGAGAGAAAGATGTTCCTGAAGATTTGCTAAAAGTTTTGCGGATTATGAACGAGATGCTGGATGAATACAGAAAAGCATACGTAGTAGGCCGTACCGCCCAAGAGATTCGGGAAGCTGGTGATAAGATGAAACCAAAGGATCCGCTAATGACCAAAGCCAGATTCGGTTTTCATCCCCCGCCCATGTATATCCGGCGGTTTTCTTCGAATGGATTACAATTTTCCCGGGGTACATACGTTGCAGGAATTGGATCTGGGTACAAACAGCACCCCTTTCTTTCTCCTGCCCTTACACTCCATTATAATACGCTCTATGCGCATGAACCGTCTTTTACTTTTGCCCTTCCGGAATGGGGTGAAAAGGGTTTAACATTTGCGATTGAACAGCTTGTAGTGTTTACTAAAAATGGATGTGATTATCTTGATAGAGGAAATGTAGAGTGGCATGTAGTTAAGTGAGAGTCTGAAGTTAGTTGGAGGCAGAAAAATTCTATTCAACAGAGTACTCCTTTATAGAAGCGTTTGAGTCTCGGTAATTAATATTATAAAAATGGATGTAATTATCTTATCACTTTATCTTAAAGCTTATATGTTCCCGCCTCTGAAAGCCTGCCACATTGGCAAACCTGTTTCATCTCTCAGTATCAGTTTGAACTCATCGGTTTCAAGGACTCTTAAGACAAATATTTCACCGCCATCTTCCCGAGTATAATAAATACCTGTAAGCGCAACTTCAGTTCCGTTTTCAATGCTGAATTCCTGATTGGTGAGGTACCAGAATGGAGCAAGCATTACGTTTAAAGAAGAACCATCTTCCAGAGTGACTATCATCTGGTATCCGGGGTATGTGCCAGGGATACAGGAGGCAACTGTAACAGACTCAACATTTGCAGAAACTGTGGTTTCAAGGGTAATATCATAGACTATATTCATGTAGGAGTTCGGATTTCTTTCGCTGCTGCCTTGACCTCTTGTTCCCTTCCATACCGGGTATCCCAGTTCATCTCTGAGTACAAGGGTTACTCCACTTGATGTGATTTCTCTGGCAAGTATAACAGAATTTCCATTGGCGCTAGTGATTAAAGAGCCAATAACAATGATTATATCATTAAGTTTGATTGAGAATTCCTGATTGTCCATAAACCAGGAGGGACCTGTCTGAACAATTAGTTCAGTGCTGTCTTCAAGAAGTATGATTGGATTTTTAGGATTGCTTGCATAGCCGTTTACAGAATAAAATGAAATGACTTCGCCGATAACAGTGGTCTCAGTATTAATATCATAAGAACTGTCTCCAGTTCCTGAGCCCTTACCTGGACCATTTCCTGAGCCATTTCCACCCTGCCCATTCTGAGAGAGACTTGCCATTGTGTCCTGACTTTGGACTCCGGCAAAAGCAAAACCTAAACCCAGGATCAAAAGAGATACACCTAACACAAATGTTTTTTTGATACTCATTTTAACCTCCAAAATAAATTTAGCTATATTTAAAGCAATTATTGTGCCATTTTGTTATCTTTAATATTATGAACAACATACATATTTAGCAGGATAAGTATTCCGACAAAAATGTGGAATTCACTACAAAATTGTAGGTAATAAAATGGAGAGAGATTTCAACCTAATTATATCAATTCAGATACTTAATAATGATTCCTCCATCTGCTATGCTGCGGTCTATTTTTCTAATTTGTATAGACATCTTCTCAATCTGGTTCCGGGTCATCTGCTTATATTGAAGTTTAATTTGTGTTATTTGGATTGGATTACTAATCCCAAGGGGGAAATCAATTCGTAGGACACGCTTCTGCCTTTTTCCTTGTTAGACTTTAATACTTTTTTTTGGACTAAATCAGTAATATCTCTGTATGCTGTTGCCCTACTTACTTTTGTCATTCCTACATATTTTCTTGTACTTAATCCTCCTTTAAAACCGCTAACACCTGCATCTAATAAACGATTGATTACTTTTTGCTGATTTTTATTAAATATTGTCTGGGCATGTTTTTTCCAAAAGAAAGATTTCTGGATAATATTAATTATAGAAGTCTCTGAATCTTCCATTGCATGGATAAAACAATTAAGAAACCATTGAAGCCAATTTGTTATATCAAGAGAATCTTTTTGGCATTTTTCTAAGATTTCATAATATGCTTTTCTTTCAGTCATTATTCTACTGGAAAGAGAGTAGTATCTTTGAGCCAGGTTTTCATCCTGAGCTAATGCCATATCTGTAAGTGCCCGGGCTATTCTTCCATTACCATCTTCAAATGGATGTATTGATATTAAATAAATATGAGCAATTCCAGCTCGCAACAATCCATCCAGCGATTTCTTTTCATTTGCCCACCAATTTAAAAAAAGTTTCATTTCGGCTGGAATCTTAGAGCCGGGTGGGGCTTCATAATGAACTTTTTCTTTGGAAACTAGTCCGGATACTATCTGCATAGGATCCTTGCCTCGCCATTTTCCAACCTCAATCTTTGTTAAACCGGAATATCCGGTGGGAAACAATGCTGCCTGCCACGATTTTATCCGGCTTAAAGTAAGAGGTTTATTATAATTTTCTGTCGCATCAAGAATCACGTCTAGTAATCCTTCTGCATTTCTATCCGGTTTTTTCAAACCTGCAGCCGGTAAACCTAATCTTCTGGCAACTGATGATCTTATCGCTTCTTTATCAAAGTGTACTCCTTCAATAGATGCAGTTTTTATTGCTTCTTCTATTAATACCTCTGATCTTGATTCCTGGTTATAATCAAACCCAAGAGAAGAAATTTTACTTAATAATTTACCCTGTAATAACCTCGCATGACTCAAAATATTGATTATCTTGTCACTTTGCCATTTGAAATTAGGCCAATCTTTTGAATTCCATATATAACGCATATTTGATTTACTTTCGCTTCATATTATGAAACAATTATATTATATAATCGCTTCATAATCAATAGTACCTGGTAAATATATTTTTCGCTATCTTCCCTCAGATATAAAGCTTGCTATCTAAAAGGGATAAAGATTAGCCCTTAAGGCATAGCCTTTTGTAAAGGGGGAACGGCATCATGTTTTTGAAGACTGTGCCAGAGGTTCCAATCTCTTTGAAGATTAAGCCAGAATTTGGGATCTGTACCTAATGCATCACTTAATGCCAGAGCAGAATCAGCTGAAATTCCCCTGCGTCCATTGATTATTTCATTAAGTCGTGCATACGGCCATCCAAGATGATTTGCTAATTCTAATTGAGTAACACCTAATGGTTTAAGAAATTCTTTTAATAACATTTCTCCTGGATGGGTAGGGGGTCTATTTTTTGGAAGCATGATATTCTCCTAATGATAATCTGTGATTCTTACTTCATCTCTGGTAGTTTTGTCTGAAAAAGTCCGTATCATTTTAGGAGACTATCATATATCGATATATCAGTCAATAATATAAGTGATTATTTTTAATCTTTTTTTATATGACGATACAAAGATGAAATTTTTCTCATCCAATAGAAATCTCTGACTACGGCTAATTTAGGGCGCGGGTTTTATCCCTGAGCTTACCTCAGATATTGAACTTGCTATATAAAAAAGATACTGATAAGTTATTACTGTAAGGAAATATCAAGAAAATTCAGTATCGCGTAGATTAAAGTTAGGTTAACTAAGGAGGATATTAAATGAAAACCAAAAAACATCTTATTATTTCGCTTATCTTTGTACTTTGCTGCTTAGGGACATTACCTGTTTCCGCCCAGAAAAACATCCTTGATTCGCTAAAATCAATCGCGATTATCGAGCAGAAAGTTATGGTTCCCATGCGCGATGGTGTCAGGCTTGCAACTGATGTCTACCGACCAAAAACAGACAAGCCTGTTGGGGTTATCTTTTCCAGAACTCCTTATAACTTTAATTCCTGGCAGGACGGAAAATTAAGTACTCGTAATTTTCAAACGGCTTACAAATACATAAAGCACGGCTTCGCCTATGTGGTTCAGAACGAACGCGGCCGGTATTTCTCTGAAGGAAAGTGGGACATTTTAGGGCCACCGA
>JAUWNW010000153.1 GCA_030612445.1 Candidatus Aminicenantota bacterium
TGACAATTGAATTAATATAATCCGCCCTTGGTATGATCAAACCATAATTGCTTGTAGGTCCTATTCTCATTGTGATCCCGATTCTATCATAAATATTTACCTAATTGTGTCACTAATGTGTCTGAACGAACACAGCCCAACTGCTGAGAAAAAAGAAGTCTTCCTTGACCCATTCCGGCCACTTGGAAGTATAATGAAAGACCAGCGTCGCTTCGCTCCGAAGGGTGTCCGGATAACTCCTGAATTAGTGTCCGGTTTCACCGGAATAAGCACCAAGGCACAGGAAAGTCACAGAGAACGAACCGGACGAACATAGCTGAAATTTACCAGTAGGCTATCGACTAAAAGCGCACCTGGCAGCCTTACGACAAAAGCCCGATTGGAATTGAATTTGTCGCCTGTCCAGAACCAGCTCTGCTGCTGAGAAAATATTGGATCGATATACATGCCATTGCTTGTTTTATTGCTTTCAAGTAAAGAGATAACTTCTTCTGCTGTAGGGAGACGCCAGTCATAATACCCGGCGAATCCTTTATTGTTTTGCTCAATAATCCATTCCTTGGCATCAAAATAACTCATAAACCGGGAAGATCCTCCCTGGTACCACATCAATCCTGATGCTTCGTCAATTACTATTGTGTCGCCTTTTATTGTTTTTGCTTTGTACTTATTTTTAAAATCCTTGGGATTTCTTGGATTTTTTGAAAATCCTACTTTTTGAAAAAGAAGGCTTACTCCCTTAAAACTATTTATCGTTTTGTAACTTGAACGGAACAAGCCTTGGGAAACATGCGATATTTTTTGTTTATCACTCCAATATAGGAATTTGGTTTTTTTATTCATGACAATCTCTCCTCAATATCATCAACCTTTCACCCTTTAAGCTGCTGCATCAACAATATTACCCAGAGAAAACATATACTGTCAACAAGAAGCGCCCTCTTTCCTCAGATAACAGGTTCGCTGCGCTTTAGGCGGCAGTGGAATCTATTACCAAATTGATCTTGACAAATAATGTTATGTGGATTAGTATAGCTATATTAATCCATAAAAAAATAGAGGATATCATGCGTACCGTACAAATGACTTTGGACGATGATCTGGTCGAATTAGTCGACAAGATCGTCAAAAAGCTCAACACAACCCGGTCTGCGTTTACCAGAAAAGCTTTAGAGGATGCAGTTCACAGCATCAACATCAAATATCTGGAAGAAAAACACAGGAAGGGATATGAACTTTATCCCCCAAAAAAACAGGAGTTTAGCGTGTGGGAAAAGGAGCAGGAATGGGGGGATGAATGAGAAGAGGTGAGATAAGATGGTACAAATTTAAAGCGCCGGACAAAAGGAGACCTGTATTGATCCTCAGCCGAGATTCCATCCTGGCTGTCTTGGGGGAAGTTACAATAGCGCCGATCACCTCAACAGTCAGAGATATTCCCAGTGAAGTATTCCTTTCTAAATATGATGGTATGTTAAAAGACTGCGCCATTAATTTTGATCATATACAGACGGTTTCTAAAAATAAATTGGGGCCGCTTATACTGACTCTACCAAAAGAGAAACTTCTGGAGGTAGGTGAAGCTATTCTCTTTGCCCTGGATCTATAATATGTAAAAACTAAACCCCTTATTTGGCGCTCCGGCCATGTTAACTTATTGAAGGGATAAACTCATCCGGATTCAAACCCAAGCTGGAGATAAGATAATATTTGAGAAAAATTGACGAGTTTTATTGCCTGTGATATCTTATTTAAACCTAAATAATTAAAGGAAAACCAACAGGATGTGGCGCTTAACGGCCTTATTCTTATATCACAAGCGCTCGACTATACCGGTTCTACTCCGGCACATGATAACTTGATCTCCTACATCACCTACCTACCGACCATGGCAGCCACTGCCCGTTATCATGGCAGAGCCGGAAAAGACCAATCCTTGGAAGACTTTATTGAATCCGCGCGTCAGTTCGCTTTTAATGAGTATGCACCGGCCCTTTTCAAGGGGAGTGGACTGAAAAACAGGGAACGGAAACGGATTGCGGAACGGTTGGCCTATTTCACAGGATTGGATGAGGCTTATATTCTGCATGCCGACCTTCGGGTACTGTCTCCACGCTTCCGTAAAGAGCTCCTTCGGGAAAAAGGACTGGCGGTAGGCCGGTTGGATGGGCGCTACCTCAGGGATGACATTGACGACACAGCCGTACGGCCGGAAAGTGATGCTGCCAGCGATGCGATCACCAGTGCGTATACAGCCGGAATCAATCACTATCTGGCGACCGAGCTCAAAGTGAAAATGGACAGGCCCTATCGTACGTCCAACCGTTCGCTGGGAGGGAAGTGGAGCTGGCGTCCCGTACCCGATAGTCAGCGTTGGGAGCCGTCATATGTTAATGTGGCTCGCCGCCTTTCATCTGCACTGCGGCGCAATGTTGACCTTAGAGTTATGGTCGCAAACGGCTATTATGATTTCGCCACACCGTTCTTTGACGCTGAATTTACTTTGAGCCGGCATGGAATCCTGCCGGAACGGATTACGATGAAATACTATGAAGCCGGGCACATGATGTATGTCCACGAACCTGACCTTAAAAAACTGGCTGCAGATATCCGCAACTTCCTGATTTCCCATCCATCTCTCGCGGATATAAGATAATTTCAATTCAGTTAGAGTCTTGATAATGAAGATGGAAGGTTCAATACGAAAGATGAATTAAAATGATTTAAGAAAAACTGACTAACAATGAGTTGGGATATCTGAGTAAAATTTTTCAAAAGGGATCTGCTTCCAATCGGTGAAAGTGAAGGGGATATCTTGAATCTTCATTTCTCTTTCTTCTGAATAAAATCGATTGCCGAATCGATTTTATTATCCATATTCTCCGGGAACCAGTGCCCGATATTGGGTGTGACGATAAACTGCGGATACTTTTTCGATGCAGTAAATCCTTCAGGCTTGAGGACGAGGATTTCCGGTTTGGCCTTTTTTTGCGCCTCAATCCTTATGGCCTCGTTTTGTTCTTTAAATTTCTTAAAAGCGTCTGTCTTTTTCAAAGGAGCCCAGATTTTGCCTACAAAGGCATACTTGCTGTAAAAAATATCATGCTCCAATCCAGAGAGAAGCGCTTGAGCGCCTTTTGTATATTCAGCGAGATGTGTATACATTAAAGATAAGTTATAGGTGTTGGCTAGAATATGATCGGGAAACCGGTCCAAGGCCCGTTCCAGCAGATCAGCCGCTTCCTGGTAATTCTTCTGCTGGTAAAGCTCCCCGATATGCTGCCGTAGCTCTTTATAATTGGTGAATTCTCCTGTTTCCTGAACTTCATCTGGATTGATAGCAAATGAAGTAGAGAGGCAGACAAACAAGAGAGATAGACAGATGAAAACAATCCCTTTAAGGTTCATTTATGCTTCTCCTTTTATAATTTTCCTGTGAGCTGCTACATCAACCATAATACAAAGAGCAAACATATCCTGTCAATAAGAAGGGCCCAAGAAATAGGCTATGCGGGAAGCGTGTTTCACCTGTCTTTTGTCTTCAGAACCGCGGCGAAGGCGCTCGGAGGGATCATGACCGCTCCCACCATTTTCATGCGCTTCTTGCCCTTTTTCTGCTTCTTGAGGAGCTTCTGCTTGC
Organism: Candidatus Aminicenantota bacterium; assembly: GCA_030612445.1. Taxonomy (GTDB): domain Bacteria; phylum Acidobacteriota; class Aminicenantia; order Aminicenantales; family Aminicenantaceae; genus JAUVXM01. The sequence continues at coordinate 3,641 of JAUWNW010000153.1, forward strand.
GGGTGACATCCCCTCCGTAGAGCTTGGCGGTCACATCTTTTCTATAGGGTGAGATGGTGGATCTTGAGATGATGTTGCCACCTATGGCCCCTTGAATGGGTATCTTGAACTGGTGCCTGGGGATCTCGTCTTTCAGCCGGCTGCAGATCTTGACCCCCCAGTCTCTAGCCTTGTCCCTGTGTACGATGAGGGACAACGCATCGACCTTCTCTCCGTTGACCAGAATATCCAGCCGCACCAAGTCGCTCTCTCTGTAATCGATCGGCTCATAGTCAAAGGATCCGTATCCCTGGGTTATGGTCTTAAGAGTGTCGTAGAAGTCATAGATGACTTCGGCCAGGGGCATTTCCATGATGAGCTCGATTCTCTCCGGCGTCGGGTAGTTAGTGCGAGGATTGCTGCCCCTGCGGGACAGGCACAGCTTCATCACCATGCCCATGTACTTTTCGGGAAAAAACAGAGAGGCCTTGATGTAGGGCTCTTCCGTACCCTGGATTTGGGCAGGATCCGGATAATAGTGGGGATTGTCGATGGTGAGTGTTTCCCCGTTTTTGAGGGTGAACCTGTACTCCACGCTGGGTACGGTCATGACGATCGCTTGTTCGTATTCCCGGTCCAGGCGCTGCTGAAATATCTCCAGATGCAGGAGCCCCAGGAAGCCGCACCGGAATCCCTGTCCCAGGGCCGCTGACGAGTCTTTTTGATAGGTCAGAGAGGCGTCATTAAGCTGGTATTTTTCCAGGGCATCACGCAGCGACTGGTACTCATCGGAGGCCATGGGATAGATGGAGGAGAAGACCATGGGTTTGGCTTCCTTGAAACCGGTCAGGGGCTCCGTGCTGGGGTCCGCATCCAGGGTTAAGGTGTCCCCGATCCGGGTGTCTCCCAGTTTTTTGATGCCGGCCGTGATGTATCCTACTTCCCCAGCGGACAGGCTCGCTTTGGATTTTTGGGCTATCTGGAAGAGGCCCACCTCTTCCACCTTGTATGTCGCCCCATTGGACATGAGGCGGATAATGTCACCGGGCATAACAGTCCCCTCGAAGATGCGGCAGGCGATGATGGTTCCCCGATAAGAGTCATACTTTGCGTCGAAGATGAGGGATTTAAGCTGCGCATCGGGACTGCCCTTGGGAGGAGGGATGTGCTTCACTATAGCTTCGAATATCGCGTCTACCCCTGTTCCCTCTTTGGCGGAACACAGAATGGCCATGTCTGGGTCGAGCCCCAGCTCGTTTTCGATCTGTTCCCTGGTCCTTTCTATATCCGCGGAGATAAGATCTATCTTGTTAATGATGGGGATAATGGCCAGGTCGTTTTCCATGGCCATATAGAGGTTGGCCACGGTCTGGGCTTCTACGCCCTGGGAGGCATCCACCAGGAGGAGGACACCTTCGCAGGAGGCCAGGGCTCGGGACACCTCATAGGAAAAATCCACATGGCCCGGGGTGTCGATGAGGTTGAGTTCGTATTTTTCACCCTTTTTATCCGTGTAGGGGAGGGTGACCGTCTGGCTCTTGATGGTGATTCCGCGCTCCCTCTCGAGTTCCATGGTATCCAGTATCTGATCCCGAAAATCTCTCTGAGAGACAAGGCCCGATGCCTGGATAAGCCTGTCTGCCAGGGTGGACTTCCCGTGGTCGATGTGGGCTATGATGCTGAAGTTTCTGATGTGTAACATGTATGCGACTCTTTACGCTAGGATTTTTTTTTATTCATGACAATCTCCACTTAATTATATCTAAGGAGCTTTGTTTTTTCTATATTTGATTAATTCCGGGGTATGCTCTCCGAATCGAAGTCGTGTTATTACTGGATGTCCTTTTTGGGGGACTGAGAGGATAAAGATATTATCATAAGTGTTATCATCCAGTGGCGAGAATTGGGTGGTGCCTGACAGATGATTGGCTAAAACAGGTACTGTATTTGAGTGGCCGATTATAAGGACATTTCCTCCTGTATGTTTGCTGAGAACTTTTTTAAGGAAGATTTCTTCTTCTCCAGGCTGGTAGGAATTTATCTGCAGGCTGTGGGCTTCTGCTGTAGGAAGAGCTGTCTGCTGCGTTCTTTTGTAGGGAGTTGAATAGATGGCATCAAGGGGAACATGTTTTAATATGTAAGTAAGTTCTTGAGCGCGGGCCTTACCTTCGGAGGTAAGCGGTGGGTCAGAGGTGCCATCCTGTGCTTTTTCTGCATGTCTTACCAGAAAAATTGTTGTTATGCTTTTTTCTTCGTCAAGCAGGCTGAATCCTGGTAAGATAGAGGTTAGAAAAAATAAAAATATTATGTTGAATATGACATTTTTTTTCATTTTTTTATTATAGCATAATCTGACCTGAACTATTCAGGAAAAATATTGATATGGATGATAGGTTATATTTGGTTAATATTTTTCAGGCGGGGGCTGAGAATTTCCTTGGATATTTGACTTGAATTTACGGTGGTGATATAAAGCAGGTAATCTAAAAAAAAGAGAAATAAAATGTCCGGAATGACTTATAAAAAAGCTGGAGTTGATATTGACAAGGCGGATGCTTTTATAAAAAAGATAAAACCTCTGCTGAAAAAGACCGGCCGGCCGGAAGTGCTCGGTAAGCTGGGAGGATTCAGCGGCCTTTTTATGCCACAGCTAAAAGGAAAAAAAGATCCGGTTTTAGTTTCTTCTACTGACGGAGTAGGGACTAAGCTGCTGTTGGCTGACCTTTTGCAAAAATATGATACGGTTGGTATCGATCTTGTGGCCATGTGCGTAAATGATGTGATTGTGACCGGAGCAGAGCCGCTTTTTTTTCTCGACTATATTGCCTGCGGAAAACTGGACGAAAATAAACTTTATGCTCTGATGAAAGGTATAGCCCAGGGCTGCCAGGAGGCGGGCTGTGCTCTTATCGGGGGAGAAACAGCCGAGCTTCCCGGTATGTATACCGGAGAAAAGCTTGATCTGGCCGGATTTAGTGTGGGGATTGTGGAGAAAAACAAGATCATTGACGGTTCGACCTGTAAGCCGGGAGATAAGATCATCGGCCTCGCTTCTAGCGGGCTGCAC
>JAUWNW010000194.1 GCA_030612445.1 Candidatus Aminicenantota bacterium
CCTGGCAATATGCGAAGAATTTCCCTGGGGAGCCCGAGACCAGGGCCTCAAGCTTATAAGCGACAACGGCTCCCAACCGACCTCGGTCTCTTTCATGCGGAATACATCGATCATGGGGATCGAGCAAATCTTCTGTTCCTATAACAATCCCAAGGGTAATGCTGAGACCGAACGGGTAATACGGACGATAAAGGAGGAACTCCTCTGGTTGAATGAGTTCACCTCTTTTGAAGAATCAAGAGATGGTATCGAGAACTGGATCAGGGAAGATTACAATCGACTTTATGTTCATTCAGCTTTAGGATATCAAAGCCCGGAAGAATTTCAGCAGCAGTGGGCGTGTTTGCAGGCCCAAGAAGCTGTTTCAGGGGGATGCTGAGATATGTACCAAATCGAAATAGGCGTTTATATAGGCTCTGATGAAGCCTCTTTTTCTGGAATCTTTTGCTCTACCTTAATTTACCGAAATAAGTGTCTTGATTTTCGGGGGTCATTACAGTTTGAATATTATCCTATCCATTATTTTAAAAATAGATTCCCAAATGTATAAGCAGGGAGTTTTCAATTTCTTTTAATTTTTTAAGCGAAGCTTTCCCTAAAAGTTTTACCAGCCGTTTCTTATCTATAGTTCTTATCTGGTTGCATTTTACTTTAGAGTTTTTAGGAAGACCTGATTCTTGAGAGGGTAAAAGGGTCTCGAAAGGGTAAATCTTTTCTGTACTAGAAGTGATAGGAATAACAGTTACAGTTTGCGCAGCTTGATTATTTATGTCATTGGAAATTATTAAAGCGGGACGAGTTTTATTGATTTCGGAGCCAATCGTTGGATCCAAACATACAAGATAAATTTCGCCCCTTTCCGGACATTTTTTTAATCCCATTGTTCTAGGCCTGCCTTTGCCCAATTAGCTTGCACCTTCGCATCTTCTTTGGATGTTGCCTTGTAGCCTTCTAAGAGGAGCTTCTCTGTTTTTTTCTTCCTTTCTCGTTCAAGCTTTTCTTCCAATGCTAGGGCAATGTAGCGACTTTTATTGTGTTTGCTTGCCAGTTTTCTTGCTATTTCATCTGGTAGTGTAATGTTTAAACGGGCCATGTGTATCACCTCCTGTATAAAGCATACAATATATTATGCGCATTATCAATACACAAACATTAAAGTAAGCATCCTTACTTCGGCATGTAAAATTTGACACCTTATGCACAATGTGGTATTTATATGCATAAAGGATAAAGGAGGCCGATTATGAGAACAACGCTTGATTTACCTATAGATTTATTAAATGATGCTATGAAAGCCACCCATGCGAAGACAAAAACCAAAGTCATCATCATAGCCTTGGAAGAATTAATCAGAAAATCAACAATTGCGGAGTTAAAAGAATTTAAAGGAAAAATCGATTTGGACATTGATTTAAATACAATCAGAGGACGTTAATGCCAGTATTAGTCGATACTTCAGTATGGGTTGAGTATTTCAGGATAGGAAATAATTTTGAAAAGCTTGATTTTTTAATTGATGAAAATCTCATTGTAACAAATGATCTAATTCTGGCAGAGCTGATACCCTTCCTAAAAGTTCGAAAGCAAAGAAAACTGACCAATTTATTGCTAAATATCAACAGGTTGAATTTGTCCATTAGTTGGGTCCAGATCATTGACTATCAATACAAATGCCTCAAAAATGGATTGAATGGTGTTGGTATACCAGATTTAATAATCGCCCAAAACGCAAAACAAAATAATTGTGAAATTTATTCACTGGACAATCATTTTATCATAATGAAGGAAATCCTAACCCTTAAGATACTAATATAGATTTCAGCTACGCCGAACAAATGCTTGCACTCAGACCGGAAAAGCCATGGCGTTTTTCGTTTTTGACAAAAGTATCATAAAACTCGCTATTACGCGGACCCAGTTGGCTTTACCGGCTGGTGATGCGTACGTTATACCGCAATAGCAATTTAGCAGTTATAAATGACAGAAAAAGAAGCAGAGAGCCCCTCCCCCCACAAGCTCAGCTTAGCATGGCAGCTGAGTAAAGAGTGGAATATCTATGAGAATCGGGAGTTTCTTGATCAGTAGTTTATTGTCATGCACAAAAAAAGCAAATTCTTACCGGTTTGAGAACAGTTGGTGGATGTGGTAATCCACCTGGATGTCAATTTTCAAAGACTTTACAGTGAGGCTGCAGGTAATTCTTCAGCCGGAGGGAATACATTATAATCCGGACCGAATTGGGCAAAGTATTCCAGGCTGAAAGCTCTGAAAGTATACCAGAATGGCAAGGTTAGGACAGTTCCTATATATGGAATGATCAACAATAGAATACCGACACAACAAGTTAAAAGTCCAGCAATGATTATCGAGATTATAACCAGAAAACTCAGCCCGAATATAAATAACCCATAAAAGAGGAAATGCAAAATATGCTGTTTAAAAATTGTCAGGAAACGTTTCCAGGCCTGGCATGTAGTAATATTATTCTTATACATAAGAGGAACAACAAAGTCCTTCAAGTATAAAGCAATATATCCGGTGACAATAGCACCAAAAAGAAAAAATAAGCCCATCCAGATAATAAATACGATAGGAACATGCGAGTAATAATTTGCCTGGTAGATATTGGTGGTAGCAGAAAAGAACAATACTATAAACAGGATAAAAAGGACAAAGCAGATCAGTCCGAATCCCAGGCGCCATAAAAACAATGAGTTTCCCTCTTTCTTGTACTGTTTCCACGGTTTTACGATGGCTGCACTGTCGCGAACCACATTATCCAAAAACATGAATTTTCCTCTCGAACTGACCCAGGTCAAGACGATCGTTAGCGCTATTAAAAACAACCCAACAAATATAATAGCAATAAACCAGCCGGGATGACTCATCAACCAATCCCAGACTTTATGGGGAATATTAAGAAACTCTCGGAAGTTTAAATCTCTACCCCCTCTGGAACCTGAGCCTGAGCCTCTATTCCCATAATCAATTAATCCTGCCAAGAACGCATTAAATCCTACAACAAACCACTTGTTAAGATTAAAAGGTCTAAAAAGAGCCTCTTTCATGCGGCTCCACGCCCGTCTTAAAGGCTCAAAATAGGCAATGTCCATCTTTCCCTCCTGGCTTAACATCAATTATAATACTAAGTGAATGAAAATAAAATTCATTAGTAATAGATAATAATTCTTAAGGTGCATTCTACTTGTACTATTTTTGCTCTTTCTTAACCGGTTTGGGGGGAATGCTCTTTTTTGGCTTTATGTCCCATTTGGCGGCTTTATCTTTAAGGAAATCCGTTTTATCTTTCTTCAGCTTTTCCATATCAAGGCCAATGTATTTTTGAGCCTTTTCTTTGGTGGAAATATCAGGCATCTGCAGAGGAAGCTTTTGATCTTGGCGGGTTAGGATCACGGCCAACAGATTACGGGCCTCTCCTGCTTTTTGGATAGCCGTTGCTAGGACTCTGGCTGATTCAAGGGGAGCGTGAATGCCTACCCCATTTGCCGATCCCACCCAATCCCATCTCCACTGGGCCTGCCGGATAAGATTTAAAACAGCTTCCATATCATCTTCTGCAGCCCTGTTATCCCAGGCGGTTTTAGCTTCAATATGAGCTTTAACCAGAGTTGCTTCTGCCAGCTCTTTAAGTTGTGCTATTTTATCCTGCCGCTCATAAACGTTTTGCCTCAGTTTTTCTTCAGTTTCGGGGTGACAAACCAGACAGGTGTTGACGATATTGTTAAGCGGGCTCTGGATTTTATGGTCAGTGAATTTAATCGCTCCTTCGCTCCGGTAAGGCATGTGGCAATCAGAACAAGAAAGTCCTCGGTCCGCATGAACTCCTGCTTGAAATAATTCATAATCAGGATGCTGGGCCTTTAACATAGGAGCACGGCTGAGGGTATGGGTCCAGTCGCTAAAATCAATACTATCATAGTAATCCGCAACTTCATCCACATTGAATCCGTTCTGCCAGG
>JAUWNW010000142.1 GCA_030612445.1 Candidatus Aminicenantota bacterium
ATCTGAAGGAGAAAAATTAATGGACTTAACATATTCAACCGATTCCTGAGCTCCGCACTCCCGGTCCATACCGTTATCTTCCCACTCAACAGAAAGCGGACCTTTATATCCGATATCATTCAGCTCCCTAATGATCTCTTCAAAATCGACATCACCATGGCCCAGAGACCTGAAATTCCACCCCCTGCGCAGGTCTCCAAAGGGAAGATGAGAGCCTAGTATCCCGGCTTTCCCATCTAGGGTAACAGCTACATCTTTCATGTGCACATGATATATCCTGTCTTTAAATTCCCGGATAAACAAATGCGGTTCCATCCCCTGCCAAACCAGGTGGCTGGGGTCAAAGTTGAAACCAAAGGTGGGACGATTTTTTAGTTTTCCCAGAAGCCGTTTTGCCGTATAGAGATCAAAAGCGATCTCTGTAGGATGTACTTCAAGACCAAATTTAATCCCGCAGCGGTCGAATTCATCAAAGATCGGAGTCCACAGTTTATATATTCTTTCAAAGCCTGCTTCCACCATTTCCTCACTGGTGGGAGGAAAAGAATACCAGAATTTCCAAATAGGCGAACCCATAAATCCTGTAACTACATAACATCCCATGTTTTTTGCAGCCTTAGCTGTGGCTTTCATCTCTTTGACTGCCCAGGCACGCAGCTCTTCTGGTTTTCCTTTTACTTCATCCGGAGCGAATCCATCCAGCCTTTCATCGTACCGGTCTCCTACACACTGACCGGCAAGATGGGCCCCCAGAGCCCAGCATTTTAGGTTATATTTTTTTAGTATCTCTTTTTTCTCCTCTACATAGGCAGAGTCCCGGGCGGCTTTTTGCACATTCATATGATCACCCCAGCAGGCTATTTCCAAGCCATCATAGCCCCAGCTGCTTGCCTTCCGGCAAATCTCTTCAAAAGGCAGATCAGCCCACTGTCCGGTAAATATAGTAATTGGTTTGCTCAATTCAGCCTCCTTTAATTTAAAGCCAGATTGCTCCGTTTTTAGAGCTCTCAACACACCTTTCAATATATTTTACTCCCTGGATCCCTGCCTCTACCCCAGGAAAATCAAGGTCGCCTTCAGATAGTGTTTTCCCGGATATCTTTTTGGCAAGGGCTGGGATAAAAGTCGAATAGAGGTTGGCAAAAGCCTCAAAATATCCTTCCGGATGACCTGATGGGATACGAGAGTATTTCTGTGCATGTGGATAAAATTCATCACGCCCCCGCGAGACGATCTCAGTCGGCTTGTTGAGGTAAGAGATTTTTAAGTAATTAGGCTTTTCCTGACACCATTCCAAAGAGGCTTTTGTGCCGAATATCCTAACCCTGAAGCTATTATCATGTCCGATGGCGATCTGAGAGCTCCAATACAATCCTTTTGCTCCATTGTCATACTCAAGCATAATGGAAGCATTATCATCCAGGATCCGTTCTTCTATAATCGTATCCAGTCTGGCACAGAGGGATCTGATCTTTAAATCGGTTATGTAAGATACCATATTTTCGATATGGCTTCCGATATCACCGACACAATTGGATATTCCCGCCCGTTTTGGGTCAGTCCTCCAGGCAGACTGTTTCTGTCCGGTTTCTTCAAGCTGGGAAGCCAGCCATTCCTGGGGATATTCGGCATTGACAAAACGTATATCCCCCAGGTCTCCATGAGCTACCATAGCCCGCATATGTTTGACAACAGGATACCCAGTATAGGCATAAGTCACACAAAAAAGCAGGTCTTTTTCTGCAGCCAAGCAGCCAAGTTTTTCTGCTTCCTTGCTGTCTGTAGTAAGGGGTTTCTCGCAGACGATATGAAAGCCCCGCTCAAGTGCCATCTTAGTTATGGGAAAATGAGTATTATTGGGAGTGGCAATAATAATAAAATCAGCTCCATCAGCACGCTTCCTTTCCGCCTCTATCATCTCTTGATAAGTGCGGTACAAGCGTTCTTTGCTCAAGCCTAGCATTTCTCCGGTTGCTAAGGTATTTTTAAAATCCTGGGAAAAACACCCTGCAACTAGCTTTGCCTCGCCATCCATAGCAATGGCTTTTCTATGTACATCTCCGATGAACGCACCCTGTCCCCCGCCTACCATGGCATATCTTAGCCGGGGAGTTTTAGAACCCGGTTGAACTCCTTCTATCATAAAAAAATCTCCCTTCTTGATTTATTTTTTAAGCCTTTCTTTAATTGAATCTACTGCCGCCTGAGCCTCAGACATCACATCTTTGTCTTCCAGCATAAATTCTGCCAGCTCCAGCGCATCCTGGCAGGCAAATCTGGGCAGCATCCCCAGTACAGCTTTTTTCTCTTCTGAACGCCGGGCTATTTTTAGCGCTGCTTTTATAGATTCGACAGCTGCTTGTGGTAAGCGGAACTCTTCCATTCCTATCATACGTATATAGGCCCTTAATGCTAGTACTTGATGGGTAAGATTATCGGATACTTTTGCGATTCGGAATACATCATCTCTTGCCGTCAGGGTCGGCCATTCTGAAAGGGCCCGTATTACAGCGTCTCTGATATCCTCGTTTTTTTCTGCCAAAGCCAGGCGCAGAACTGTAAGGGTACTATCATCACCGATCATTCCCAGAGTTCGGATTAATGCGGCCCGGCCTCTTACATCTTTGACTTCAGACAGCTTCTCAACCACTACGGTCCCCCGGTTGTACGGATCTCTATTTTTTCCGGCAACAGAAGCTATTGTGACTATCATCTCGTCTTGCTCTCTTTCACTATTTGCTTCAAGCATAATGTTTATGAGACGGGAAAGATCAGAGAGCTCAGCAAGTACTTTAAGCGCCTTAATAGCCTGAATGCGGTTTTCCGGCTCTGCATCACGGATTATGGCAAATAAAACAGGTTGACCTTCTTTAATCCGGCGCTCCTCAATACAACGGATAAGTTCATTCCGAAGTTGAGGATATGTGTTTTTTTCTAATCCAGCCAGGACAGCCTGATCTACTCCAGCTCCTTTAAGATTCCCCAAACTGTTCCGGGCAGTACTTTGTTCAACTCCTGTAGATTCAGCAGCATAAAGGGAGAAAAAGTTCACCATAGAAGCATCCCCAAGACTACCAAGCGCTTCCAGAGCAGCAATCCTTACTCTTTTTTCCTGACTTTTAACCACCTCTTTTACAACTGACAGTACTTCTGGCTTCTGAAACCGGGACAGGACCGTTAATAACTGGACTTGGTTTTCTACTGGAAGTTCAAGTAATGTATTACATACAGCTTTAAGAGATAAATCGTCAAAATCATCGCTGATCATCCCAATAGCAGGGGTATACATTTCTTTATTCCTGCTTTTTAGAATATCAAGGATCATCAGGCCGGCTTTAGCACCGCCTGCCGAGATCTTGCCGCGCCCAGCAGCCCGCTGTAATAAAGCTGGGATATCCGCAGACAAAAGGGCGTCATAGATTTCGGCAGCTTTTTTTTGGTGCCCTTGCAGCTGAAATTTTTCCGCACATTTTAGCAGGGATGAAGCTGTTTGAGCTTTAATATTTCCTGTGGCTGTACTTAAAGTTTCCGCAAGAACCTCAGCTGCTTCAGGAGCAGCTATCCATCCCAACGCTGTTACAGCAGCAAGGGCCGTTTCAGTACCGGGTCCACGCATCAGCCCTGCTAAAGGAGTTACTGCATCTGCAACTTTCCTCTGACCTAATGAAGAGATGATCCCGAGCCTTATTTCCCCTCTGGTTTTGGAAAGGGCATCAAGCAGTGCTTTTTCAGCAGCAATACTGGGAATCTTTTCCAAAGCATAACGGGCCATATCCGTAGTCTCTTTCTTAAAGAGTTTCTTTTTCAGCACCGGCACGGATTTTTCGCCTCCGATTATTCGTAAATGCCGGCAGGCTTCCATCTTTGCTTCAAGGGTGGCATCTGAGTCAAGAAAAAAAAGAAGCTCTTCCTCACAAACTGCTCGCGACTCAGGAGATTTCCGGTGTTTACGAATATAATCATTGAATTTTAGAATTATTTCATCGTTCTGGCCCTGCTTGTAGGATGTTAGTTGCTTGAGAATATCCTTTAAGTTTTGACCAGGCTGGGCGGCCTTAAGCTCAAGAACGATTGTTCCTGATAGAAGACAGAACCCCAGCATTAATCTTATCCAAAGAGATAATTTAGAGTTGAATGTTTTCTTTTTTGTTTTCATATTATCCTCTTTCCTAACCTAATTGCCAGGGATTACGGTAAGCACGACTCAACAAACGGGTAGCTTCAGGGTCGCCCTTAATAGTCTCGGTTTTTGGATCCCAGCTAATTTTTCGCCCCAATTCAATAGCGATAACACCGAGGTGTCCCACACTGGCTGAACGGTGCGCCACTTCAGCTGGAGCAATGGTCTGTTTTCGCAGCTTTAGACAATCCAGAAAATTTTGAAAATGGTCCCTGCTTTTATACAATCTCTCTTCATCAGGGCCTATAAACTCATCAAGCATAGATATCGGATCTGCTTCCAGGCCGCCCCGGTCACACCAGACCCAGCCGTATTCACCGATCCACTTTGTGCCGCTGCGGATTTCAGGATATCCTCCAGCGACTATCAGGGGGGTTCCATCAGCATAACGGGTTTTTACATAATAACGGGTGGGGCTGTTCCATACTCCAGCCCTGGTATATTCTCCTGTGCCCTGAACCTCAACCGGACCGGTATAATCCCAGCCCATCCCCCAATGGGCGATATCTACATGATGTCCGATCCAGTCCATAAGCTGCCCGCCGCCCAGGTCCATATTCCAGCGCCAGTTTCTGTGCACACGTGCCGGGCAGTAAGGAGCATAAGGAGCAGGGCCAAGCCAGAAATCATAATCCAGATGTTCAGGTGGAGGCCCCATGGTCTCCTGCCCTTTTGTCCCGGCAAAATCATAGTGGCCGGAGGGTAATCCGACCTCGATCTTTTTGACCTTCCCGATACGCCCGTTCCGGACTAGCTCAGATGCTTGATGAAAATTCGCCACAGAACGCTGCCAGCTTCCAGTCTGCCAGATGCGACCGTAACGGCTGACGGCATCACAAAGGGCACGTCCTTCTACTAGGCTGTGAGTCAAAGGTTTTTCCCCGAAAATATCAAATCCTGCCCTAGCACATGTGATTGCAACAATGGCATGCCATTGATCAGGGACAGCAATGGAGACAGCATCGATATCTTTACGCTCACAGAGTTTTCTAAAATCATGAAAAACTGCACAATCTTTGTTTCCATATTCTTTATTGACAATATCACGCGCCTTTATTAAGTGTTCCTCATCTAAATCACAAACTGCAACCCACTGTACTTCATCCTTGCTTAAAAAGTTTATCATATTGGGGATTCCCTGCATGCCGAAACCTATGCCTGCCATTACAACCCTGCTGCTGGGGGCAGGATGGCCCGGCTTCCCAAAAACTGAAGACGGGACTATAGATGGAAAAGCAGCTAGTCCAACTGCAGCTGCCGGCAGTTTTTTAAGAAACTGCCTCCGGTTAAGTTTTGTGCGTTTTTTTTTCATGTTTTCTCCTACTTTGAGTCTATCTGAATTACCTATAAGACCATCTTATTTAAAATTACTTATCTTTTCAATAATAATTGAACTAACTACTCTACAGCTCTGTATTGCGTTTTCTTAAGTAGATATAGTAAAATTTCACTAATGAAATTTTAACCATTAAAATAATTTCTTGGAGGCAGATATGAGATGGCTTCGTATGGTTTTATTTATTCTTATAATGAATTTTATTTTTTCATCTCCCCTTGTTTTTGCTCAAAATAAGGGTGCCTATTTAGGGGAACTGACATGGCCTGAAGCTCAAAACAAATTAAAAGAAGTGCCTATTGTAATTATTCCTTTTGGAGCCGGAGCTAAAGAACATGGTCCCCACCTTCCTATGAATGCTGATTTTAAGGTCATGGATTATCTATGCCAGAAAGCTGTTTCAGCTCTTCCGGTCATTGTAGCCCCCCCCATTCAACATGGTTGGTTTCCCGCATTTCGAGATTATCCCGGAACCGAAATTGCAGATGCCCATGTATTTCAGAATTATATCCTTGAAATCGCTCTATCACTGATCCGCTGTGGCACAAAACGTATTGTCTTTCTAAACACCGGCATATTCAAAGCTACGGGTTTACCAATATCCATTGTGGCCAGAAAGATTAGAGTTGAAAAAGGGATCCCCACTTTGGTGGTATCCTGGGACGACCTTGAAAACGAAGAAATCTTCTCCTTTCAGGAACAGAAAATAGGAGGACATGCTGACGAAATAGAAACATCTATTCATCTCTTCTTACAACCTGATCTTGTCCAGATGGAAAAAGCGGTTACTGATTATGGAAATAGAGTGACCCAAAATCATTATCCCGGATATAAACCCGGGCTATTTTCCCTCAATCCCAAAGACCCAGCTTACTCTGCTACTGGCTTAATTGGAGATCCTACCCTTGCTACTAAAGAAAAAGGAGCAAAAACACTGGAAATCATGACTAAAAACTGGTTAAAGGCTTTAACAGAGTTTGCCAAAACTCCCTTATCAAAAAACTGAATTCGTGAGAAAGACTTACACATTGAAAAAAGCCTTATTATCAAGTATTCTTTGATATTAAAGCCAGCTTCAAAGCTGAGGAAACTATAATCCTAATCAACCGGAGCTGAAGAGGGAGTAATAGGGCAGAGGAAAGGCTTGCAAAGTCAGGGGGAAAACATATAGAATTATCTCCAATCAAGGTAATTTTTATTTTTCTCATATAAGGAGGAAACATGATAAAAAAACTTGTTTTATTACTCGCAATAATACTTATTATTACCGCCTCCGGTTTAGCTCAGGACTTGGCTCTTAAAGGAGGAACTCTTCTGACCTTGACCAAAGGAACGATCGAAAACGGAACCATTGTTATCCGCAACGGCAAGATAACAGCTATCGGCAAAGATGTATTGATTCCGGCCGGCATTAAAGTAATCGACACCAGCGGAAAATATATCATGCCGGGTATTATAGATACCCATGTTCATTACGCCCTTACCGGCATGTCTGATGTTAATGAGGCGACAGACCCTGTAACGCCCCAGATATGGATGAAGGATGTCCTCGTCCCGGGTCATGATTCCATCCTTAAAACTCTGGCCGGCGGCGTAACTGCTGTTAAGACCATGCACGGCAGTGCTAATGTTATAGGGGGCGTAAATGTCACTATAAAACTTAAATACAATGCCCCGATTGAAGAAATGATTATTCAGGACGCCCGCCA
>JAUWNW010000056.1 GCA_030612445.1 Candidatus Aminicenantota bacterium
GAGGATGTCCTGTTTTTTTTAACTGCAAGTATTATTTATGGAATTTTTTTATAAACTCCTCAACTTCAGGCACACCCCCCTGATAGATCAAATAGCCGTTATAAGGTTCCCGCTCAGTTATCTCATCATTTATAGGTGACAGCATTATCTCTTTTACCTTATCCAGGTCATCTGTCTGCCCCAACGCCCAGCCCAGCTTAATATAAGCTACTTCAGGCAGCATATTCTCAGCCGGAATTACCCCAAGGTCCATCATGTCCCGGCCCGTCTCATATACATACATATGTACATAGCCCCACAGAGTCTGTACTGTCATATAAACAGCCACCCCTTTTTCCGCCGCCCTTTCAAGGGCAGGATAAAGCGGTTTGTTTACATGCCCCAGACCGGTCCCCGCGATAACGATCCCCCGGTAGCCATTATCTACCAGAGAGTCAATAATATCCGGGCGCATATTCGGATAATAGTATACGATAGAAACTTTCTCTTCAAAATAAGGAAGGATAGTCACTTTTTTATCCTTTCGGCGGGGCTTATAAGAACTCTTAATAAGTTCCACGTTGTCCCGAGTAACTTTAGCCAGAGGAATATCCCCTATCGTTCTAAAAGCAGACCGATAGGAGGAATGCATTTTTCTCACCCGGGTGCCCCGGTGAAGAAAACCATATTCATCAGATGTAGGTCCGAACATGCATATCATAGTCTCAGCAATATCTGAATGCCCAGCTGCATAGGATGCATGCATGAGATTTAAAGCCGCATCAGAACTTGGGCGGTCAGATGAGCGCTGGGAGCCTAC
This sequence comes from Candidatus Aminicenantota bacterium, assembly GCA_030612445.1. GTDB lineage: Bacteria > Acidobacteriota > Aminicenantia > Aminicenantales > Aminicenantaceae > JAUVXM01. The sequence goes on from JAUWNW010000056.1 coordinate 800, forward strand.
CAGGACAATAGGAATAGGCTGGCCCTGGATCATAAAGGTCAAGGCAGCAGCAGTATGGTGGAGAGTATCCGTTCCGTGCCCGATTATTACCCCGTCTATGCCATTTTTTATCTCTTTACCAATCGCTTCTGCCAGGATCTTATACTGTTTAGGCCCCATATTTTCACTAAAGACTCCAAAAAGCTTTTCAGTCGTTATATTACAAATATCTGCCAGTTCAGGCACTGCTCCATACAGCTCCCCTGGAGAAAAAGCCGGAATCACAGCCCCGGTCCGGTAATCCAGGCGGGAGGCGATGGTACCGCCCGTGCCGAAAAGCTTTATATTAGGCTTGTCATCAGAATAGGGAAATTCTTTTTCCGGTATTTGATAATGAGCCTTTTTATAACCTAATTCCTGCATATCTTTGATAGTATCAATATTGACACCGATATTATACCCGGTTGCTATCTTTAAGACGATATGCTGGTCATCATCACTCTCAGACCGGGGCAAAATCGTTCCTTCAAATACTCCCCTGGTTGTATCTGCCCTGACTTTTCCCCATACACGGACACTGTACTTTTTTAATACAGCCAGAGCCCGGCCTTGATAGCCTTGAAAACTATTATCAGCCATGATCTTTCTCTTGTGAATATTCCTCTAGAATATGTTTTTTAAGATAAATATTCAATGTTTCCATGGATATGTTCCCCAGCGCAACCTTCCGGAGTTGGCCCATGATCCACCGCTCCTGCGCTCCTATCTCCTGAGTAATGCCTAATTTTACCGCTTCTCTCTGTAGAGAAGAAACCTTGCTAAGTATTTTCTTTTCAGGAATTTTTATATAACCTAGAGCAGAAAGCACGGAATCAAAGTCACTCCGAGGATTCTGATATATCAAAGGAAGCATACTTTTAGCCAATTCTGTATTAATACCTTTTTCTTTTAAAAACTTTAACAGCTTATAAACTCTTTCATAACAAAACTCAGGAGAAGCCGAATTCTGGCCTTCAATATGTTTTAAGACATGGCCGAACAAAGTGCCTGTAAATCCTGGATCAAGTCCGAGGTCAGCAATGATCTTTTCCAAAATAGGAACAAGATTATTCCTTAAAATATAATAATAAGTATCAGAGGGAATGCCCCATTTCTGTAATTGGGAGTAACGGTCACATACACCCTTCGGCAGTTTATTCTTCATAGCTTCAATGTATTCATCATCCAGGGGAATCGGGCATGAATCAGTGTCCGGATACATACGGTCAGGTCCCGGCAGAACACGTTCAAATATTGTAGTCCCATCTGAAAATGATTTTCGGCTTTCCCGGGGCACTCCTTCAAAAGCTAGGCTGCATCTTTCCTCTATGGTCTCAATCGCTGTGGGAATATCTTCCTCAGGCCCCCATAAAAGAATCTGAGCATCTCCTTTTAAGGAATTTAGCATCTTTTCGATTTTTTTCCTTTGCTTAAGAGAAAGCCTGGGTTCTAACTCCTCAGAATGGAGCATGTTTGGCTTTTCAATACAGGCTATAACTTTTAGTCTGTCACTTAATTCATCTGCAAACATCTTACCGGGCTGAGTAAAATGGGAGAGGATACCTTGGAAATGAGGTAAGTTTATCACAATAAATTTGAATTTTTTATTTTTTGCCTCTTGTACCGGAGCCCAAGTTAGATCCAATCCAGACGGATCAATGGGTTTTGACTTTATCTTCCACAAGCTTTTATTTTTAACTTTTTTCTCAAGCAGAGCGCGTATTTTAAGCAGGGCCCATTGCCTAAAAACTTCATTGTGAGTAAGTTCCGGGATCCATTTGTTATGCGCGACACCTTTGATCTCCACCCGGGAACCGCCCCGGCAGCTTACATTTACATCCTCGCGTCCGGAGCCGATGCCGATATTGACCTTTCCTGTGCTGCGGTTGAGGAAGCGGATATATTCCGCCCCTTCTCTCACCTCATCCGGGTTGGCAAAATCAGGATAAGTCACGGTTTCGATCAAGGGTATTCCCAGCCGGTCTGTCTGATAAATCCGAACATGTCCTACATCGGAAATCTCACGGCAGGAATCTTCTTCAATGCTGAGCTGGATAAGCCTTACTTTTTTATTTCTTAGCTGTATCTCTCCTTCTATTCCCAGAATTGCAGTGCGCTGAAACCCGGTGGGAATGCTTCCGTCCAGATACTGTTTCCGAATGATATGGACTTCGCCCACAACATTCAGCTTGCACAACAGGGAAATCTCAAGGGCAATATCCAGTGCCTCCCGATTAAGGGGAAATGGAGGAGTGTCGTCTATGTCATAAGTACAGGCTGTCTCATTTTTGAGGCGATAGATTATTTGCTTACGGGTTTTAAACTCCATAAGAGCAGTCCCATCATACTCTCCCAGTTCGCTTAAAGTCGGACGCATGTGGCGAATAACTTCAGCATCATATTCATCTTTAGGGTTATAAAGACCGGCAGGACAGTTGCAAAAAAGTTTCTTTTTTGTTTTTAACTGCTGATGGACCTCAAGTCCGGACTTAAAACCCACCCGGTCGTAATCAGCTTGAGTAGCTTTTTTACGGGGAATGTAGCCAATAGCTTGTTTACTGGATTCATAATTATCACGGGGATTAAAATTATTGGGATCATTATCATCATTCATGGCAATAAGCGCTTCAAAAAAAATGAAGGGCTATTGTAACAAAAAAAACACTAAAGACCCAGCTTATTGTTTGTGTATTTTGTAATCAGCAGATCCCGCAGTTCCCGATACATCTTTACGATCTTTTCCATACAAGAGCGGGTATAATCAGTCAAGAATTTATGGGCAAGTTCAGGATCCTTCTTATACAGCTCCAATGCTTTGGCATCAATATCTGCCTGTTCCTTAAAAAACCCTGACTCAAGCGGATCACGCCCAGCTCTGAGGTCTTTAACTGCTTCCTGCCACCTTAAATAGAGCAGGTTCTCGACAAAATCAATCGCCCAACGGGCTGAATCCTCGCTGAATTTATTCGGATTATATGTTTTATATAAAGGCGAGATCTCCTGCACACCAGAATAAATAGGGGCATAGGTGCTGACATATTGATTGTCAAGATAAAACCAGTAAACTCCTCTCAAGGGAGGCGGCAGCCAGCCGCGGATCTGAGCCACCATACCATAGCCGCCTCTTGATACAGGTCTGCGCCAGGTTATATCCAGAAGCTCACGCATATCTTTGGTGGGAAACGGAGTGGTCAAAGGGCTCTTTTTCATGCCGCCTTTCCCATCCGGAATCAGCCAATCCGTATCAGAAGTCATATCATAGATGGTTCCCTCAAAAACAGAGCGCTGGAAGGCGATAACATCTTGCACGGAAAGCTTTTTTTCCGGCTTAACAGAGAAAGGGTAGATGGAGATGGGCTCGAGATACTGATGATAAGCATCATAACTGCTGTAAGGATTCGTTAACTTTTTATGGGGCCATTCCCTGAAATTTGGAGCATAGGTGCTAAAAAACAGCCAGAAACGCCCCATAGCCCATTCCCGCGGCAAGGGAGAATAGACTTCCTGCCAGATAAAAGGCTCCCCGCTTTCCGGATCATACCAGCCGCGCTCAACAGCCTCTGTTATATAATTCGGGGAGGCCATAAAGTAATCCGGGTTATCCAAGTCTATCTTCTTGATAATACTCCAGTTAGGGATAACAGCGATCTGGTCATCCGGCACTCTCTGCGCTGCCCAGATTGCCCCGGGTTTGCCACTTTCCGGATCCCAAAATGGACCGACACTGAAAACCTCCATCACCCAGGCTTCATTCGAATCAGCAATACACAGGCCTTCAGACTCCGGACCGCATGAGGGAAGGAAACCGTATTTTTCAACCAAAGAGCCGATCAATTTCACAGCTTCACGGGCAGTCTTACAGCGCTGGAGGGCAAACAACTGGCCCTGTTCAATGGTCATGATCTGTTTTCCACCCATAGTTACATCAGTTTTTAGTTCAGCGCGCTGGCTGAGAGTGCTCTCCCCAATAGCCAGCCCATATTCATTCATATGGGGATATCCTGAGTGAAAATAAGCATATGTGCTTTCCTTTTGGGGAATATAACCCAGAACTTTGCCATAATCTCGCAAAGGTTTATTTACATCCTGTATGCCATAGTACACAGGAGCTTTAGCTCCTTTTTTAAAAGTCTGGGCCGGAACATAATGCACCCGGCATTCAGCAGCACATCCGGTATGAGAAGTGATCACAGAACCATCTGCTGAGGCAAGCTTCCCGACAATAATATCCGTACAGTGATCATCCGCTTGGGAGTTATCTGCCTGCCCAGAAGTAGGAAATAATGTCACTAAAAAAAATATACAGCCAGCTAGAAAAGTCATCTCTTTATATTTAAGCATCATTTCTCCCTCCTGTTTGAAGAATCATTGTTTCATTGTTCCAGCTTAATATCTTGCTGTCAACTATTTCAAGTACGCATCCTTGTTTATTCAGCAATTATGCGATACTCCAGATTTTCAGAGGAAAATGCTTACTGATCCTGGTAAAATCTGTATCATTATGCAGCAAGAATAGGCCATTTTCAATTGCCACCCTGGCGATAAGGCAGTCTATTGTACTTTTTACTGTTATTCCTTTTTGCCGCAATTTCAAATACATTTTTGCTGCTTCTGCATATGATTCCCGGTCATTTTTCAATTCATAGAATATTTGTGTATCCAGGTATTTTTTTAAAATCCTAAAGTCCTTTTCAGTCTTACTGCCCTGTAGAACTTCTAAATAAATATGATTATTGATACCAAAGGGAATCCCATTTTCTAGGATAAAATGAAACTTCTCAATCCCCTTGTTTTCAGTGCCCTTAAAATAATCGATCAATATCGATGTATCTACCAAGATCATCGTATTCTCAGTTTTTTGTAATTGTAATCATCAGCAAATTCAACTTTACCTCTGAGTTCTTTTAAATCCCTTCGCTTTCTATTCCGGACAAATTCCTCCAGTGCCTTATGAATTAACTCTTTTTTCGTTTTAATTCTTGAGATTTTTAAAGCTTCTTCAATCAAATGGTCATCAATAACAACATTCGTGCGCATGTTTATACACCTCCTTATGCATATTATTATATGTTTTTTGACGTCTGTCAATAAAAAATTAAGTATTTCCAAATCTGTGATAAGCGGGGGCGATTAAAATTAAAAATTAGTACAAGAAAAAAGTTTCAATAACTGTTCTTGAAAAAATCTTGTATATCACTGAAAAGAAAATAGTAATATAAACATCGCCATTTTTTTATGAATAGTTCAGGTTAATAGATAGTAACTGAAATAAATCCTCTGTATAAGAGTTCTGATAAACAACCAAATATTAACCAAAATGGTATGTAAGTTAAGTTTACAAGTCCCATTATTGTCCATTTTGTCTTGTATTCCCAGGGACATTTCTTGATAGAAAGCTTCAGTATATATCCATATATAAATTCTCCTGCAATAATGACAAAAAGATAAATAAAGCCTCTAAGTATAAAAGGAATGAATTTAATAGAATTATATAAGGGTTCGATTATTAAGCCCAAACCTCCATAAAGTGGAAACATCCATAGGTAAGATCTGCCACGAAAAGAGATGTCTTTGTATCTGATATAATCATGTATAGAAGTAAAAAATACTTCAATACCAACCCCAAAAAAGCTGTATATGAAAAATAAAATTAGATATTTCATAACCAAATTAATAGTACTTTATAATTATTTTAGTATATTACCGGTATATGCTCAATACATATCTTACAGAGATTTGTAATCGGGGAAAGTTCTATTTACTCAATGGGTGTTTGCTGTGTAAGCGGATGGTGGAGCTGATGGGATTTGAACCCACGACCTCTTGACTGCCAGTCAAGCGTTCTCCCAGCTGAACTACAGCCCCACAACTTGGTTATCCATATTACAAAAAGATCGGCAAACAGTCAAGACCTGAAATGTTCGCTGAATCGTCTTATTTCTGCCTTATTCCTATACAAATCATAGGAAACATGTTAACCTATAGTCAGTAAAGGAATTACTAATGGCACAAAAGAAAAAACCAGAAAAACCATATAAAAACGTTCTTTTTTGGATCGCAACCGGGGCAATTATTATTATTCTTTGGAGCCTGTGGCAGCCTTCCAGCACTTCAGACAAAGAAATCACCTTCAGTCAATTTATGACTGCAGTGGAAAAGAATGAAGTCCAGGAAGTAACCATAACCGGATCTCAGCTGGAAGGGAAATTCACAAGCGGCGATGACTTTAAAAGTGTATCTCCTGACCAATATAACGATCTAGTGAAAATTCTCCGAGAACATAATGTCATTATAACTGTCAAGGACAACTCGCGCAGTCCATGGTACTCTTACCTGTTTACCTGGTTCCCCATTATCCTGCTTATCCTTTTCTGGGTCTTTTTTATGCGCCAGATGCAGTCTGGAGGCAATAAAGCACTTTCATTCGGTAAAAGCCGGGCCAAACTTTTCTCTGGTCTTCAGAAAAAAGTTACTTTTAAGGATGTCGCCGGAGTCGAAGAAGCAAAAGAAGAACTCAGAGAAATCATCGGTTTTCTAAAAGATCCAAAAAAATTCCAGAAATTAGGAGGGCGTATCCCCAAAGGTGTCCTTCTGGTCGGAGCCCCCGGAACTGGAAAAACACTGCTTGCCCGCGCAGTTGCCGGAGAAGCCGACGTGTCTTTCTTTTCTATCAGCGGCTCTGACTTTGTGGAAATGTTTGTCGGAGTCGGTGCTTCCCGGGTACGGGACCTGTTTGATCAGGGTAAAAAGAAGGCGCCGTGTTTGATATTTATCGATGAGATAGATGCTGTAGGTAGACATCGAGGAGCCGGTCTGGGAGGCGGTCACGATGAACGCGAGCAGACACTAAATCAACTGCTGGTCGAAATGGACGGCTTTGATGCCAATGAAGGGGTTATCCTGATCGCAGCCACCAACCGTCCAGATATATTGGACAATGCTCTCTTAAGACCGGGCAGGTTCGACCGGAGAATCGTAGTAAACATGCCCGATGTCAAAGGAAGAGAAGAAATCCTGAAAGTCCATATAAAGAATATCCCCCTTGATAAAAATGTAGACTTAAAAGTCTTAGCGCGCTCTACACCAGGTTTTTCCGGAGCAGACCTTGCAAACTTGATAAATGAGGCCGCTCTACTAGCAGCCCGCTTTAGTAAGACTAAAGTAAACATGAAAGATCTCGAGTCATCCAAAGATAAAGTCCTTATGGGAGTCGAGCGAAAAAGCATGATCATAAGTGATGAGGAAAAAAAGAGCACGGCTTATCACGAAGCAGGTCACGCTTTAGTCGCCGCCCTTATCCCTGAGGCCGACCCTATCCACAAGGTTACTATTATCCCCAGGGGAATGGCCCTAGGGCTTACTCAGCAGCTTCCCGTTGATGACCGCTATACTTATTCCAGTAAATATCTGGAAGCCCAACTTTCTGTACTTATGGCGGGCCGTATAGCTGAAATAATTGCCTTGGGTAAAATCACAACAGGGGCTGCCAATGACTTTGAAAAAGCTACGGAGATTGCCCACAAAATGGTCTGCGAGTACGGCATGTCCGACTTGGGGCCTCTATCCTATGGCAATAATGATGAAATGGTTTTTTTGGGAAGAGAGCTTACAACTCAAAAAAACTTCAGCGAAAAAACATCTGAACTGATAGATGATGAAGTAAAAAAGATAGTTACGAGAAATTATGAAAGATCCGACCGTCTTCTAAAAAAATACACCCCAGAATTGAGAAAAACAGCAGAGGCTCTCCTTGAAAAAGAAGTCCTTTCTTCTGATGATATCGATGCCCTTATCAACGGCAGAGACCTTCCCAAGAAAAAAGCTGCCAAGAGCCCAAAGTCAAAAAGCAAAAAGGCCTATGCAAAAAAAACAAAAGACAACTCCGCTAAAAAACAAGCATCACCAAAAAGGAAGCCACCCCAAGCAAAAAAGTGAAAAACAAATTTGTTCTTCAGGTTAATGGCAATAAATATGATTTAGGCCAGCAGACCTGGATTATGGGTGTACTAAATGTTACTCCGGATTCATTTTCAGACGGGGGACTATTCCTCAGTAAAGACAAAGCAGTCGAACAAGGATTAAAACTGATAGCTGACGGTGCAGACATATTGGATATCGGAGGTGAAAGCACCCGTCCAGGTTCAGAAGCTGTAACAACAAAAGAAGAATTGAAGCGAGTTGTTCCTGTTATATCAGCACTAAGAAGGCATACAGACACTCTTATTTCAATTGATTCAACAAAATCACAAGTCTGCCGGGCTGCCCTGGATACGGGAGCAGATATTATTAATGATATAAGTTCCTTTCGTTTTGACCCGGAGATGATACCTCTTGCCGCTGAAAGACAAGTACCTGTCATAATTATGCATATGCTGGGCACACCTAAAAACATGCAGAACAATCCCCATTACGAAAATCTGCTTTATGAGGTAAAATCATTCCTAAAGGAAAGAATCAAGGCAGCTGTATCAGGGGGAATAAAAAAAGAAAATATAATTATCGACCCGGGCATAGGCTTCGGCAAAAGACAGCAAGACAACCTATGTTTGTTAAAAAATCTAAACTTTCTCGAAGAACTCGGGCAACCAATTCTGGTTGGGCCCTCCCGCAAAGCCTTCATCGGGAATATTCTTAATCTGCCGCCTCAAGATCGGATCGAAGGTACCATCGCTTCAGCACTTATCAGCCTCCTCCATGGAGCTAACATCCTACGTATACATGATGTAGCAGCAGTAAAACGTGCTGCTAAGGTAGCCGACTCTATAATGAACAAAGGGAGTTATGCTTAATACTATTTTAGCGGATATTGCCAATGCCTTAAAAGCGTTTACTCTGGGAGACTTCCTGGATATTCTGCTGGTTGCTTTTATCCTCTATTCATTTTTCCGGCTGATCAAAGATACTAAAGCTTATCAAATGGCAATAGGATTGGGTATAGTGCTTCTCCTCTTTCTCGTCTCCCAATGGGCAAACCTTATTGTCACTCAAAGGATTATCAGTAGCTTTATTACTTATCTGATTATTGCCGTCATTATTCTTTTTCAGGGAGAGCTGCGCAGATTTCTGACTTCTATCGGCTCGCGGTCGTTCAGAACACATCCTTCTTTTAAATCCCTGATCGAAAAATCCGAAGAAATCCTTCTTGCCATAGAATATCTTTCAACAAAAAAAATAGGCGCGTTGATAGCGTTCGAAAAAGAAGTATCTCTGAATAGCTATGCAAAACGGGGAACTGCAATAGATGCAGTCCTTTCCAAAGACTTGTTAGTCAGTCTCTTTTATCCAAATTCACCTCTTCATGACGGAGCAGTTATTATCCAGCAAAACAAAATTAAAGCGGCAGGTTGTCTATTACCCCTGCCGGCAGTTTATAAATTGGGGAAGCATTTCCAGACCCGAACCCGGCATCTCGCTGCCTTGGGGCTTTCCCAGGAGACTGATGCAGCTGTTATTATCGTCTCTGAAGAAACAGGGACAATCTCTATTGCAGCTGAGGGAAACCTGGAAAGAGGATTGGATAAAGAACGATTAAAAAAATATATGCTTGATTACCTGAAATAAAATGCATAGAAAAATAAAATCCTACTTAACTGATAACTGGATACTTAAACTGGTTTCTCTTTTTATAGCCCTTATCCTCTGGTTTACCCTCATCCCGGAAGAAAAAACCTTCCAGGAAAAATCTCTGAGCGTCCGTCTGGAAATCCACAATATTCCTTCTCACTTGGAATTAGTAGAAAGACCCCCTCAGTTTATTAATGTAACTGTCAGAGCTCCCAACCGGCTAATTCCTCAGATCTCATCAGCTAATGTATACGGGATATTGGATCTGCAACGCGCCAGTGTTGCCCAGAGCTTATATTCTCTAAACAGAAATATGGTAAATATCCCGGAAGGAGCTGAAGTAAAAGACATTTCTCCCAGCCAGGTTAACCTTAAGTTTGAAAGGACAAAACAGGTCATGCTTGAAGTCGAAGCAACTCTAATAGGAACTCTCCCGGAAGGATATTTATTAGCTAAAGTGGAGGTCCTCCCTCTTCAAGTTGCAGTCAAAGGCCCTGAAAGTAAAGTCCAGGAAAACATCAAGGTGAAGACAAGCCCTATTGATATATCTACACTTACTCAATCAACAGAGGTGGAAGCAGAGCTTATTCTTCCTGATTCCGCTCTGCATCTGGCTTCATTTGAGACGGTTGTCAGGGTAAAGTTGCTCATCCAAGAAGAAAAAAAAATTAAATGAAAAGATTATTCGGCACAGATGGGATGAGAGGAATGGCCGGACAATTTCCCCTCGAATATTCATCAATCTATGTGCTTGGCAAGGCCCTTACATCCATCCTGATTAGAGAGGGCTATTCTCCCAGGATTCTTATCGGGCGTGACACCCGCGAATCCGGAACCTGGATTGAAAAAGCCCTGTTCCAAGGAATCCTTGACAGCAAGGGTGAGCCGACTTCAGCCGGAATTATCCCTACCTCAGCCATATCATTTTTAACATTAAAATATTCCTTCTCTGCCGGTATCGTAATATCAGCATCACATAATCCCTATCAAGACAACGGCATCAAGATATTTTCTGCTAATGGAATAAAAATCTCAGACACCCTGGAAAAAAAGCTGGAAAAGGCAATATTATCCTCAAAGGAGACAATCCAAGAACAAGATACCGCCATATCTCCGGATCATTCCCTCAGCCAGGACTATATTGAATTTTTGATCAGCCGCTTCTCTCCCGGACCCTTCTCTTGTAAGAAAAAAGTCATATTGGACAGCTCAAATGGATCCAGTTCCTCTTTCGCTGCCAAGATTTTCTCAAAGCTCGGAGTTGAAGTAATCCCTATACATGACATCCCGGACGGAAAAAATATCAATGCAAACTGCGGCTCCCTTTATCCGCAAAAATTAGCCAAAAAAGTCCTTGAAACCGGAGCTGATCTTGGAGTGGCTTATGATGGGGATGCAGACCGCGCCTTATGGATAAACGAAAAAGGAATTCTCCTGAATGGTGACCATACCCTTTATATATTGGCCCGATACATGCAGAATCAGGGAAGCCTGAAATCAAATACCATTGTAGCTACGATCATGAGCAATATCGGCCTGGAAAGAGCCCTGCATAAAATGGGACTGAAGCTTTTCCGGGCACCGGTCGGAGATAGATATGTATTGGAACAGATGCTTAAAATAAAATCCAACCTGGGAGGAGAGCAATCAGGCCATACGATCCTTCTGGATGACTGCCCCACCGGAGACGGGATCCTGACCAGTATAAAAATTCTTGAGGCAATGACCGTGGAAAACTCGTCTCTTTCAGAACTTGTGGAAAATTACAGGGAATTTCCTCAAACTCTGAAAAATATCAAAGTAGCCCGTAAAGAAAATTTTTCTCAATTCCCGGAAATCATAAACATCATAGAAAAAGTCAAGGGCCGGCTGGGAGACTCAGGCCGAATCAATGTCAGGTATTCCGGCACAGAACCATTGGCCAGAGTCATGATCGAAGGACAAGGCCAAACAGAGATAGGAGAATATGCCCAGCAAATAGCTGATGTTATAACAAAACACTTAACCTGACTATTCATAAAAAAAAAGGAGGTCAATAATATGAGACTTGCTGTAAATATCGACCATTTTGCTACTTTAAGGGAAGCACGCGAGAGCAAAGAGCCCGAGCCTGTTCTTGCCGCCCTTTTAGCTGAACAGGCTGGAGCAGAGGGTATTGTATGCCATATTCGGAGTGACAGGCGGCACATAAAAGAACGAGACCTGATCCTACTGCGTCAATCCATCAAGACCAAACTTATTGTAGAAATGGCTGCGACCAAAGAGATGGAAGAGATCGCCCTCGAGATTAAACCGGATATCGTTTCCTTAGTGCCGGAAAAACCGGAAGAATTGACGACAGAGGGCGGACTGGATGTTATCTCCCACAAAGACTATCTGGGTTCTCATATTAAGAGCTTGCAGGGAGCAAGTATTAAAGTAAGTATTTTTGTCGATCCCAATACCGATCAGATCGAAGTATGCAAACAGTTAAACTGCAATATGATAGAGATCAATACCGGGCTCTATGCTGACCTCTCCCCAGGAAAAGATCAGCAAAAAGCCTTGGATGCAGTCATCAATGCAGCAAAATTCGGCTTTGAATCAGGCTTAAAAATTCATGCAGGACACGGATTGGATTATAAAAATATCCTTCCTATTGCCGCCATACCTGAAATCGAAGAATTCAGTATCGGATTTTCAATCGTAGCCCGAGCCGCAATTGCAGGAATTGAAATGGCAGTAAGAGACATGATTGCTCTTATCGAATAAAAATGAAGCTTAAAATCAACTTTGAGCGCCTTAAAAGCGAGATAATCGAACTTTCCCAAATCGGCAAAGACCCCAGGGGAGGGATCAGCCGCCCTTCTTTCAGTAAATCCGATCTTAAAGCACGGGAATGGTTTAAAGATAAAATCTCTATAGCCGGACTCTCTCTCAGACAGGACGGCGCCGGTAATATATTCGGCCGCTTAGAAGGTGAAGGCAAGACAATTATGGCTGGCTCTCATCTTGACTCAGTTATAAACGGAGGTATATTTGACGGGCCCGCCGGAGTATTATCAGCTCTTGAGAGTCTGCGTACTATCAAAGAAAACAGCCTAAAAATTAAAAACCCATTGGAAGTGGCAGCCTTTACTGATGAAGAAGGAAATTTAGTTGGTGATTTCCTTGGTGTAAGGGCCTTCACCGGTTCGCTCAAGCAGGAGGTTTTAGAAAACGGCCTTACTCAATTCGGGAAGCCGTTAAAAGACATACTCCAGGATACAGAATTTTCTATCGACAGCATCATGCAGGCAAACAAACAAAGGCCTGATATCGAGGCCTTCCTCGAACTTCATATTGAGCAGGGGCAGGTGCTCGAAACAGAGGAAAAATCAATCGGCATTGTTGACTGCATCGCCGGCAAGAACTATTGGGTATGTTCTTTCTCAGGGAGAGCCAGTCATGCCGGTACAACTCCCATCGAACTGAGGCAAGACGCCTTTTTAGGCTTGGCAGATTTCGCCTTAAAAGCCACCCAGTATGTTGCCACTCAGCATTATGGAAGCAAGGTGACTATTGGAAAAGCCCATATATTCCCAGGTGCATTCAGCATAGTTCCCGCCCGGGCGGATTTTTCCCTTGACTTCAGAAGCACATCGGAAGAATCGCTGCAGGCTATGGAAAAATATTTCTTGTCCCTAGCTGAGGATATATCCTCGACCCGGGGCTTAAAATTCAGTTATAAACCTATTGACAAAACAAAACCAGTTACCGCCTCGCCCCGATTGACTAACCTTCTGCAAGAAATATGCGAAAAGGAGGATTATTCCCACATGATTCTCCCCAGCGGCGCCGGACACGATGCCCAGATCATGGCCTCAATTACAGATTCCGCCATGATATTTATCCCCTGCACAGATGGCATCAGTCACTCTCCCGAAGAAAATATAAAATGGGAAGACCTGGAAATAGGAGCAAATCTTATGCTTCAATCGCTGATAAATCTGGCAAGTTAATTTAATCCAATATTGGGATGAGTCATTATACTTTATCAATAATGGGCACAGGTTTTCTGACTTTCCATTTTCCCCGCGTAAAATCAGGACATGGAACCGAAGAGTTGCCGGCAGCAATCGATCTTTCACTGAGGGCAACGACAGAATTCATGGAAGCACCGTCATAAACATCGCAGTCCATAGGCTCGCCATTACGCAGGCAATAGATCAGGCGATAATCTTCGATAAAATCCATACCACCGTGGCCGGCGTCTTGAGATTTTTCTCTAAGTGCTTTTTTAAGAGGGTGATCATATTTCTCTTTCATTTCTTCAAGGTCTTGCCATTTATGACCGGAAGAATATTTTTCATCCGGGTACTTACGGGCCAAGCCCTTTGTTCCTTGGATAACAATTCTGCGGCTGTATGGTCTGGGAGAGTTAGTATCATGGGTGACAAGGATTGTCTGTCCCCTGTTGGTTTTGATCATAGTATTGACAACATCACCAAGGGCATAGTCAGTTTTTGCAAGGGGATGATCTTTGCCGTAACGCTTAATAGCTTCGAGTTTTAGACCTCTTGATTGAGTTGAGAAAGAGGTCAGGTGTTCGAATTTGTTACCTCTGGTAATATCCATCCATTGAGATACCGGCCCTAGGCCGTGGGTTGGGTAAAGGTCGGCATTACGTCTGATGGAGTGCTGCAGCCGCCAATCATGAGGATAATAGGCTTCCCCGAATTTCCAACCGCGCAGATCATGCAGATAGCCGCATTCAGCATGCATCAGTTCACCAAAAACTCCCTGGCGCACCATATTGAACAATAACAGTTCAGTGCTGTCATAATTGCAGTTTTCCATAGTGATGGAGTGTTTTTTGTATTTCTCAGCATATTCGACCGTTTTCCAGCATTCTTCGATAGTTATAGAACCTGGAATTTCAGTAGCAGCATGAGATCCGGTTTTCATTGCATATGTACAAATCGGTGTATGGAATTCCCAGGGAGTGGCATTGTATACAAGATCCATTTTATTTTCATCACACATACGTTTGTAATCTTCTATACCTTTTTGGCCGTAAGCTTTCGGGGCAGCCTGGCCGGCTTTTTCGACCATTTTAACAGCTCTATCACGATGGCCAGCATGAATATCACAAACAGCCACCAGCTCAACACCTTCAAGTTTAAGAAGATTGCGGAGATGGCCGCTGCCCTGATTCCCAATCCCCACAAAACCAATACGAACTCTGTTGATAGGGTTATTAATAAAATGGCCGTCCTGAGGAGTCGCAGTATTTATGGGGCTTTTAGCGCTTGCTTTTTTCAAAACCATGCCGCCGATTGCTATGCCAATACCAGCAACCCCGCTGTGTTTTAAGAAATCCCTGCGATCATATTTTTTAGTCATATTTGTATTCTCCTCTTTCCCTAAATTATTCATAAAAAATATCGATATTTATAATACCTCTTTTACTCAATATTTTACATTGATTGCTGCTGATAGACAATTAATCATTTCGTTTTCGATAAAATCTGTATTTATAATCGACATTTTTTACTCTACGAGCGAGCCGATCTTACCACATCTACTTTGTTGCAGCGGATTCGCAGTGAAGGACCACAGCTTCATCCCCTGCGCCTCGTATCTGCGGCAACCTCGACTCGTGAATAATCCAGGTTCTCCTAAATTATTCATAAAAGATGAAATTCAGGTGTGGCTTGTGCTCGCTTCAGCCACATCAGAATTTCATAAGATACAAATCTTTTAACATAACATTTCACATTTTACAATTCACGTTTTACGGTTTTTTCCATTTACCATTTTCTGTTTTTCCTGGTGTTCCTGTTCTTTCTTAATTTTCTGTATCTGCGGCAACCTCGACTCGCGAATAATCCAGGAAAGGCTTAATTCAATAATCGTCAACATCAGGCTTGAATGAGCGGGTCTTTTTTTTATCAGCTTGTTTCTTCTTTTCTATAAGCATTTTCTCTTTTGCCCGCTTGGATCGTTTCCGTTTCTGACGGCGTATCTTTGCAATGTTCTGCTGTTCTTTACTTTTTTCACCAAGGATTTTGGCTTCTATTTTATCCGCTAACCGCCTCCTGGCCAAAAACCTGTTGAGCGCCTGAGAGCGCTCGCTCTGACATTTAACTTCGATGCCATAAGGTATGTGTTTCAGGTAGACACAGGTAGAGACTTTATTTACATGCTGGCCGCCCTTTCCACTCGAACGGATGAATTTCTCTTCAATGTCTTTTTCAAAGATCTTAAACTTTTCCATCTTTTTATACAGAGCATTTTCCTTCCGCTTGCTGACCCCAAATGAAATTTTTTTTGCCATCTACCTAACCTGAACTGCTTTTGAATAATGAAGAATATGAAATTTCAGATTAAAGTTTTTCTTTTTTTGTAGCTACTAGGAATTTTCCACAGTTTTCACAGACATAAATATCATTACTTCCTTCTATAGCAGAACCCATACCTGTAGCCACATTAATATAGCACCCCTGGCAGGCTCCGTCCTCTACCTCTGCTACGGCAAAACCATATCTTTCCATAAGCCTATCAAATCTATCCAACAAAGTTATGTCCAATTCAGCCCTGATCAATTCAGACTGTTGTATAAGCTCTGTCTTCTTGGCCTTCTTGGCCTTCTTTTTCTGAATTTCGATCTCCTGGAGTTTCCAGAGGAGACCGGCTCTGTGCATAATTTTATCCATATAGAGAGGAATCTTTAGCTCGATCTCAGAAAAGACTTGATACAATTCTATTTTCGACTTTGCTTCAATAAGGCGAGCCCGAAATTTCGGCTTCATTAAAAATTTGGCAAGCCCGGCAAAAAGATGATTAAAAAGGCCGGGGATTGTGGGATTCCAGATTATTAAAACAATAATCTTAACCTTTTTCCCATCGATTGCTTCAAATTCAATACCTTTTTTTGATATTCCTGCTACTACCGCGATGTCATGCCCGGCATTTATGCGCGCATGAGGCAGTGCTATACAATGACCTATCCCGGTTGACTCCAGCCGTTCTCTATCGATTATTCTGGTCAATATCGGCTTTTTATTCTTGATCAGCTTTTGCTTTTCCAAGATATCCAGCAGCTCTTCCAGTGCTTCGACCTTGTTATTGGCCTTAAGGTTAAGAACTACCTGGGATGGTTTTATGTAATCGGAAAAATGAGTGCTTTTGAGATGTTTTGTTTCCATTATGGTTTATTCTACCATATTTCTTTTTATGCAAAAAGACATTTTTTTAGGAATCATGAGATTACTGGGGTCGGACCGCACAAAGTGTTTGATTTTAAGGAGTTATTCCGAAAAAAGGCCTCAAAACCGGTCTTAAAACATTGGTTTTGGTAGCAAAAATATACGTTTAAGCAGATCATCAGATGTTATTTTTGTAGTTTTCGTCTTAAAGTGCTTTTTTGGGGCTCAAATCAGCAAGTCGAGGGATAACATCGAGAGGAATGACAGAGATCTTTGCGTCGATGGCATACTCTTGACGGCCGGGATAAACCACCCACAGGTGCTCAAGGCCTAAGTCCGCAATAGCAATGTGCATGGAACGACTTGAGCCCGGTGCATCAGCGTATTTGAATTCGAAACCATACCGTTTACCAGCGATCATCACCAGCAAGTCCAGTTCAGCACCCGCATGTGTTGCCCAAAAGTAAGCATCGCGAGATTCCAGCACTCCAATAACATACTCCAAGGAAAAGCCCTCCCAAGATGAACCGAGTTTCGGATGTCCCTGCAGGTCTGCCAAGGTGGGTATTTGAAGCAGTTTATGCATGATACCACTGTCTCTGATGTAGATTTTGGGAGCTTTTACCTGTCGTTTACGGATGTTTTCGAACCAGGGAGGAAGGATTCTGACCATGTAGGCTCCAGCAAGAATATCAAGATAGCGACGAGCCGTTCTCTCCGATGTGCCGAGCGAACGGGCAAAATGAGCTGCATTCCAGATCTGCCCATGGTAATGAGAGATCATGGTCCAGAAACGTCTCAAGGTTTCAGCGGGAATTGTGATGCCCAGCTGAGGAATATCCCGTTCAAGGAATGTACGGACAAAACCCTCACGCCAAGCCATGCTGGCAGGTTCATCCTCTGCTAAAAAGGATCTGGGGAATCCGCCGCGTATCCAGAGGCGGGAACGCTGTTCTATGCCGACTTCCCGGAGGTCGAATCCTGAAAGATCTATGAACCCGATGCGCCCGGCAAGAGATTCAGCCCCTTGCCTGGCCAAACCTGGAGAGGCGGAGCCCAGGATCAAAAAGCGGGCCGGATTATGGGGGCGATCAACCAGAACTCTGAGCAATTCGAAAAGGTCAGGTCGTCGCTGAATTTCGTCAATGACTACCAATCCGGAAAGCTCTTCTAAGACCCTTATAGGGGCAGACAACCGGCGGACATCAACAGGATTTTCAAGGTCAAAATAGGTGCATGGTTCGCGTTCCGCTATCATTTTGGCAAGGGTGGTCTTTCCGCATTGACGCGGACCCAGGAGGGCCGCGACCGGATGAACCCTAAAAACGGTGAAGATTCGGTCTAAAGCGAGAGGACGTGGAATCATAATTCCATTATATCATTGATAATCAGGATGTCAAGTAAGGTATTTCAAGGAATCAGGAACAGAAAAACCAAATTCCCATCTATTTAAAGCCCGACAGAGTATCAGAATAGTATAACTTGATAAACCTTTCCTGGACATTAAAGGACCAGTGGACATCCCGAATAAAGTTAGCCGCCTCTAAATATTTTTTTGCTGACATAAATTCCACCAGCTGCTGATGCTCTTTAATGGAAGACTGCTCCCATTGCTTTACATACCCTCCTCGGCGGGGAAAATCATATAGCCGTTTTTTTAAAACATCTGCTGTTTTTCGGAGCATATTATTTCCGGAAGCATACTAGTGTCATGTCAAGCTTGATATGACGCAATAAATATGATATACTTTTTCATAATCACCCATGGAGGACTGAATATGAAAAAGTATATTGTCACTTTAACAAAAGAGGAAAGAGAATATTTAAACAAAATCGTTTCCAAG
>JAUWNW010000055.1 GCA_030612445.1 Candidatus Aminicenantota bacterium
CACAAAGACAGTTGAACTGAAATAAAATCCATATGAAGACTTGACCTCTTTATTATAAATTAAGTTTTTTGCAGATTGAGCAGAAAAATCCGACATCCAGGCCGCACTCCTTAAGCCTGCCTCTATCAGCTGCCAGCTCTGTGGGGGTGCCCACTCCTATGACCTGTCCCTCCTTTAAGATCGCCAGGCGGTGACAGCAGGCCATTACCGGCAATATCTGCTGCGAAACAAGAATTACGGTTGCGTCCAGAGATTCGATAATCTCAATTAAATGTTTGACCATGGCCGGGTCAAGATTAGAAAAAGGCTCGTCAAAAGCCACAAGTTCAGGCTGCATGGCAAGGACCGTAGCCAAGGCCACCCGCTTTTGTTCGCCATAGGAAAGATGATGGGAGGCCTTGTTTTCAAAACCTTCCAGGTTCATTTGTTTCAGCGTTTCTCTGACTCTTGTCCCTGCCTCTTCTCTGCTTAATCCGAGATTTAAAGGCCCAAATGCCACATCCTCCTCAACCGTAGGATTAAACAGTTGGTCATCGGGATTCTGGAATACAAGCCCGACTTTCCTTCTGATCTCAGGGAGCGATTTTTTAGTAACCGGCAGACCATCAATTTTAACCTCACCATCACCGGACAGAATCCCATTTAAATGAAGCAAAAGAGTCGACTTCCCTGCCCCTGAGGGGCCAATAATCCCGAAACGCTCTCCAGAGCGGATTCTCAGGGATACCTTTTTTAAAGCAGGATCTTTGCCATAGGCAAAGCTTAAATCTTTGACCTCTACGGCAAAGGAGTCAGGCATTTTGACATTTTCCTTTATATAAATACCCTAACCACAACAAAACATACCAGCATTATAACCGCAAATACCATATCAGGCAATTTAAACTGCAGCCTAAAAAACTCTGGGAAATCCCCTTTAAAACCCCGCGAAAGCATGGACTGGTAAACTGTTTGGGCCCGTTTCCAGCTTCTTAAAAATATTTTAGCAGTCTGATTGCCATATACTTTAATACATCCGCTCCGAAACCGGCCGGGAGAACGACTGTCCCGGGCACGGTTTGTTTTCAGCCTCTCATCATTAATTATAAATATATAGCGGTACATAAGAGCCGACATCATAGTTAAAATATTCGGCAGATGCATTCTTCTCATCCCCTTCAAAAGACGGTGAAACTTGTCTGTTGAAGTTAATAAGACCAGCAAAAAGATGGCAGCATAAGCTTTTAGAAGAATAGATAAGGAAAATACAAACACCCCTATATTAAGATTCCCGGAAGCACTTTCACCGCCAAGAAGAAAAGATACAGGGAGCATCAGAGCTGCCATTAAGATAAAGGGAGAAGCTATAAGACAGCGCTTTAAAAGAAAAGATACAGGTATGCGGCTGGCCAATAATAAAGCTGCCAGGATCAAATAGTAAAAAAGAAAAGCAGTTGTCTCTCCCCTTGGTTCAGAGATAACAACTATTACAGCAGAAAATAAACAGACTATCTTTGTCCTGGGATCCAGCTTGTGAAGGACAGAATCCAGGCTGCTGTATTTGTCTAAATAATCATGTTTCATCGCGATCCAATTTAAATCATTTTTTAGATTTAAGTATCTGCTTAGCTTTTATCCCATAAAAAATACCGGTTATGCCGATAATAAGGCTCAGCCCTAAAATTATTTTAATATAAGTAGGTACTTCAGTTTTATCTACTTGGTCTTCAAAAGTATCACCCTTTAAAAATTCCTCTGTAACCGGAATAACAACCTCTTTACGATGCCCCATCTCATCATCGACCTCAAACCGCCAGTCCCCGGCCCGGTCCGGAATAAAAACAAAAAATCCATAAGCATCCGTGCGTCCTCTCTGGAATTCTGTCTCCTTTTCGTCCGGAGCAAAAACCAAAGCCTGCGCATTCGCAATGGGTTCTTCTCCGGAATAACTGGACTCTGTTTTTATAAACGGAGATTGCTCTACCACTTTAATTCCGACTCCATGGGCAAAGGCTAAAACTGTAAAAGCCATAATACTCAAACAAAACAGGGTTTTTTTCATGTTCTTCCCTCCTATTTAAACTGAATTATTCAGGGTAGTATCGGCGACTCTACCCTCCGAAAAAATTTTACGATTGTCAGGGTTAAAAGCCCCTCAATAACGGCAACAATAACATATACATAAAGCAGGTAAAAAATCCCTCTGCCATATCCGGACAAATTAAATTCAACCGCCATAAACAAGGCCGGCACCATAATACCGAAAAAACCGGCTGTAAAAGCACGCACAAATTCAGGAATCCCGGATACTCGCCACAGCAAGTAAGCGGCAATAGCTCCTGCTCCCATATTCAAAGCGTTCAGCCCGATAGAAAGAATTCCTCCGTGCTGGAATATCAAGGATTGAAATAAGAGAGCGACAAAAACCACCGGGAATGACCTTAGTCCTAAAAGTATACCGGCCAGCCCGAAAAGCCCCAGATGGACTGAAGTCCCGGCTACAGGAAAGTGAATAAGCGACGCCACAAAAAGAGCAGCTGCCATCATTCCCATTTTGGGGATATCATCTGCATCCGTCTTTTTCCCAAAAGCATATAGCGCCCCTATAGAAATAACATCAGCTGCTAGAACGACCTCTGTGCTAATAATTCCATCAGCAATGTGCATATAAAATGTCTCTTGATCGGAATTTCGATATAATCTGGAATTTATAACACAGAAATTTTATCGTGTCAATATTTTTTGATTCGTGTTACTTCTTCTCTATCTCTGCAATAAGCTTTTCCCTTGACCAGATAAATATGCTTATAACTGGTTGAAAATATTTTAGTTGCCGCGGCCCGTCCCCGTAATATTAATCATCGGCGTCAAGATGGAATTGGAATTTCTTTCTGAATTCCAGCAGATCATTATAGCTGAGGGTTATAGTCTCAATACTTTCCTGATATGCTTTAGTCTGGCTTTGCTTGCGGCCCTGGGGGTCGATAACAACAGAGTCGCCCGAGAAAGAGACACCCTGGCCGTCTTCTCCTATCCGGTTTACTCCGATCACATAGGCCTGATTCTCAATTGCTCTGGCAGCTAGGAGAGTCTTCCAAGCATAGCTCCGGACTTCAGGCCAGTCGGCAATATATATGAGGCAGTCATAATCTACCCGGTTGCGGCTCCACCCAGGAAACCTGAGGTCATAGCATATCAGGGGGCAAAACTTCCATCCTTTGAGTTCTGTAACCAGTCTTTTTTGCCCTGCTTTAAAATGCTCGTTTTCACCTTCCATGCGAAATAAATGTCTTTTATCATAGCAAGCATATGTACCATCCGGCCGCATCCATACCAAACGGTTATAAAAGGCACCCCCTTCTTTAATTATAAGAGAGGCAACCACTACACTGTTTTTATCAGCAGCTGATTCAGCCATCCACTGCATTGACCTGCCTTCCATATTTTCGGACAGTTTCTCCACTTCCAGGGAAAAACCCGTGTTAAACATCTCCGGAAGGATGATCAGATCTGTAGGTTTTTCAATCCGGGCCAGTTTCCGGGAGAACATCTCTAGATTTTTGTCCGTATTTTTCCAGAAGAGCTCTGTCTGGATAAAAGTGACTTGTATACCTTTTATATCTTGCATAATATTTCCGCAGCTTTCTCCAGCGTCTCTTCTTGCTTGGCAAAACAGAAACGCAGGATTTTTTGATCAAAAGCGTCAGGATAGAATACGGAGACAGGAATCGAAGCCACTTTGTTTTGCTTTGTCATCCGCACAGCAAAGTCGGTATCTTTTTCGTCTGTAATATCACTGTAATCCAGCAGCTGGAAATAGGATCCCCGGGAGGGGCTGAATTTAAAGCGGGATTCTCTTATCAAACTGATAAAAACATCTCTTTTTTTTTCATATAAACTGCTTATTCCTAAGTAATTGTCCTTATTTTTAAGAAAGTCAGACAGAGCATACTGTACCGGAGTGTTACAGCAGTAAACAACAAACTGGTGGATACTTCGGAACTCCTTCATAAGGTTTTCCGGCGCCAGGCAGTAGCCCATCTTCCAGCCGGTGCTGTGAAAAGTCTTCCCAAAGGAAAACACCACAAAACTTCTTTCCACCAATCCGGGAAAACTCATAAGGCTCTGATGCTGGGCTCCATCAAAGAGGATATGTTCGTAGACCTCATCGCTTAAGATTATGATATCCGTATTCCTGGTTAGCTTTTCCAGCTGCTGGATATCATCTAAAGATAAAATACTTCCCGTGGGATTGTGAGGAGAATTGATGATTATCATGCGGGTCCTGGAATTAATAAGGCTATTTACTTCGTCCCAATTTACAGTGTATTCCGGAGCCTTCAGTTTAGAATATACAGCTTTGCCGCCATGTACTTCAACTGCCGGGGCATAACTGTCATAGGCAGGGGTGAAGAGGATGACTTCATCTCCCGGATTAACAACAGCAGCTACAGCAGTATAGATCGCTTGAGTTGCCCCGGTGGTAATATTGATCTCTTTTTCGGGATGATAAGAGGCTGAATAAAGCTCCTCGATCTTGCGGCAGAGCTCTTCCCGCAGCGGTTGGATTCCATACATGGGAGCATACTGGTTAAATCCCTTTTTCATATATTGTTCAACCAGTCCTATCAACTCCTCAGAGACCGGAAAATCCGGAAACCCTTGAGAGAGATTTATAGCTCCATATTCATTCGACAGTTTGCCCATCACAGCAAAAATCGTTGTTCCGACATCAGGTAATTTTGGTCTTAATTTGCCACGGTATCTTGTCATTATTTATCCCGGTTATTTTAACCTATGAAAGTTTCATTTTAAAGTCAAGCGCAAAGCATACCAGAAGGGGTCAAGTCTTCATATTCCACATTTTCTTATTCCCGCTCTTTTTTATGAAGAAATGTGGAATATGAAGACTTGACCCCTCTTAAAAAAAACAGGTTGCACTTGATATTTATTATTAATTACTGAAAAATAGAAGGCAAGGAGCATGGATTCAAAATGAACAACAATATATACGATATCCTTAAGGAACGAGGCTTTAT
The DNA here is from genome assembly GCA_030612445.1 of Candidatus Aminicenantota bacterium. Taxonomy (GTDB): domain Bacteria; phylum Acidobacteriota; class Aminicenantia; order Aminicenantales; family Aminicenantaceae; genus JAUVXM01. The sequence goes on from JAUWNW010000055.1 coordinate 5,019, forward strand.
CGCTCAAGTATCTGATGAAGATGCCCTGCGCCGGATGCTGGGCGGCAATCCGATCACTTTTTATGTGGGCTTTGACAGCACTGCCACCAGTCTTCATGCCGGAAGCCTGGTGCCGATAATGGTAATGAAACACCTCCAACAAGCCGGACACCGGCCCATCGCCATTGTCGGCGGCGGCACTACTATGGTGGGCGATCCCAGCGGAAAAACAGAAATGCGGAAAATGCTAAGCGAAGAGGCAATCCGAAAAAACGGCCAAACGATTCAGGCCCAACTCGACCGCTATCTCCATTTTGACGGGAAAAAATCACTGGCCCTTGACAATGCCGATTGGCTCCTCCCGCTTAATTATGTTGAGTTCCTGCGTGAAATAGGCAGGCACTTCAGCGTAAACCGCATGCTGGCAGCCGAAGCCTATAAAATGCGGCTGGAAAAAGGGCTATCTTTTATTGAATTTAATTACCAGCTTTTGCAGTCTTATGACTATCTCACCCTATTCCAAAAATACGGCTGCTCCTTACAAATGGGAGGCGATGACCAATGGGGTAATATCCTGGCCGGAACAGACCTCATCCGCAGAGTCGAAGGAGCCAAGGTAGAGGCAATGACATTCCCGCTGCTCACTACTGCCTCAGGAGCAAAGATGGGGAAAACAGCCTACGGAACAATATGGCTCGACTCCGGCCTCCTCAAACCCTATGATTTCTACCAGTACTGGGTAAACTGTGATGACCTGGATGTCGGACGCTTTCTTAAACTATATACTTTCCTGGAGCTTGCTGAAATCAAAGAGCTGCAAGCCCTCAAAGGAAGTGACATCCGTAAAGCTAAGCAGGCATTAGCCTATGAAGCCACATCTATTACTCACGGAGAGAAAGCCGCAAAAGAAGCCCAAGCTTCAGCCTCTACAGCTTTCGGCACAGGAGAAGGAAAACCTGGCCGTGACCTTGAAGCTATGCCAGCAACCACAATATCCCGGGAACGTTTAACCGGAGGCATTAACCCGGCAGAACTTTTTACCGAGGTAGGGCTCTCCAGCTCCCGGGGCGAGGCTAAAAGACTTATAAAACAGGGCGGCCTCTATGTAAATGATAAACAAATAAGAAGTCTTAACCAGCAGCTGAATGAAGCTGACCTGACCCCAAACGGCATCCTCTTGCGTGCAGGAAAAAAGAAATATCATCGTATAATCGTCGACTTGTGAATAATCCAGCTTCCCCTGAACTATTCATAAAAAATATCGATATGGATGATACCTCGCCTAGGCCCCCAATGTAGCGACCATTACCGCTTTGATCGTATGAACCCGGTTCTCCGCTTCGTCAAAAACAATAGAGGCATTAGACTCAAAAACATCTTCTGCTATTTCCATACTTTCCAAGCCGAATTTTTTATAGATGTCTCCCCCTACTTTTGTCTCCCGGTTGTGGAAACACGGCAGGCAGTGCATGATCTTCACACTTGGATTTCCTGTAGCCTCAACAATATCTTTGTTTATCTGATAGGGCTTGAGCAGCTTTATCCTCTCAGCCCAGACCGACTCCGGTTCTCCCATTGAGACCCAGACATCAGAGTAGAGAAAATCACAATCTTTAACCGCATCTGCTTTATCTGTTACAAGGATATTCGCGCCAGTGCTAGCAGCGATTTCTTCAGCCTTTTTCACCAGCTCCTTCCCAGGCTGCACCTCAACCGGAGCTATACAGCGGAAATCCATCCCCATTTTAGCCGCACCTATAAGCAGCGAGTTTCCCATATTGTATCGAGCATCACCCAGGTAAGCAAATCTAACTTCCCTCAGCGGCTTGTCAGAATGCTCGATCATAGTCAGAAGGTCGGCAAGCACTTGGGTGGGATGAAATTCATTGGTCAGCCCGTTCCACACCGGAACACCGGCATAAGCTCCCAGTTCCTCAACTATCTCCTGCCCAAAACCCCGGTATTCAATGCCATCATACATGCGGCCCAAAACTCTGGCAGTATCCTTCATGGTTTCTTTGTGCCCGATCTGTGAACCGGAAGGTCCCAAATAAGTCACATGGGCTCCCTGGTCAAAGGCTGCCACTTCAAAGGCACAGCGGGTGCGGGTAGATGCTTTTTCGAAAATAAGAGCTATGTTTTTCCCATTTAATCTTGCCTGCTCAGTTCCTGCATACTTGGCTTTCTTAAGGTCCTGGGAAAGCTCCAGCAGAAACTTTATTTCTTTAGGTGTAAAATCCAGTAATTTTAAAAAATTCCGGTTGCGTAGATTAAAAGCCATAATAATCCCTCCATTGTCATTAGTGTTAACCTTAACTATTTATCTAAATCCACTCTGCTTGCTTAATGGCTGTAATTCTGAATCGGAGCTACATCGTCAATAACATACATACCACGTCCATTGGTGGCTATTACCATAGCATTATCACGCGGATGAATGATCAGATCCCAGACAAAACAGTTGGGAAGGCCATTCGCTATTACCTGCCATTTTTCACCGCCATTTAGAGTCACATAAACACCCAAGTCGGTTCCTGTATAAAGAATATCTTTATTCTTGGGATCCTCCCGGATGACATTCACAGGCCCGCCTGGAATATTGCCGGAAATATCTACCCAAGTCTTACCACAATCCGTAGACTTGAATACATAGTCGGCAAAATCATCATCTCTGCGGCCGTTAAGAGTCAAGTAAACTGTAGCTTTATCATATTTGGAAGCAACAATTCTTGAAACATGTTTGTTGAAGGGGAGGCCCTTGGAAATCTCTTCCCAAGTCTCGCCTCCATTTTGAGTAACATGGACTCTGCCGTCGTCGGTTCCGGCATAAATGAAGCCGAATTGAAAGGGTGATTCTGAAATAGCAGTAAGGCACTGATGGGGAATAGCAAAAGGAAGTTTTCCTATTTTATCAGGGTCATTATAGGAAAGGTCAGGACTTATCTTTTCCCAGGAATCGCCCCTATCTTTTGAACGGAACAGATACTGGAATCCATGGTAGATGACTTTATTATTATGAGGGGAGATTATCGTAGGAGCCATCCACTGACCGCGCAGCGGAGGTTCGCCTTCTTTAGCTTTGGGGGCAATACTTTTGGTTACCCACTTTCCATTCAGTCCGGGTTTGTACTCAGATCGGTTAAGCTTTCCATAAAAAGAAGATGAATAAATTATATGGGGATTTGTAGGATCGACTGCCACATGAGTTCCCTCACCGCCCGGGGCGGCTTCCCAGCGGGTGTTTACACGGGGGGCACCTCTGCGATAGGGAAGGCCATGGGCCACATTGCCCCGATAAGTACCATGGTCCTGAACTGAACCATAAACATTAAAGGGCTTTTGCATATCATATTCAACATTGTAAAACTGGACCAGATTCATAATGCTGTGAAAGTCCCTCCAGGTTTTACCACCGTCATAAGAAACATTTATGCCGCCGTCATTAACATTTATCACATAATTGGAATCTTCAGGACAGATCCAGAGACCGTGGTGGTCGCCATGGAGACCGGCATAATAAAGGCGATTAAAGGTCTTACCTCCGTCTGTAGATTTTACCAGAGCCAAGCCCATAATATACAAGGTATCCTCATCATTGGGATCGACCCTTATCTGTCCGAAAACCCAGCCATAAGTGCCGCCGAATCCTTCCATCATCTCAGTGGAAGGGCTTACCTTCCGCCAGTTTTCTCCTTTATCATCCGTACGAAAGACTTCTGCCCCGACGATCTTTCTTCCTTTTTTCAATCGCCCATAAGCGTCCCGTTCGCCCTCTTTAGGCATACGCCCGAGATTATGATTATCAACAAAAGCATAGAGCACTTTGGGATTGTTTTGCGCTATATCAATACCGATCCTTCCGGTCTTTTCCAGGTTAGGAAGACCATTGGTTATCTGCTTCCAGTTTTTGCCGCCGTCTGTGGTTTTAAAAATCCCATCCCCCGGGCCGGGCTGGGGGTCGCTCCAGCGCTTGCGGATGCGGTTCCACATAGAAACATAAAGGGTTTCCTGGTCTTGTGGATCCATTACCAGGTCATATGCCCCGATGCGCTTGCTTATATAAAACACTTTATCCCACGTTTCACCGCCGTCCGTGGTTTTATAAACACCACGCTCTTCATTATCAGTCCATTCATGGCCGGGTGAGGCAACATAAACGATATCTGGGTTTATGGGATGGATGATGATACGCCCGATAGTCTGAGTTTTGGATAAGCCCATATGCTTCCAGGTCTTGCCGGCATCTGTGGATTTATACATTCCTGTCCCGGCAACTGAGGCCCGGAAAATATTGGCCTCACCAGTCCCCACCCAGATTATATCAGGGTTAGACTGGGCAATCGCGATATCTCCGATCGATATGGAAGGCACATCGTCCATTATCGGTTTCCAGGATATACCTGAGTTCTCTGTCTTCCATAACCCTCCGGTTGCTGCTCCGGCATATATGGTGTGCTGACTTCCTTTTGGCACCGCAATATCTGTACAGCGCCCGCTTATGATATCAGGCCCGATACTACGCCATTGCAATTTCTTAAAAACCGACGTTTCCTTCATAGCCATATGCTGTTCATACCACTTTAAACGCACGGCAGGATCTGTCGATTCGACTTTTTCCTGGGCGCTAGCCTGTACATAAATTTGGAGTATAAGGACAAGAGAGAGTGAGACTAAGATAAAAAATACCTTTGATCGGAAAAATTTACTTAAAAAATCCATGATTCCTCCTTATTAACCTAAACTATTCATAAAAAATGTCGATATGTATAATACTTAGAAAATTGTAAATAGTAAATGGTAAATATCAGAAAAACAAATCAACGTTTTAGTCTTATCCGCGTCAATCCGTGTCTAATATTGTTTTTCTAATATTAGGATTTACTGCCTTTCTCCCCCCTCCATTTTCCGCCTTTACTCCATCTTCGGCAAGCTCGAACGGTTTTCCCATTTACTATTTACTATTTACTATTTACCATTTTCCGCCTTTCTCGCTTCTGCGGCAACCTCGACTCGTGCATAATACAGTTAATTATACGAAATTATCGAAGCGAAAGTTCACTTCAACTTTTTTTCTCAATTGAAATTCCTGCTAATCTGTATTATTGTATTTATAAGTAAAAAAAAATGGAGGGATTTAATATGTCAAAAAAAATATCAGCCCTAGTTATTATTGCCTTTTTAGCCTTTATGGCCGGAGGATGCAGTAAATCATATGAAGGGCCCCCTGCTGACCTGGTTGTTAAAAACGCAAAAATCGTAACTATAAATAATGACAACCCCCACGCTGAGGCTATTGCAGTTAAGGACGAGTTTATTATTGCTGTCACTACTAACAATGAGATAGAACAGTATATTGAAGAAGGAACTACTCAAGTAATCGATGCCGGCGGACGGCTCCTAGTCCCGGGATTTAATGATGCCCACATCCATTTTATGAGTGGCGGCCTTTCTATGATGAACCTGGATTTCCGTTATGTCCATGATGTCAAAACCATTCAGCAGATGGTCAAAGAAAAAGTAGGCCAAGCAAAACCGGGAGAACTGATCCGCGGCCGGGGTTGGGAACACGAAACCTTTCCGGATAAAAAATGGCCAACTAAAGAAATCCTGGATGAAGTCGCTCCCAACAATCCGGTTTCACTAAGCAGGGCAGACGGACATTCGGTATGGGTCAACAGTTATATCATCCGGGAATCCGGGATCACTAAAGACACACCCAGTCCACCCAATGGGACCATTGTGAAAGACCCTGAGACTGGAGAGCCGACCGGAATATTTAAAGAGGGCGCCCAGCGCTTACTGAAAATAACTAGTTCAGTCAAATTGACTCCGGAAGAAATTCAAGCACGCAATGACAAAGCCCTGGAACTGGCTCTTGGAGCTGCCCGAAAAACCGGTGTTACCAGTATCCAACAGCTTAACGGAGAGTACAAACGCTTCCAGCGGTTTAAGGATGCAGGAAAACTGACATGCCGGGTTACATTTAATATGTCCATGCCTGCCGATGAAGCAGGATTGAAAAAACTTGATGAGTTGCGCCAGCGTTTCCCCAGGGATAACAATTGGATCCGCTTTGGTTATCTTAAAGAATTTATCGACGGCACTCTTGGGTCCGGCACTGCTCTTATGTTCGAACCCTTTAAGGATGACCCTTCTACCAGCGGACTGCCCATGATGCCGTATGAAGAATATGAGCGCAGGATAGTAGCTGCAGATGCTATGGGTTTTCAAACCGGAACTCATGCTATCGGGACAAAAGGCAATAACTGGGTCCTTAATGCAATTGAAAAAGCTCAACAGGTAAATGGAAAACGAGACGCCCGCCACCGCAGCGAACATGCCCAGATCCTGATAGATGAGGATATTCCCCGTTTTGCCGAACTGGGAGCCATCGCCTCTATGCAGCCTACTCACTGTATAACCGATAAACGTTTTGCTGAAAAAAGGATCGGGCTCAAACGCTGCAAAGGCGCTTATGCATGGCAGCGGTTACTGGATACCGGAGCCCATATAGCATTCGGAACGGACTGGTCAGTCGAACCAATCGACCCGTTGGAAGGACTTTACGCAGCTGTGTCCCGGAAAGATCGGGCCGGAGAAGAAGGCGAGGGCTGGTTCCCAGACCAGAAACTCACAATGGAAAAAGCTATTGAACTTTATACCTTTGGGGCAGCCTACGGAGAATTCACAGAAGATAGAAAGGGCATGCTAAAAGTGGGTTATCTGGGAGATATGGTTATTTTTAATAGCGACCTAATGACTATTCCTCCTGAACAGATCATGCCGGCAAAAGTCGACTATACCATCGTGGGTGGAAAAGTCGTATTTCAGAGGGAAAAGTAAACCTTCCTTAACCTTATCTCCTCCTAAAAATAATAAAAAGTCCTTGACAGCTATATAGTATATTAATGTATAATATTGTCAAGTAAAGTTAAATTGCAGATATATAAGTAAAATAATGAGGTCAATATGGTTGGGGAGTAAGGTTATTCAGCAGTATGATCTTAAGGATATCCAGGAAAAACTCCAGATAAGCCGGGTGACAGCCCTTAAGCTGCTCGGTTCGGGCAAGATCAAAGCCCAAAAAATAGGCAGGCAGTGGTGGGTTAACGAAGAAGACCTGATATTTTTCCTTGAGGGTAAGCTAAAAACTTAAGATATTGAGTCTGTTCCCTTTACTTTTTACTTAAGAACTTGCTGAGAAGTACAGCGGGGATAAAATATATATATTTGCCCTGCAGCCTGATTTGATCACAGCAAGCCTTTGTCACGATTACAGCTTTCTTTGTATTGCGGTATTTAGTAAAAAACGCAACAATGCTTTTAGGGACAATAGGCTTGGTGAACCTTTTCCATTTGACCTCGATCGGAATGAGTTCATCATTCCCGGACAAGATAAAATCAATCTCTGTTCCGTTCTTTGTCCTCCAGTATTTCACATCATAATGGACAGGCTTATACTTAATTATTTCACAAAAAACAAAGTTTTCAACAATGCTCCCTATATTCGGCCTGTAATCGATCTCCCCAAAATTGCCAAGGCTGGAATTTACCAATCCGCTGTCCATAAAATAAATTTTGGGCATCTTAACAATCTCTGTCCTCCTGTTGGAAGAGAAAGGAGGAAGCAACTTAATTATAAAGGTCTGCTCCAGGACACTAAGGTATTTTTCTACAATACGGCGGCCTATTCTAAGAGTATTGGATAATTCATGAACATTCAGGAGATTCCCAACCTGAGAGGACAGTATTTTCAGTAGATTATTATAAGCGGATATATTTTCCCCTTTAATCAAGGATTTTATATCTTTCTGAACATAGGAGTTGTATATATCCTGCAGCTCCTCAATCCTTTCTATGTTATTACCGAGCAGAGCTACTTTTGGGTAGCCTCCGAAGGTTAAATAATCCTTCAAAAAATCTTTGTTATACATCTCGACAAACACAGAAGAAACGTCCAGGAATCCAAGTTTCTTATACCTGTCGAACTCACTCTCGCTTTTGAACCTAACAAACTCGGCAAAATTCAGAGGATACAAGGTATAGACTCTTTTTCTTCCAGCGAGAGATTCTTTCAGATGTTTCTGGATCTCAATCGAGGAGGAACCTGACGCCAGTATTTTTACCTTTGGATACAGGTCATAGAAAATCTTAAACAATTTCGTAGCGTTATCTATATACTGAAACTCATCAATTATCAGAAAAACCTTTTGCTCTTTTATATTGACGCTACTATTTGAAAGGTAAGCTTTCAGCTTGTCAATGTCCTGACAGACATCAAGGCTGTTTATATCCTCCAGGTTAAAATAGAAAGACTTGTAATCTTCCGGGATGCCGGTTCTGAACATGTTCATAAGAGTTGTTTTACCGACCTGGCGACTTCCTACAACTATTATTATTCGGTTTGATTTGAATCCGATTTCTAATTTTTCTAAAAGAATCCTGTGTACATATCTCATTTTACCCCCATTGATTTGTTCTGTTTTATCATTAATGCTAATTTAGCATACATTATATTAACATAAATGTCAATTTATTTTAAAATCAGTATCCGTGCTGCTCACCAGCAGAAAAATAAGAGTGAGCAACCCTGCCGGGATGAGGAAAACAGCGGCTCCTTCAGGGCTTATCAAAGGCCCGGATCTCACCGGCCTTCCTTATTATAATGTTCATGATCAGCTTGATAATAGTAGTCTTTCAAGCTCCATTAGGGCCGATCAATCCCATGATATAACCTTGAGGGACCTGGAAGGAGACATCTTGTAAGGTAAATCCCTTGTATTCTTTTCTAATTCCTTTAATCTCAATGGCATATTCCATTATTCATCCTCCTTGTATAAGAGCAAAAGCATCTCCTGTAATTCATCCAGAGAGATTCCGAGCAGTTTTGCTTCTATGACAGCATCAGAAAGTTTGTCTTCCACTATTTTTTTCTTTTTTTCCAGGAGAAGTTCTTTGTTCTGCATAGCAACAAAACATCCTTTTCCTCCCACAGTGTCGATAAAACCTTCCTTTTCAAGTTCCTCATACGCTCTTTTTGTGGTTATAACGCTTATCTGAAGCTGCTGAGCCAGCTTCCGGATTGAGGGAAGGGCCTCCCCCTCATTTAGCTCCCCGCTTATGATCTGGTTTTTTATCTGGACGGCAATCTGTTTATAAATCGGATCCGGAGAGGAATTTGAAATTATTATTTTCATATTTTTTTCCTTTTCTCTTTAGCGTTCATTGCGTTATTACCGTATTTATTGTCTATACCTTAGATATACAGTATATATGGTTTTTTTGAAATGTCAAGGATTTTTTTAAAAAAAAGTCAGAGAAAGGACAGGAGTGCCTTCCGGCAAGCGGAACTGGCCAAATTTAAGAAGATCAGCTCACTGTTCCGGTATGAATCTCCATGCCAGCCTGGTTCGAAACCTGTTCATGGAGCAGCAACGGTTAGCTCTAATCTGATTATCAAAATTATTTTAACCTAAATGAGGCTCCGATGACAGCTCCCACTCCATGCCAATCGCCGATAAAGTCTACATATAAGCGGGTGAATGCAGCTATCTTTGGGGTGAAATAATAGCGGGCTCCGGCAAAAGGTTCTAAATAAACTCCTGAAGAGCCTGCTCCGCCGGAAAGGCCCTGTCCATATCCACTCTTCCAGGAAAAGGAATAAATTGAAACCCCCAATCCTGCGCCAGCAAAAAGGTCTAATTTATCGACTTTAAGTTTAGTAAAATGATAGGCTGCATCAGCAGTTATACTTATCAGTGAATTAGACAATAATTCACCGCTCCAAAGCCAGACCATAGCAGTTCCCCCGATGCCGATGTTATCCGTAATTCCATACTCAAAATTTGCTCCAAAAGGAATTGTATAACTATTGAGCCCAATGATTGGCGAAATGATTTGGGTGCCTTTATAAAATTCTCTATCTTGAGAAAAAACAAACGTCGAAGAAATCAATAAAAAAAGAATACTTACATAGATAGTTTTTTTCACTACATCTCCTTCCAAAAGGTTTTTGAACTTTCATTTATAATATATCAATAATACAATACCCAAAAATATAATGTCAATCAGACTTCACTACTTACGCTTCTTAGAAAGATTAGACAAGGAAGTACTATTTTCCTACAATATTATTGCATTTAGCCTGGATTATGCACGAGTCTAGGTTGGCGCAGATACGAGGCGCAGAGGATGAAGCTGTGGTCCTTCACTGCGAATCCGCTGCAACAAAGTAGATGCGGTAAGATCGGCTCGCCTGAAAGGTAAAAAATGTCGATTATAAATAGAGATTATATCAAAAACGAAATGGTCAATTGTTATGTCTTTGGAATCAGGGTAAAATATTGATTTAAAAGGATGTATCATACATGTCGACATTTTTTATGAATAGTTCAGGTTAGAGAAGGAGCCTAAACATGATCGGGATAATGTCTGATTCACATGACAATCGGGAAGCCCTTAAAAAGGCAGTCAGGTTATTTAATGACACAGAATGCAAGCTTGTCATCCATGCCGGTGACTTTGTTGCTCCGTTTGCCGCCGGAGAACTTGAATCTCTCTTATGTCCTGTAAAGGCGGTCTTTGGCAATTGTGATGGTGAGAAAAAAGGTTTATCCAAGACAATTTCTTCATTCGGAAAGATAAAAGAGGCTCCTTTTTCTTTTCCCTTTGCCGGCTTGAATTTTCTGGTAACTCACACCCAGTTTCGCAATCCCTCTTATCTTAAATCCGAAAAGTATGATGTTCTGATTTTCGGGCACACCCACAAACCGGAAATCAGCAGGAAAGGAAAAACCCTGGTCATTAATCCGGGCGAGACCGGAGGATGGGTGACTGACCGCTGTACTGTGGCCCTGTTAGACCCTGTAGCTCTTAAGGCAGAAATTATTCCAATATAAACATCAACAATAACTGACCTGGACTATTTATCAGCAGGAAGATGCCATTTGTGTCCCGTGCCATCTGCTAACACATAGGGAAAAGCTGATATTCGCAAGCGGGCGCATCCCATAGGAATCAAGGTTACTTTTTCAACAGGTTCATCTGTCTTTGCCGGGCTCAGCTGGATTTTCCCCACAAGACCCAGATGGTCCAGTTGCCAGGCAGAAATCTTCCTTGCCTTTACCCGCATTTCAACCGGAGCTGCTTCAGCTTTAAAAGGCTGGTCATCCTCAGGCCAGGGGCGATGTATAACTTCAAATTGTTCTGCTGCGTCTTCTGCTGCTAATAAAAGCCCGTAGTTCCAGTCACTTGTCGGATAGATCTCCCAGGCCGGCCATTTATCTGTACCTCCATGCCTGACATATTTTTCTCCTATCTTAAGAGAATACGTCAAGGGACCTCTGCTTACTGAAACACTGTTATAGTTTTTGGCCCAAGTTTTAACCCTAATATCCAGGGGCAACCTCAGCATCACCTTATCACCGTCTGCCCAGCTTCGGTCGATTAAAATATAAGCTCCTGGCCGGGCGAGGATCTTTTTTGCCCTGCCGTTTATTTTAAGTTCAGGCCGCTCACACCAACCCGGAATCCGCAAATATATGGGAAAAGATACATCTTCTGCTGTTGAAATAACAAGCTCGATCTTATCGTCAAAAGGATATTTTGTATTTTCTGTGATAGTTACTTCGCCGCCATTACCAACTTTTGCATTTACTTCCGAGGCACTATAAAGTACTGCTGCCAGGCCATTGTCCTGAGTTGCTGCCCAGAGATGCTGGTCAAAATACGGCCACCCCTGCCCTGAATTGTGCTGGCAGCAGCGGTGGATATGGGGATTCATCAGGAGCATAGGGCCTCCATTTTGCAGGCCCGGAGATTTATCGCTGCTGTCAGAAAGAACCATATTAGGTGCAGTCAGATAGCGCAGGGCTTTCAGATCTGCAGTCATAGATGCTGGAAAAGAATTAAAAGCAACATCCTCACAACGGTCAGCCCATTTCAATTCTCCTGAAATCATAAGCAAGGTTTCCTCGGAAAGCATCATCTCGACCATACCACAGGTTTCCACTGCTTGGCGCGGCCCGGTAAATCCTTTGCGACAGTTCTCATCTCCACCGAACATGCCGCCTGGGACCTGCCCGAAAAGATCGCGTACTTTCTGCCAATTCCGCTCTGCTGCTTCCAGGTGTTTCCTTTCTTTTGAAACTTGATAAAATGTACCCGGCTCGCCAAAACCCTGAGAGATGTTGACATTATGCCAGTCAATCACATCTTTTTCCCATTCAGCGGTATTGCGGTGGACCTTGCGTGCAAAATCAAGTAACCACTCCTCTCCGGTATGGTTGTAAAGCCAGATGACACTGAAGAGCATATCGCCGCCTCTCATCCGGGGCCAGTAACCTTGCAGGAACTGTGAGTCCGGAACCTTGGTGAGGTACTTAAAATAATCGGTCATAAGCTTTAGGACACGCTCATCTCTGCTGCCGGTGTACTCATAATAGTCTTGAAGACAGAACAGCATGATCATATTAGGCCACAGGTCAGAACGGCCCCTAAGTTTTGTGGCTGCTCCCCCTTTTCTATGCGCCGGCCCGAACCAACCATCCGGCTGCTGGCTTTTAAGCGCCCCCTCAATCCAGAGACGGGACTCTTTTATCATCCGCTCATTTCCCAGAACATAGCCGCAGTTGCTAAAGCCTTTAAGCCAGTAGGGCTCCTCTTCCCAGCCGCGTTCTCCCCGGCCGTCAGAGCTAAGCCAGGCATTATCTTCCTTGTTCAGAAAGTTGCTAATCTCTAAAAGATGGCCGTGAAAACCATCGGCCTGCAGTTCGAGCTGCCGGCGCAGCCATCCCTGCGGCTTGATAGAACCTACGGGCAGCTTTATCAAAGGATTTTGCTGAAGCGGCGGGCGGTTGCTGACGTAATAATCATTTGTTAAATCCGTGTTCGGAATGTCAACAACTGCAATTTTTTCGCTTACTTTACAACTTAGGCTCAAACTAAAAATTGCCATTAATAATATCGTCAAATTGCGGGGATAGTTTTTCATAGTCACTCCTTATTCTTTCCTGTAAGGAAATATTACCCCAGCTCGACATTCCCGGTCAATGCGAATTTCGTTTCAGCCGCAAAAATAAGTATGCCTTCTTGCCTGATCATTTCAAATAGTGATATTATACTTGTCATCCTTTAGGAGGAAAAAATATGAACCGCAATAAAGTATTTACAGTTCTTTTAACCATATTATTTTCTACGCTGATTTTTGCAGACGAAACACAGGACAGGACACTTCGTCTGAAAATCGGGAATCCCCAGCTTAAAAACAAGACACTTGAAATCGTACCGGGGAAGATATTTTCCGCCCAAAGCGGCCAAGTTGTTTCCTTTGGGGAAATGATCAAGGAGATGAAGGACAGCCGCTTTATCTATGTCGGAGAAACTCATGACAGTCTCCCCATGCACGATATCCAATTTAAGATAGCAGAAGCGCTGTATCAGCAGAACCATAAACTGGCCATAGGGCTTGAGATGTTTGATGTAGATTGGCAGAAACCTTTAAATAAATGGAGCCTTGGGCTTCTCACTCAAGAGGAATTTTTAGACGATTCCCAATGGTATGTAAACTGGAATTTTAATTTCAATTATTATGAGAAGATATTTACTCTGGCAAAGGAAAATAAAGTTCCCATGTATGCCTTGAATGCGCCCCGAAAAATAATTCGAAAAATTCGGATACTGGGATGGGAGTCATTGACTAATGAGGAAAAAAAATATGTCCCTAAACCGGACCTTTCTAATAAAGACCACAAACAGCTCATGCAGACAATTTTCGAGGATATGGAAATGCCTGAGGCAATGAAAGGCCATGGGGATATAATGTATAAGGCTATTTATCGGGCTCAATCCGCCTGGGATGAGGTTATGGCTGCAAATACACTCCGGGCTGCAAATATCGAAGAAAGAAGAATACTTGTTCTGGCAGGTTCAGGCCACCTTATCTATAATCTTGGAATCAACCGCAGGGCCTTTGAAAAACAACCTTCCCCCTATAAAACAGTCATCTCTGTGGTCGTGCCTTCCGGACAGGACAACATTGTAGTCTCAAGAAGCATCGGCGACTATATCTGGGGACTTAAGGAAGAAGACAGGCCTGCCTATCCTTCCGTAGGAATTACTCTGAAAAAATTTGACGGTCTTGACAATCCTGTAATCGAGAAGGAACCAATATTGGGTGCTGCCAAGGGAAAAAACTTTAAACAGGGGGATGTTGTCCTTTCTGTTGATGGAAAAAGATTCTTTTCCATTAATAAATTAAGGACTTATCTTTCCAAATTCAGCTGGGGGGATGAGGTTACTTTTAAGCTTTTACGGGAAGCTAAGGAGATAGAAGTCAAGCTGAAGTTTGCACAGATTAGGGAATAATCCAGGTTATTTAGCCTGAATTATTCACGAGTCTTAGAAACAAGCTCGCCAATAATCCAGGCTTTTTGACCCAAGTCCTGAAATATATCAACTGCATGGCGGGCAGAACGTGATTCTACGATAACTACCAGGCCGATCCCCATATTAAAAGTGCGGAACATCTCTTTCTCTTCTACCTCGCCCAGTTTTCTTATCTGCTTGAAGATCTGCGGCATTGGCCACGCATCCTCCCGGATTTTTGCGACCAGCCCCTTGGGAAGCACCCTGGGAATATTCTCCTGAAAACCTCCCCCTGTGATGTGAGCTAAAGCTTTTAACTGGATCTTTTTGGCGGCCTGAAGGACCGGTTTAACATAAATGCGGGTGGGCTTCAGCATTTCCCGGCCCAGTTTTCCTTTCATCTCTTCTTTACTAAAAATCTTTCTGATCAGAGAAAACCCATTGCTGTGCAGCCCGCTGGAAGCGAGTCCGATGAGCGTA
>JAUWNW010000009.1 GCA_030612445.1 Candidatus Aminicenantota bacterium
AGCCATCCGGAACAACGCGGGCATGGTTCCTCGAGAGAATCTCGAGGAGAGCGTTGTGAGGACAGGAAGGGATTTTCCCGCTGGGGGAAATCCCTGTCTTTTGGAGGGACTTACCCGTATTCAGGGCTTACATCACCTGTAAGTTTAAAAAATTGGGGGAACTCCTGAATAATAAGTCTATTGACCCAAGAATCCCTTTATGCAATAATTTTATATTTTAAAAGGATATATAGAGACATGATAAATCGTATTGGAATTAGGAGAGAAGACAAAAATCCTTGGGAAAAGAGAATTGCCCTTGTCCCTTCTTGTATTGAGAGATTAATTAAGAAACATGAACTTGAAATATGTGTTCAGCCTTCATCTAACCGGATATTTTCCGAAAAGGATTTTTCCCGGAAAGGTGCAGTTATAAAGGAAGATCTCTCTGATTGTAAGATTATTATAGCTGTAAAAGAGATTCCGAAAGAGATTATAAAAAAGAACCGAGTATATATGTTTTTTTCTCATACAACTAAAGGCCAGTCGCAAAATATGCCCATGTTAAAGATGCTGAAAGAGCGGCAATGCACGTTGATTGATTATGAAAAGATCATAGACAAGAAAGGAAGACGCCTTGTTTTTTTTGGTACTCAAGCAGGCCAAGCCGGGATGATAGAAGTACTGAGCGCCTTGGGAAAGAAACTTGCTAAAAAAGGTTTTCAGAAGAATCCTTTTGAAGCCGTTATGCAGCCTTATCAGTATAAAAGTCTGGCAGTTGCTAAGAAAGAAATATTGAGGGTCAGCCGTTATATTAAAAAAAACGGACTTAAAGATGCTTTAACTCCGCTTATTGCTGGATTTGCTGGATACGGACATACATCACAGGGAGCACAGGAAATTTTTGACCTGCTTCCAGGTGAGGAAATCAAACCGGGTGAACTGGATGAATTTATCCAGGGTAGGAAATACTCTTCTCACAAAGTCTATAAAGTTGTATTTAAAGAAGAGCATATGGTTGAGAAGAAAGAAAAAAACAGCGGCTTTGACTTGCAGGATTATTATAATAACCCTGAAAAATACAGGTCCAAATTTGGGCTCTATTTACCGCACCTGACGCTATTAATGAATTGTATTTACTGGGAATCCAAGTATCCCCGCTTTGTGCCTAATAAAGCCTTAAAAAAGATGTTTAAAAATATAAAATATCCAAAACTTCAAGTAATAGGGGATATTTCTTGCGATTTTAAAGGCTCTATTGAATGTAACAGTTATGCTACTACCCCAGGCAATCCTGTTTTTACCTATGATCCTATTCAGGATGAGATCAAGAAGGGATTTTTTGGAAATGGAGTAGCAGTAATGTCTATAGATAACCTTCCTGCAGAAATTCCTGTGGAATCTTCTGTTTATTTCTCTCGTGCTTTAGAGCCATTTATGCCAAAAATAGCAAAAGCAGATTTTTCTAAAGATTTTGATAATTGCAAACTGCCTTCTGAAATAAAGAAAGCCGTAATTTTATTCAAAGGCGAATTTACTCCAGATTATAAATATATAGAAAAATTTATAATGTAAAAAGTTATCCTGGATTATTCACGAGTCGAGGTTGCCGTAGATGCGAGGCGCAGGGGATGAAGCTGTGGTATTTCACCGCGAATCCGCTGCAACAAAGTAGATACGGTGAGATCGGCTCGCCTGAAAGGTAAGAAATGTCGATTATTAATAGAAATTAAATCGAAAACATGATTAATTGTTATGCCATATGAAACATTGTAAAATGTTTATTTAAAAAGATGTATCATCCATATCGACATTTTTTATGAATAATTCAGGAACGAGGTAGTTATGAACCAAAAAAATGTATTGATCCTTGGTGCGGGGATGGTTGCCCCTCCGGTGGTAAAATATTTTCTTGAAAAAACTGATTATAGAATCGTTGTAGCGGACCAGATTTATAGCAAAGCTGAAAAGTTGGCAGGAAATTCTGAAAGGGCTAAAGCTCTTAAGCTGGATATAAATGAGGTAAAAAAAGTAGATGGAGAGATATTACGGGCTGATGCTGTGATCAGTTTGTTGCCATATACCTTTCATCCTGTAGTAGCTGAATATTGTATTAAGCAAGGAAAGCATCTTATAACTGCCTCTTATGTGAGCGATTCCATGCGAAAGCTGGATGAGAGAGCAAAAGCAGCCGGGATAATTTTATTAAATGAGATAGGGCTGGACCCCGGAATCGACCACATGGAAGCTATGCGGATAATTCATAAAATAAAGGATGAAGGAGGGCAAATTGACAGTTTCATCTCTTTCTGTGGAGGTCTACCAGCTCCTGAGGCAAATACAAATCCCCTTGGCTACAAATTTTCATGGAGTCCCGTTGGAGTTTTACTAGCAGGAAAAAGTCAAGCAAAATACTTAAAAAATGGCAGAAAAGTGAAGATTGCTCCTGAAATCCTGTTTAAAAATCCTGTAAAGATAAACATTGAAGGGATAGGAGAATTAGATGGATATCCAAACCGCAATTCTCTGCCTTATATCGATATTTACGGCATCCAATCGGCCAGAACAATGCTCAGGGGTACTTTACGTTATAAAGGATGGTGCGCTTTTATCCAGGCTGCTGTTGAGATCGGGCTTTTAGGAGAAGAGAGCAAAAATTGGAAAGGTTTTAGTTACGAAAGCATGATGAGAGAATTAATCCAGGCTGGGGAGAATATTAATATAAAAATAGCTTTGAGTGATTTTCTCCACCTTGATATTGATGCGGATGTTATAAAAACCTTTGAATGGTTAGGGCTTTTTCAAAAAAAACATCTTCCTCTTGAATCTGGTTCAGCCCTGGATATGCTAACGAAAAATTTACAGGAAAAGCTTCAATATAAGAAAGGGGAGCGAGATATGATCATTTTGCAGCATCTGTTTCAGGCCAAATATCCAGATGGAAGAAGTAAAAAGGTCAAATCGTCTCTTATTAATTTTGGAATACCAGATGGCGATACTTCCATGGCACGTACGGTTGGTCTTCCTTTAGCAATAGGGACCAGATTAGTTCTTGAGGAAAAAATTAAAGAAACAGGGATACAGATACCCGTTATTCCTCAGATATATCGACCAGTCCTTAAAGAACTGAATACACTCGGAATTGGATTTAAAGAAACAATAAAGCAATGATTAGTAAAGGAGGGGAAATGGTACGCAAAACATGTGTAGCCGGATATTTCTACCCAAAGCAAAAAGAATCTTTACTTAAAATGATCAAAGGTTTCGTTGAGTCTGATATAAAAAAAAAGAAAGCTTTGGGTGCGATATCACCTCATGCAGGTTATCAATATTCCGGTATTGTTGCGGGAGCAGTTTATTCTTCAATCAGAATTCCTGATAAGCTTGTCCTTCTCGGCCCAAGCCACAGAACTATGAATTCCAACTTTGCCATAATAAGAGAAGGAGAATGGGAAACACCTTTTGGAAATATTCCTATTGACACAAAACTTGCAGATCAAATCATTAGCCGCACAAAGTTGGTGTCTGAAGATATCGACGCGCACAGAATGGAGCATTCTCTCGAAGTTCAGCTCCCTTTTATTCATTACTTCAATCCAAATTGTTCTATTGTCCCGCTTATTACTGCGTATTTTGCTTCCTATAATGACCTGGAAGAGCTGGGGAAAAGCATATCTTCCTCTATTGACGTATTAAATGAGGATATCTTGATTTTAGCAAGCACTGACATGAGTCATCAGGTAAGCCAGGAAACAGCTAAAGAAAAAGATTTTCTTGCCATAGATAAAATATTAAAACTTGATCCACAAGGTCTTTATGAGGTAGTTAAAAGTCAGAATATAAGCATGTGCGGATTTCAAGCCACAACTGCGGCTTTGGTGGCAGCTAAGGAGTCAGGAGCTAAAAAAGCTGAGCTTATAAAATACCAGACATCAGGGGATGTAACCAAAGATTACAACAATGTAGTCGGATATGCCGGAATAAGGATAATTTAGGATTCTGGTTTCTATTCTCCTTTTTACCCATAGTTTTGTTGACAATTTTTGGGCTTACATGCTATATATTGGGGTGAGAAATTGAATTGACAAAGAAGCTTTTAAAAAACAAAGATAAAGATATTCTTAAGCTTATCGTTGAGAGCTATCTGAAATTAGGCAAGCCTGTAAGTTCCGGATATGTTGTGAAAAAAAAGGGTGTTTCGATTTCTTCAGCATCAGTAAGGAATATTATGGCAAAACTGGAAGAAAATGATTATCTTTATCAACCTCATGTCTCAGCTGGTCGCATCCCTACTGATATAGGCCTTCGTTTCTATGTAAACAGTATTTTTGAAAAAGTATTTACAACCCAGGAACAGATTGATTTTCCTGATGATGGTATAGGTTTAAGAAAAGGTAGTTTTAATTCCATATTTATGGAAACATCAAAATTGCTTTCTGATTATTCTGATAATATAGGATTTGTAATCTCTCCCAGAATTTCTAGACTAAATTTCAGACACCTTCGTTTCATTAAGGTTGCAGAAGAAAAAATCTTGATAATCTTGGTTACAACATCCAATTTAGTTATCAATGAGATAATTGAAACAAAAAGTTTTTTTACTCAGGGGGAACTTGATAAAGCTACTAATTATATTAATACCAATTTTCCAGGAAACAATCTTTTATTTGTTAGAGAATATTTGGTTAAGGAAGTCCCAAAATATAAAATGAGAGTTGAGGATACGCTGCAAAACATCACAGATCTCCTTCAAACTTATTTAAATAGAGATGAGAGCATAAATCAAATCTACTTGCAGGGAACGTCTAAATTTCTGGAGAAACCAGAAATGTTTAATATGAATAAACTAAAATTTCTATTCAAAAGCTTTGAAGAGAAAGCAAAGCTTACAAAACTTATTTCTGATTTTATAAGCTTTGATAAGGTCAAGGTAATAATCGGATCAGAACTTAATTTTCAAAATATTTCTGAATGTAGCTTGATTCTTTCCCATTATGGAGATAAACAACAAGTTTTGGGTTCATTGGGAATTATCGGCCCTAAAAGAATTCCTTATAAAAAGATTATCCCTTTAGTTGACCGTGTGGCGAAACGTTTAAGCCAAACCATAAGCTTTACCAGGTAGGAGAAAATATGCCAAAAAAAATAGAAGACGAATCTAAGATTGTAAAAAACAATGATCAAGAAATAGAGATCGAATATTTAACAAATAAAAAACCTGATATTAAAAAAAAGAAGAAAACAGACACTGAAAGCAAATTTGAGAATTTAAAAGATCAAAAAAAAGAAATAAAGAAAAAAAATTCAGAGATTAAAAAGCTCAGAGAGGAAGTTAATAAATTCAAAGAGCATTATTTAAGAAATGCAGCTGAAAATGAAAATCTTAGAAAGAGATTGGAGCGGGAGAAAAAAGATTTTTTTCTGTATTCACTAAGCGAAGTTTTAAAAGATTTTTTAGTTGTACTTGATAATTTTGAAAGAGCTTTAGATATAGAATCAGATCCAGATAGTGAAAATTTTCATGAAGGGATTAATATGATTTATAAACAATTTCAGGATACTCTGAAAAAACATAATGTAACCCCGGTTGAAACTGATGGAAAAAGGTTCGATCCTCAGGTACAGCAGGCCTTTATAACAGAAGAATCTGACTCTGTAAAGGAACCTGAGGTCGCAGAAGTACTTCAGCAAGGGTATAAACTTAACGAGCGCCTACTTCGTCCCGCCTTGGTAAAAGTGTTAGTTAAAAAGAAGGAGAAATAAATAATGGGGCGAGTAATTGGTATTGATTTAGGAACAACCTATTCCTGTATGGCATTTATGGAAGGAGAGGAACCTAAAGTTATTCCAAATCTTGAAGGTCTTTCGACAACCCCTTCAGTTGTAAGTTTCACGAGTACCGGAGAGGAGCTCATCGGAACTCTGGCCATGAGACAATCAATAACGAATCCTGAAAACACTCTTTATGCAATAAAGAGGTTAATGGGAAAGAAGTATTCTTCAGAAGAAGTCCAAAAAGTCAAGAAGAACCTACCTTATAAACTTACTGAAGCTGAGAATGGAGATGTGAGGATTGAAGTTGACTCTAAATTAATAAGTCCTCAGGAAATTTCCGCAAAAATATTGGGATATTTAAAAAGCTGTGCTGAATCTTATTTTGGAGATGAAGTAAAAGAGACCGTGATTACTGTCCCTGCCCACTTTAATGACCATCAAAGACAAGCGACTAAGGATGCAGCCAAAATTGCCGGACTTGACGTATTGCGAGTTATTAATGAACCTACAGCTGCAATCTTAGCTTATGGTCTTGAGAATAAAAAGAATGCAACTATTGCAGTTTATGATATAGGAGGCGGGACTTTTGATATCACGCTTATGGAGATCAATGAAGGAATTTTTAACGTTCTCGCGACAGATGGAGATTCGTTCTTGGGGGGAGAGGATTTCGATAACCGTATTGTTGATTGGATAATCAATGATTTTAAAGAAGAAAACGGAGTCGACCTTTCCCTGGACAAATTAGCGCTTCAACGGATCAAAGAAGCGGCAGAAAAAGCAAAAAGAGAATTATCTTATACAATGGAAAGTGAAATAAATCTTCCCTTTATTTTCTCTGATGAAAATTCTTCAAAACACATAAAAAAAAATCTCACCAGAAGCAAGCTTGAAAATCTGACAAAAAGTTTGATTGAGAAAACATTTCCTTATATTGATGAGGTCTTTACAGAGAGTAAAATAGAAATTCAAGATGTGGACGAAGTAATTTTAGTCGGAGGACAGTCACGAATGCCTTTGGTTAAAAAAATGATTATAGATTATTTTAGATTCGATCCGGTTGAAAATATTAATCCCGATGAAATTGTAGCCATAGGAGCAACAATGCAATCCGCGATTCTAGAAGGAACTATGAAGGGTATTGTCTTGCTTTTAGATGTTACTCCACTTTCACTTGGAATTGAGACAGAAAATGAATCTTTTACAAAAATCATTGATAAAAATACAACAATACCGACTAAAGAAACTATGCCTTTCACGACTGTAGAGGATGATCAAAGAAGGGTAAGAGTTCATGTTTTACAAGGGGAAAGTAAGAAGGCATCTGATAACATATCTTTGGCTGTTTTTGATCTTGTTGGCATCGGATCAGCGCCTGCTGGAGTTCCTCAAATAGATGTAACCTTTGAAATCGATGCAGACGGGCTTGTTAAAGTATCGGCAAAAGATATGTCTACCGGGAGATTACAAAGTATTAAAGTAAAATCTTCATCCGGTCTTACTGAAAGCAAAATCAATGAATTAATAAAAAGAACTAAAAAAACAGAGTTGCAGGCAGAAGACGATGATAAAATATGATTATTATGAGGTCCTTAACGTCTCACGGGAAGCCTCTTCTGATGAAATAAAAAAAGCTTATCGAAAATTAGCATTAAAATATCATCCGGATAAAAATCCTGGGGATAATGAATCTGAGGAAAAATTTAAAGAGGCTTCAGAAGCATATAGCATTTTGATAGACCCGGAAAAGAAATCAGTGTACGACCGTTTTGGCCATGATGGATTACGAGGACAAGGATTTAATGGGTTTTCGGGATTTAATTCGTCTATTTTCGGAGATTTCGAAGATATTCTTGGTAATTTTTTTAATTTTGGATTCGGAGATATTTTTGGAACTCGCTCCGGCCAAAGAAACTCTTATCCCCAAAGAGGAAGAGATTTAGTCTTAAATATGGAAATAAATCTTAAAGAAGCTGCATTTGGAATAGAGAAAACTATCAAGCTAAACAGGGCGGAACTATGCCCGGTATGTTTAGGAACAAAGATGAAGCCCGGAACTAGTAAATCTGTATGCTCTAAATGTAATGGCCGAGGGCAGGTGCGGTATCAACAGGGTTTTTTTTCAATTGCAAAAATTTGTTCACAGTGTAACGGGACTGGAGAATTTATTTCTTCGCCTTGTGAAAATTGCCGGGGTAGGGGGAAAATAAAAACTAAAAAAGAAATAAAAGCAAAAATTCCTGCAGGGATCGACACTGGTATGAAACTCAGGCTTGAGGGTGAAGGTGAAACTGGTGATAAAGGAGCTCCCAGAGGGGATTTGTATATTCAGATTCAGGTTAGTAAAGATAAATATTTTGAACGTCAAAATAATGATCTTTTCTGTCAGGTGTCAATCTCATTCCCAAAGGCTGCTACTGGTCTTAAAGCTCAAATACAGACTCTTGATGGTGAAGAATTATTTATAATTCCCCCCGGAATTCAGTCCGGTGATATAGTGAAAATTAAGGACAAAGGAATAAAGAATGTTAATAATCACAGAAAAGGTGATATATTCGTCAAAGTGAACGTGGAAACACCGACAAAACTATCTAAAAAACAAAAAAATATCCTTAAAGAATTTGCAAAATCTAGGGGAGAAGACCTAGATGGCCAGGTTCAACTCAAAAGAAAAAAAATTGACTTCTAATCGCTTTTTTATAAATGAAGAGCAAATTAAATTCCCTTTCATACTATTATCCGGAACCGAAAATCACCACCTAAGCAAAGTTGCCCGGAAAAAGCCTGGGGATAAGGTGTGGCTTTTTGATAAAAAAGGGAAAAGTTATCTTGCGAAAATAGAAGATATAGGTATTTCCCATACCAGACTCTTCATTTTAAAAATAAAAGAAATAACGGAGCCGAGAGTCCGGATATTGCTGGCGCAAGCATTGATTAAATCCAAAGCTATGGACTTAATTATACAGAAATCAACAGAACTTGGTATTACAAAAATTATTCCAGTTTTGTCTGCCAGAACTGTCGTCAAAATCGAAAACAAAGTAGATATAAAGCTAAGTAGGTGGAAAAAAATAGCTCTTGCCGCTGCTAAGCAGTGTGGACGATCAGACTTGCCTTCCATAAGACCCCCGCTTGACCTGAGTGAATTATTAGAGGAAAACAAAGCATCAATTAACATCTTCCTTAATGAAAAGGGTGGCACTTTACTAAAAGATGTTATTAAAAAAGGCATCCCTGAATCCGTGCTTGTCCTCGTAGGACCGGAAGGAGGCTGGACTGACGAGGAAGAAAAAAATATGATTCAACATGATTATGAACCTGTTGACCTGGGCCTTAATATATTAAGAACTGAAACAGCAGCTGTTTGTAGCTTAGGAATCTTAGCGCATTTTTGGAATATATAAAATGTTTTTAAAAGGTCAGAAAGTAGGAAAGTACAAGATAATTCGTCCTCTTGGAAGTGGCGGATTCGGGGCTGTATTCCTGGCTAAAAATACATGGTTGAATACCAAGGTTGCCATCAAAGTACCTCATAAACAATCTACAGAGCTTTTTAAACTACTGAAAGAGCCTAGGCTTCAAGCTGCTTTAAATCATCCGAATATAGTTAGGATGATAGCAGCGGAAAAGGAAGGTAATATCTTTTTTATGGTTATGGAGTATATCAAAGGGAAAACGCTGGAAACAATCCTGAATACGGAGAAGATCATTGTATGTGATAAAGCCATTGATATCATTAGTCAGATTGCTGATGCAACTGAACATGCTCACTCTAATAAAATAGTACATAGAGATTTACGCCCCTCTAATATCATATTCTCAGAAGATGACGGGAAAATTAAGATAACTGATTTCGGCACATCAGTTTGGCTTAATAATGTTCCTTATGCTTCTACTAGAATCGGTTCTCCTCCATATATGGCTCCCGAACAATTCTTAGGAAAAGCTTCCTTTAGGTCGGATATTTACTCTATAGGCTGTATATTTTATGAAGTGCTTATCGGTAGGCCGCCGATTGTTGATGCTGACCCTTTTAAAATATTAGAAAAAGCAAAATTAGGAAAGATCACTCCTCCTCGTTTAAAAAACCCTAGGATTCCCAGGGAAGTAAATAATATTATTATGAAATGTTTGTCTAATGAAATTGAGGATAGATACCAAAGCCCGGCTGAATTATTAAAATACCTGGCAATATATAGAGGAAAAGATACTCAAAAAGATGAGATCACTGATATTAGAGGAAGGATTAAAGCTCGTGATTTACGAAAAGCTGAATTATGCTCTAACTGCCGGCGTCCTTTACCGTATAAATCAACAAGATGCCCTTACTGCGGGGAGAAAACATAAAATAGAAAATAGGGAAAGGCGGGATAACCTGAATTATTCACGGTAAATATAAAAGTTGAAAGATGGGATATTAAAGTCTAAAATAATAGAAACGTTGTAAGGAGAGAGGTGAGATATGCAAATTAATGACCTATTAAAGGCAGCTATCGAAAGTGAAGCATCCGATCTGCATTTAAAAGCGGGGAATTTCCCTGTTGTTCGTATTTTTGGAAAACTTAATAATTTAAAAGGCTTCCAACGTCTTTCAATTCAGGACACAATGGAATTAGCAAGCCAAATAACCAACGACAATCAAAAAAAAGATTTGGGAAAAGAATTAGATATTGATTTGGCTTATAGTCTGACAGGATTTGGTAGATTCAGAGGAAGTATTTATCAACAAAGAAATAGTCTTGCTATTGTGCTGCGGATTATCCCGTTAGAAGTAATGTCGATTTCAGACTTGTTGCTTCCTGATACTATTGCATCTATTGCAGATGAACAGAGAGGCCTGATAATGGTAACTGGAACAACTGGTTCAGGAAAGACTACAACCCTGGCTGCGATGATCGATCATATCAATGCGCGGAGATCAGAGAATATTATTACTATTGAAGATCCCATAGAGTATCTCCACACGGATAAAAAGAGTATGATCAGCCAACGGGAAGTCGGAGTAGATGTCATTTCATTTTCCCGGGGACTGAGAGCTTCTTTGCGCGAGGATCCTGATATTATTCTTGTGGGAGAGATGCGTGACCTGGCTACGATTGAAACTGCTCTTATGGCTGCAGAGACTGGACATTTAGTCCTAAGCACCCTCCATACTACAGATGCGCCTGAGACAATAAATAGGATTATTTCCATTTTCGCACCCCATCATCAGCGGCAAATACGGTTGCAGCTTTCAAGTATTATTAAAGCTGTAATCTCCATGCGGCTTATTCCAAAAAAAGACGGATCAGGTCGGGTACCTGCAGTGGAGGTAATGATAAATACGCCTTATATTGCAGAGTGTATTCGTGATCGCGAAAAAACAGTTTTAATAAGAGACGCCATTGCCTCTGGATTATCTCAATATAAAATGCAGACATTTGACCAATCTATTTACCACCTTTACAAAGAGGGATATATCTCTTACGAACAGGGAATGCGCTATTCTTCCAGTCCGGATAATTTTAAATTAAGAGTTATGGGAATTCAGTCTACTTTAGATGTTGCCAGGGAAGATATGGAAAAGGAAATGGGGAAAATTGAGCGGAAAAAAAATAATGAAGAAGATGATGAAGGAGGGCTTTGATTCATAAATGAAAGTTCAGGAAATCAGAGCTGCATTTTTAGACTTTTTCAAAGGAAAAGGTCATAAGATTGTAAAAAGTTCACCTTTGATCCCCCAGGGTGACCCTTCTCTACTTTTTACAAATGCAGGTATGAACCAGTTTAAAAATATTTTTCTGGGCCTGGAAAAAACGGGCTATAAGAGAGCTGCTTCCATACAGAAATGTATGCGAGTCAGCGGAAAACATAACGACTTTGAGGAAGTTGGGCGTTCAAGTAAACATCATACTTTTTTTGAGATGCTGGGAAATTTTTCCTTTGGCGATTATTTCAAAAAAAAATGTATTGAATATTCCTGGGAAATAATTCTGGATGTATATAAAATAAGCAGTAAAAAACTATATATTACCGTCTATAAGGAAGATGATGAGGCCTTTGATATCTGGAACAAAGATATAGGGATCAAAGAGGACAGGATATTTCGCTTTGGAAAAGAAGAAAATTATTGGAGCATGGGAAACACAGGCCCTTGCGGGCCATGTTCTGAGATTCACTATGAACTTGATCCAGAATATGAAAAAGGAGATCCGAAGAAGTTAATAGAAAGTGGTAGCGATCGTTTTATAGAGTTGTGGAACCTTGTGTTTATGCAGTTTAACAGAGATGAAAATGGAAAACTCCATTCACTTCCAGCTCCTTCAGTTGATACCGGAATGGGGCTTGAACGAATGGTAACGGTTCTGCAAAAGAAAAAAAGTAATTATGATACTGAACTTTTTATGCCTATTATTAATGCGGTATGCGATTTATGCGATTACGAGTATCCTTCTTTAAAAGAAAACGATATCCAGATAAGAATCATATCAGATCATCTAAGAGCCATCTCTTTTTTGATAGGAGATGGGATTATGCCGGCGAATGAGGGGCGTGGATATGTTTTGCGCAGATTGATTCGGAGGGCATTTCGAGCCGGCAATAGATTAGGATTAAACGAACCTTTTCTCTTTAAGCTTACGGGATGTGTAATTGATGTTATGAAAGCTAGTTATCCTGAGATGATATCTTCAGCTTCCTATATCTCAACAGTGTGCCAAGCTGAAGAAAAAAGATTTTATGCTACTTTGTCTGCTGGACTTAAAACGCTCCAACTGTACATATCTGAGGCAAAAAAGGAAAAGGAGAAAATTATCTCAGGAGAAAGATTGTTTAAGCTTTATGACACACATGGTTTTCCTCTTGAGCTGTCAAAAGAACTTGTAGAAGAAGAAAAACTTTCTATAGATGAATCGAGCTTTTATAACGAAATGGAAAAGCAGAGAACGAGAGCAAGACAAGCATGGAATGGGGGTGCTAAACACAGTGACATTGAAGCTTATAAAAAGATAAACAACCTTAATAATCGATTTTTAGGATATAAGACTGACATCGTCATCGATGCTGAAATACAAGCTTTGCTGAAGAATGGGGCTAAGGTCGAAAGATTAAAAAAGGGAGATAAGGGAGAGGTTTTTCTTAATGAAACCCCTTTTTATGCAGAGGCTGGAGGACAGGTAGGGGATAAAGGGATTTTAAAAAACGCTCATTTTTCTGCATTGGTTGAAAAAGTATTTTCTCCGATCCCAGATATAATCTCGCATAGAGTAAAAGTTATTTCAGGGGATATTAGAATCGGTGAATCAGTAGAAGCTGCGATTGATAAAGGCAGGAGAAGATCCTTAAGCAAAAATCATAGCGCAACCCATCTCCTTCATTCCTCACTCCGGCAGATCCTGGGTGACCATGTAAAACAAGCGGGCTCTTTGGTGTCACCTTTCCGGCTTAGATTTGATTTTACCCATTTTGATTCTATAACCACTAAGGAGATAAAGGCAATAGAGTCACAGGTTAATAAGAAAATTCAGGAAAACATCCCGATAACAACCCGAGTTACCTCTTATGAACAGGCCATTAAAGAAGGTGCTGTAGCGATTTTTGAAGAAAAATATAAGGAAGAGGTCAGAGTCGTTACAATGAGCGATTTCAGTAAGGAACTGTGTGGTGGGTCTCACGTAGAAAATACAGGAAATATAGGTCTATTTAAAATTATTTCAGAAGGGAGTATAGCTGCGGGTATCCGGAGGATTGAAGCTCTAACAGGACAAAAAGCTGTGGAATATGTCCAGGAAAATGAGGATCTATTGCTTGAAATTCAACAATGCTTAAATTCTTCCCGCGATGAGATATTGTCCCAGCTGGATAAATTAAAATTTAGTATAAAAAACAAGGAAAAGGAGAACAAAACTTTACGTCAGAAAATCGCCCGAAAGAATATACAAAAAAAGGGAGAAGAAACCAGGAAAATTAAAAATATTTCAGTGTTTGCCAAAATAGTAGAAGGTCTTAACAGTTCTGAACTCAGGGAGATGGCTGATGAATTCAAGCAAAAAATCAAGTCAGGGATTGTTATCCTGGGGACAACTTCGGAAAATAAGGCTTCATTAGTCGTAGCAGTAACCAATGATCTTTTAAACAAGATAAAGGCAGATGAGATCATCCGGCGGTTAGCTCCTTTTATTGGAGGGGGAGGAGGAGGACGTTCTGATTTTGCCCAGGCCGGTGGGTCCCAGACTGAGGGTTTAAGCAGAGCTATTAAAATAAGCTCTTCCATAATTGAAAAAATGCTGGATTAAAATATCACCCTTAGAGGTGATTGATTTTTATTAATATATCTGTCATCATTAATCTTAATTATTCAAAAGGTTGAGGAATATGAACAAAAAATCAATTATATTAATAATGGTTTATTTTGTTTGTAATTCTTTTTATCTGGAAGCGCAGCAGGCCTTATCCAACCCGAAATCGAAATATGACGGTATAATTAAAACAATGGCAAGGAGATACAATGTGCCTCCTGACCTGATTCACTCAATAATAAAGGCAGAATCAAATTACAATGTAAGGGCAGTTTCCCATAAAGGGGCAGTGGGGCTTATGCAGTTAATGCCGGAGACCGGGAAGCAGTATGGTGTAAAAGATCTCTATAACCCGGCTGAAAATATTGAAGGGGGGGTCAAATATTTAAAAGACCTGGTTAAACTGTATGAACGCAACACCAAACTTGTCCTTGCTGCTTATAATGCCGGACAGGAAGCTATTAAAAAGTATAAGGGAATACCTCCCTATCCTGAGACTATTAATTATATAAAAACCATTCAAGCGTCTTACAATAAATCCCTAATTCGAAATTATACAAAAATATATAAATATATTGATGAAAATGGCAGGACCGTTCTCACAAATGATTACAGCCTTTATAAAAGGTATATAAAGAAACAGTAACTAGTTACCATTTACAATTTTCTATTTTTCCTGGTGTTCCTGTTTTTCCTGTTCTTTCTGAATTTTCTGTATCTGCGGCAGCCTCGACTCGTGAATAATTCAAGCTGGAAAATAATAAAGAAAAAATGCGAACAGCAGAAGTCTTATGGTGTGGTTGACGCTTATAGATAAGCTTTTATGGGAAATATCTTAGGAACAATTTCAAATATTGCTGGTGCTGAGCACAACTGCTCTCCGTCAACTTCAATAAGAGCATCTTCTCCTTCTATAGGTTCGACCTCGACCTTTTTACCGCGGATTAATGATATCTTGGCATGCTTTAGATGAGATCCTGAATATAAACGCCAGGCATTTAAACAGAACTCAAACATAGTAATGCCTTTTATAAGCACTATGTCAAATAAGCCGTCGTTCAAACAGGCATCAGGTGCGATTTTCATTCCCTTTCCGAATATCTTGCCATTAGCGATCGCTCCTACCATATACTCATCAGAAGGAAGTTCTTTGCCGTCTATTTTTAGTTTAAGCTTCTTATTTTTATAAGTTATAAAGGTCGATATTAAACATTGCAGATAGGAAGAAGTTTTTCTTTTCATCCGAGCGAGATTGACCCGCCGAACGACTTCGGCCCCTATTCCGAAATCAGCAATATTCAAAAAAAAACGCTCCTTGTTTTCACCTGAATGAGATTTAAATCTTACTCTGCCTGTGTCAATCAAATTATTGGGAGCATTTTTTATTATTTCTAAAGCATTTTTTATTCCAGGAGGAATATTCAGACTCTTGCTCAAATCAGATCCTGTACCCGATGGTAATACTCCCAGAACAGTTTCAGGATTTATAATTTTTTGATTTTCAAAAAAACCATTTGCGATCTCATGCATGGTGCCGTCTCCACCTACGCCAACAATGAGTTCAGTTCCGTCTTTAATTGCTGCCCTGGAGATTTCAGTTGCATGAAGCGGTTTCTCAGTGAACTCATATTTGAATTCTGTAAGAAAAGCATGTAGAGATTCCTTGATGTTTTTCCATTTTTTTCCGGTACGGCCCTTATCGGATTCAGGATTTACTATTATCTGAATTTTCTGTCTTAATCGAGTTTTTAGGAACATCTATGACTCCTTGAGAAGACTTGATTGTTCTATTTTTAAATATGGATATACCGATGACCCCACCCAAAGCCCCTAGAGCAGAGAAAATGACAACACTTATTACTAGGCCCAGCAAGATCATATAAAGAGGAGCCTGAAAAGAATTATTCATCCAGGATTCAAATCCGGCAGGCATCTCATCCATATATTCAGAAAGTTCTACTAGCAAATTTTTAAAGAGTTTATTTTCTAAGGGAGCTAAGGGGATACTGATTAGGAATTCGACTACAGCAGCAATTATTCCTGAAAAAACTCCTACTATAGCTCCATCTCCGGGACTGAGGGCTACAAAAGAATCCTTAGCCAGGAAATAAACGGCAATAATTCCTCCTCCTATTATCCACAGACAGCAGAGGCAGCTTACCAGGGGAATACCAGCTAATAATCCAGCAATCCCACCCCCGATAAGAGCCGGTATAAACATTCCAGGTCTTTGTTCATTCATTACTGCTTCTCCATCATATTTTTTTATATTCTATTGCTTTTTGTTATGAAAATTCAAGTTTAAAAAAAAATCCGCTATTCCGGTTATAAAGTAAAAAGGCAATACGATACCCCAGATGAAGCCTAATATAAGTCTTAGCCATCCAGCTGTGTTCCAGAGGAAAAAGAAATTTCCCAGTGTATCAATGCCGATAGGAACTGTAGCTAAAAAAAATGTTTTGTGCTTTGGTAGAGACAGGATACCAAAACCTCTTATAAGCGGATAATAAACAGTCCCTGCTAAAAACCCGATATATATACCAAGGCACCGGGAACACACTGCCATTTGATTTCCAAAAATATAGAAGCAGCGTGATTCTGCCTGGTGACATATTTTTGAAAATGAATAATAGATTATTTTATTAATCGGGGAAGATAGGCTTTTTAAATATGGAGCTAAAAAAATTGCCGCGATCCAAAAGACAATACCTAAAAGGGTAAAGATATAGATAATTTTTACTTTATTTTTAAAGGTCCAAAAAGAGTCTCTGATTTCATATGACATTTAACCACTAACTGTAAAGGGAAAATAGAAAATTGTAAATAGGGAATAGAAAATGGAGAAACATACATATTAATATTATCTGGATTCCAAAAATATTTGACATTCGATTACTCAAGATGTTAGATTTAACTTTAGGAAATTGTTAACTATATCTGGAGGTTACAATGAATATAAAAAAATGTAGTGTATTTTTTGGAATCATAGCTCTAATTTTCATGTCACTTTCTTTTCTCTATTCTCAATCTGAGGAAGCTACTAGTATTTTTGAAAAAAATAAGCAAAGTGTTGTCTCATTTGTGGTTATGGGAGAAGACAAGGAAGAAATTGCCAGAGGGACTGGATTTATAATTGGGAAAGATCTCATGCTTACAAACTATCATTTAGTAAGCCAAGCTAAGGATGCAGAAGGCAGAGATTATCGAGGTAAAAAAGTAAAAATATTGGGAATAATCTCCTATAACAAAAAATATAACCTGGCGGTATTACAAGTTAAAAGCAAAGCCCCGGCATTGACTCCGGGAACTTTTGCTG
Organism: Candidatus Aminicenantota bacterium; assembly: GCA_030612445.1. GTDB lineage: Bacteria > Acidobacteriota > Aminicenantia > Aminicenantales > Aminicenantaceae > JAUVXM01. Next base: position 17,347 of record JAUWNW010000009.1, read on the forward strand.
GAATAAAATTTAGTGATGAGCTGACTGTTATTGGCGGGAATGAAGCAGGAGAAATCCAACTTTATGAAGGAAAAGTCATTAATCTTGTGGAATTTGAGACAGGCCTTAAGGAAGCTGATCTCAATATAACTTCAGCTGAATCTTTAAGTGGAGCTCCTGTATTTGATAAAAATGGTCAGTTAGTAGGAATAATGATGTATCCAGAAACTTCCTCAAAATTTGTAATTCCTGCAGAGCTTATTAATAAAGTGGAAAAATCCGGAGCAGTGACTAAATTTAAAAAATGGGAAAATGAAGAATATTTCGAGACTTATGAAGGCTCTTACCTTGCTGCTAAACTTTATACTGCCCTGGGCAGCTCCAGAAAAGCCGTAAATTACCTCAAAAAATTGTTGAAAATTAAACCGGAAGAACTTGATATTCTGGTAATGCTTGCCGAAACATATTCCAAGCAGAGAAATTATTCATCGGCTGAAGCAACCTACAAAAAAATAGTCGCTTTGAAACCCAGCCTGGATAATGCCTACCTGGGATTAGGAGTAGTCTATATAAAGATGAGGAAATGGAGTGAGGCTGTAACTGCTTTGGAAAAAGCGGTACAACTTAATTTAGACCACAAAAGTGCCTATTTATTGATAGGAAGGGCTTATAAGGAGCAGAAGAGTTATGAAAAAGCTGCAGATAATTTCACAAAATACTTAGAGCTTAATAGTAATAATCCCCAGGATGCTTATTTACAGCTTGGGCAGTGCTACTTAGAACTTGAACAGCATGATAAAGCTATACCAGCCCTTGAGGAAGCTCTTAAATTGGATTCTCAGTCGCTTAACATTAACTACAGACTTGCCCAGTGTTATCAGAAGGTTGGTCAATATGAGAAAGCAGAAGGAATTTATTCCAATCTGGCCCAAATATCCCCGGATGATGCTAAAGTCTATTTTAACAATATTATCAGGATGTATGATGAAGCCAAAATGCCAGATAAAGCAGTAAATGCTGCAAAAAAATTAATTGATTTGGATCCGAATAATCATGAGTCACATTATAATATGGGAGCTATGTTGGTTAAGCAGAAGAAGTATCCAGAAGCAATCGAATCGTTTAAAAAGGCAATCGAGCTTAAACCGGATTTTGTATACGCATATGCTAATATGGGATACAGCTATTCCCAAATGAAAAAATACTCGGATGCAGTTGAAGCTTTTAAAAAACTCGTCGAAGTGGCTCCCGATGACTCAAATGGATGGTTTAATCTGGGCATAAATTACATGCAGCAGAAAAAATGGTCCTCTGCAGTAGAGCCGCTTCGAAAAACAATCGAGCTGCGGCCGAATTTCGGATTGCCTTATTATAATCTGGGAATTGTTTATTTAAACCTTAAGGATGATTACAGTGCTAGAGAGCTTTACAAAAAACTTAAGACATTTGACCCGGAAACAGCGTCAAAATTACTGAAATACTTGCGTTAAAAGAAAAAAAAGACTGCCTCTCTATTTTCATGAAAAATTCAGCGTCAAAATCTCTCTGGGCTGAAATTGCAGAGGAATACAGGCAGAAAAACCCAAAATCAGAAGCTTTCTTTCATTTGGCCTCAAAAAGTTTAGTTGGGGGAGGGAGCCATAATTTAAGACTGTTTTCTCCTTTTCCTTTTTATGACTCTTATTGTTCTGGTTCGAAAGTCAGAGATATTGATGGAAATACTTATGTCGACTTTTGGCAAGGACATTTCAGCAACATCCTGGGGCATAATCCCCAAATTGTCAGAGATGCTTTAATAGATTATTTTCAAAAAGGGCAGGGGCTTATAACAGGATTTCCCAATCAGTTTCAGCAGGAACTGTCTAATCTTATTCTGAGCCATTGTAACGGGGATAAAATCCGGTTTACAACCAGCGGCGCTTTGGCGACTATGTATGCAGTTATGCTGGCAAAATCATTCACAAACAGGAGTGTAGTTTTAAAAATCGGGGGGGGGTGGCATGGATCTCAGCCTTATGCGCTTAAAGGAATTTCCTCATATAAAAATGGGTTTAACAAAGTAGAATCAGCCGGCCTGCCATATGAGTTAAAAGACAATATAATAACCACCCGCTTTAATGATTGCCAGGACCTTAAAGACAAGTTTGAAAAAAAAGGAGATCGGATCGCTTGCCTAATTATTGAGCCTTTTATAGGAGCAGGAGGATTTATATTTGCGGAAAAAGAATACCTCGAGAAAGCTAGGCAATTGACAAAAAAATATGGGGCATTATTGATATTTGATGAAGTTATATCAGGTTTTCGTTTCCATGCTGGTTTTCTTCAGAGTTTATATGGAATTAAACCTGATCTGACTGTGTTAGGAAAAAGTATCGGAGGAGGGATGCCGTTAAGTGCGGTTGCCGGCAGGGGGAAAATTCTGAGCTTGTGTGATCCTAAAACAAAATCAAATAGACGTGTGAAATTTGAAGGGGGAACATTTTCTGCCCATCCCGCTGCTTTACTTTCCGGGTTAACGTTTCTAAAATATTTAATAAAAGAAGAAAAGAAAATATATCCTAAAATCAACAAAATGGGAGAAATGGTGAGAAAGGGAATTGAAGAAATATTCATTAGAAATGGTTTCAATGTTAAATGCACAGGGAAAACCAAATCGACGGGAATAAATTCTTCTATTGTAGGTGTGCATTTTCTAAGAGAGAAAATGGATCATATTGTATCTCCGGATGATGTTTGGAACGAAAAAGTCAGTAATTTTGAAATTCGGGAAAAAATATTTAGATTGGCCATGATAAATAAAGGATTTAATACTTTCCATGGTTACGGGGCAATATCTTATGCTCATACAAAGGAAGAAATACAAGCCTCCCTGGATGCAGTCGAAAGTATTGCCATTAATTGGAAGAAAATTCCGGACAAAATTGACAAAACCATCAGGTTGTGGTAAAAAATACCTTAGCATAAAAGCTTTTTTTTCTCTACCACCCAAATATTTGATGAATCGAAAAGATATTTAACAATTTTGTGAACAAGGGCAGGTGGCGAAATTGGCATACGCGCTAGGTTTAGGACCTAGTTCCTGATGAAGGATTGCGGGTTCGATTCCCGCTCTGCCCATTCCAAAAACATAAATAAAAAAGGAAAATCATGAAAAAAAAGGAAGAAACAGAAGATAAAACGAATGAATGCAATCATGAACTTAAGGTAGAAATACCAGCGGACGAAGTTAGTAAAGAATTTGAAAAAACTCTAAAAAGCTTTATAAATAGTGCCAAAATAAAAGGATTTAGGCCAGGAAGGGCGCCAAAAGATGTTGTTAAAAATATGTACTATTCTGAGATAAAAGAGTCTTTGATAAACTCTCTTGCTCCTGAAGTAATAAAAAAAGAACTAAATAAACTTAAGGTTGTCCCGGTTACTCCACCGGTCATTACGGATGTTTCTTTTGAAGATGGCAACCCTCTGAAGTTGACTGCTCATTATGAATTATGGCCGGAGTTCAAGTTGCCAGAATATAAAAAAATCAAAATTGAAAAGAAAATAAAGTCCGTTTCAGATAAGGATGTGAATAAATCTTTAGAAGAGCTGAGAGAAAGATCTGCTCAATATATCCCGGTAGAAAAAAGGGGAGTGGCTGAGAATGACTACGTGATGATTAAAGTAAAAGGAAAGGACACTAAGACAAAGAAATTTTTACCGACAGAAAAGACATATGTTCTAGCAGGGCATGCTGATAATGAAAAATCTCTTAATGAAAATCTTATGGGTATGAAGGCGAATGAAGAAAAAAAATTTGTAGTAAATTATGAAAAAAATCACCCTAATAAAAAAATAGCTGGAAAAGAGGTGGAATATTCCTTGTTGGTAACATCTGTTAAAGAAAAAAAACTGCCTGAAATAAATGATGAATTTGCTAAAGAGATAGGAAAATTTGAAAGCCTGAAAGACTTAAAAGCAGAAATAAAGAAAGAAATGTCAAATGCTAAGGAAAATTCCACAAAAAGAGAAACCTCTGATGAAATAATTCAAAAAATAGCTGATAAAATTAATTTTATGCTCCCGGAATCTATTGTCCAGCAGGAAACATTAACCAATTTAAGGAGGTTTCAAGAGTCCAGGCCTAACCAGAAATTCAACAAAGAAGAGATTAAAAAAATACAGGAAGATGGCCGGAAGAATGCTGAGAGGAATATAAAAAATCACCTGATATTAAATAAAATAGCCGAGAAAGAAAATCTGGAGGTTTCGGAAGCAGAGATAACCGAGGAACTTAAGGAAATTGCTAAAGCCAATAATGTCTCTTTACCCAAAGTAGTTGATTCTGTAAACAAAACTGGCAAAAAGCAAGAACTTAAACAAAACCTTGTGCTTAAAAAGACAGTTGACTTTTTGGTCGAAAACGCTATAATTGAATAGTATTTTATCCGATGACTCAAATCCCCTTTATCGTTGACAAAGAAGGAAGAAAAGAACGTGTATATGATATTTATTCACGTCTTCTCAAAGATAGAATTGTATTTATCGGTTCAGAGATCAATGATGAAGTTGCTAACTCAGTTATTGCTCAGCTTCTTTTTCTTGAAGCTGAAAATCCGGAAAAAGAAATTTCCGTCTACATTAATTCTCCTGGAGGGAATATTACTTCAGGATTAGGAGTATACGATACAATGCAGTTTATCAGCTCTGATATATCCACAATATGTGTAGGACAGGCTGCCAGCATGGCAGCTGTCCTTTTAGCAGCCGGAACAGAAGGGAAACGCTTTTCTCTTCCAAATGCACGTATTATAATTCACCAACCATACGGAGGAATCAAGGGGCAAGCTACTGACATTGAAATAAAGGCAAAAGAAATATTAAGGATGCGAGAAAATATTAACGATATACTTTCTCTTCATACAAAACAACCTAAGAAAAAAATACAGGGTGATGTTGAACGTGATTTTATTATGACTCCTTCCCAAGCTATTGAGTATGGGATTGTTGATAAAATATTTTCAAAAAGAAAAGATAATGGATGATATAAACCAACAAACTGATAAAACAGCAAGATGTAACTTTTGTAATCGTTCCCAACCTCTGGTAAAAAAACTAATTGCCGGGCCAGGGGGGATATACATATGTGATGTTTGTATTGAACTGGCTCATTCAATAATCTTTGCTGAGAAAAAAGAGAAAGAGCAAAAAGATGAGAAAACCGAATTCCTATCGCCATTTGAAATAAATAAATTGCTTGATGAATATATAATAGGCCAAGAAGATGCCAAGAAAAAAATCTCTGTAGCTGTTTACAATCATTATAAACGCATAAGTTATCAAATCGAAAAAGATGATGATGTCGAGCTAACAAAAAGCAATATTCTCCTAATAGGCCCTACAGGAACCGGAAAAACATTAATGGCTCAGACTTTAGCTAAAATACTTTCCGTTCCTTTTGCTATTGCTGATGCTACAACCCTTACTGAGGCTGGTTATGTCGGGGAGGATGTTGAAAATATTATTTTAAAGCTATTTCAAGCCTCACATGGAAACATTGGAAAAGCGCAAAAGGGGATCATTTACATTGATGAAATTGATAAGATCAGCCGTAAGAGTGACAGCCCCTCTATTACACGTGATGTATCTGGAGAAGGTGTGCAGCAAGCCCTACTAAAGATCATAGAAGGTACAATAGCCAATGTGCCCCCTAAGGGAGGAAGAAAACATCCTCAGCAGGAATATATTCCTATAGATACATCTGATATCCTTTTTATATTGGGCGGCTCTTTTATCGGGCTCGACTCTATTATTTCGGAACGTATCGGAAAAACTTCTGTTGGTTTTAATGCTGGAAATTTTCGGAGAGGGATTATAAATAAGGACAAAATATATGATCAGCTGATTCCTCAGGATCTTATCAAATACGGCTTGATCCCTGAATTAGTGGGCAGGATACCTATAGTAACTATATTTTCAGATTTAGATAAAGATGATCTTATAAATATACTCACTAAACCCAAAAATGCTCTTATAAAACAGTTTCAAAAGATGTTCGAAATGGAAGATACAAAGCTTGATTTTACAAAGGAGGCCCTTGCTTCTATTGCAACTAGATCAATGGAGCAAAAATTAGGTGCCCGCGGCCTCAGAAGTATAATTGAAGATCTTATGTTGGACATTATGTTTCATATTCCTTCTTCCAGCAAAACGCCCGCAATAAAGATTACTAAAAAAATGGTTGAAGATAAAAAATTGGAGTATGAGAACATAAAAAGAGTTATTGGAGTTTAATAATGCAGCAAGAAAATAGAAGAGAAGTCATTGAGAACCTTCCTTTGATTCCTTTGAGAGATATGGTTGTTTTTCCTTCCACCCTGGTTCCCTTTATTATTGGCCGGGAATCCTCAATCAAAGCTTTAGAAAAAGCATCATCCCAGGAAAAATTAGTTTTTCTTTCCGCCCAGATGGATGCCTCTATTGACATTCCTCAGCCCCGGGATATTTACACGATGGGGATAATAGCTAAGATAATTCGTGTCGTAAAAATGGATAATAAAAACATCAAGGTCATTGTCGAGGGTAAAAAAAGAGCTAGGATAATTGAATTTCTTAGCATCCATCCTTTTCACCAGGTCCTGGCTAAAACAGTAAAAGAAATCCCTACTGAGGGAGAAAAAACAAAAGAAATTCTTGGGGTGACCTTGGCTCTTTTTGAAGATTATTTAAAACTTCGCAAGCATATAAGTTTTAATTCCATAATTCCTTCCCTAAAAGAAAATTCCCCGGGGCGGATATCAGATATTATTGCCTCTCATCTTTATTTATCAATTTATGAAAAGCAAAATATGCTTGAGACAACTAACCAGATCGAAAGGTTACAAAGAATGAATTACATTCTGGAAGGAGAAATCCTAAAAATTCATTCCAGCTTAAAAAAGGGAAACAAAATTTCCGGAAAAAATAATTATTTCTATAAACAATCCGAGACCAAAGTTTTTCCACCTGGTATTACAGTGAAAAAGCAAGAAAAAAGCAGTGAAATAGAAGAGCTCCGCAAAAAAATAACAAACGCAAAAATGCCCAAAGATGCTGAGGAGAAGGCGAACAAAGAGCTAGAGCGCCTGGAAGTCATGCCTCCCATGTCTGCTGAGGCAACTGTTTGCCGTAATTATCTTGATTGGGTCATATCTCTGCCCTGGAAAAAAAAATCACGCGAGAAAAGGGAGTTAAAAGTAGCTGAGAGGATATTGAATGAAGATCATTATGGACTGGAAAAAATCAAAGAAAGGATATTGGAGTATTTATCGATCCGCCAGTTGGTGAAAAATCCTAAGGGAGTAGTATTGGGATTCGTAGGTCCTCCCGGTGTCGGAAAAAGTTCATTAGGGAGTTCGATTGCACGAGCAACCGGAAGAAAATTTATACGTCTTTCCTTAGGTGGAGTACGAGATGAAGCAGAGATCAGAGGGCACCGCAGGACTTATATTGGAGCTTATCCTGGAAGAATAATTCAGATGATAAAGAAAGCAGGTACTAAAAACCCTGTTTTTCTTCTTGATGAAGTAGATAAAATGAGTGTGGATTTTAGAGGTGACCCAGCCTCTGCTCTCATGGAAGTCCTTGACCCTGAACAAAACAATACTTTTCTAGACCATTATATAGACACTGAATACGATCTCTCTCAAGTCATATTTATCGTTACCGCTAATGTAATACGAACAATTCCCCGACCGCTTTTAGACAGGATGGAAGTAATTCGTCTTCCCGGATATACAGAAGAAGAAAAATTTCAAATAGGAAAAAGATTTTTACTTCCTAAGCAGATGAAAGCTCATGGCTTAAAAGAGAAAAATCTATATCTCTCAAACAAGTCAATTCAAAAACTTATCCGTGAATATACACGCGAAGCTGGAGTAAGAAATCTGGAGCGGGAAATAACATCGATCTGCCGAAAAGTTGTAAAAAAAGTGGTTACTAAAGGAAAATCCTACAAAGAATCTATTTCTCCAAGAAATTTAGAAAATTTTTTGGGGATTCCACGTTTTAAAAGGATAGAAATAGATAAAAAAGAGGAAATAGGGGTAGCTGTGGGCATGGCCTGGACTGAATTCGGAGGTGAACTTTTAACATTTGAAGTAACAAAAGTACATGGGAAAGGCAATTTTACCATGACAGGGCAATTAGGTGATGTCATGCAGGAGTCAGCCCAAGCTGCTTTTAGCTATGTAAAAGGAAAAATGTTTGAATTAAATGTGATGCGTGATCTCCATAAAAATTTCGATATTCATATCCATGTACCTGAAGCCGCAACTCCTAAAGAAGGCCCTTCTGCTGGCATAACTTTGGCTACAGCTATTATCTCATTGTTGATGGATATTCCAGTTAATAAAAATGTGGCAATGAGTGGAGAATTAACTCTAAAGGGGAAAGTGCTTCCAGTTGGAGGTATCAAGGAGAAGCTGTTGGCAGCACATAGAGAAGGGATCAGAGAAGTAGTTTTTCCTCTGGGAAATATGTGTGATTTGAAGGATATACCAAAAAAGATCAAAGATGTTATGAAGATTAATTTTGTTGAAACTATGGATCAAGTCTTAAAAATTGTCCTTTCAAAAGAAATACCGGATAAAATAAAAGACGATTTTGAAAGTGAAGAGACTCAAGAGCCATCTATAGCTAATTAAAGTCCAAAAATTTATTAAATGCGAGGTTAGAATGAAAGAATACAATGTTGCCATATTAGAAAAACAAACGCTAAAAAAACTAATCACTATTGCTGGTGAATTTGCTATTCCTGATGATGAGATAAAGAATTTAAACAAACAAAATCTGATTTTTAAGGTACTAGAAGCCCAAGCAAAGAAGAAAGGGCTATTGTTTTCCGAAGGAGTGTTGGAGTGTCTGAGTGACGGATTTGGCTTCCTTAGGGCTCCGGAATTCAGTTACCTGCCGAGCCAGGATGATATTTACGTTTCTCCATCTCAAATACGGAAATTTAGGCTCCGCACTGGAGATACCATATCCGGAGTAGTAAGGCCCCCCAAAAATGGGGAAAAATATTTTGCTTTAATCCAAATTGAAGCTATCAACTTCTCTCAGCCTGAAGTTATTATGGAAAATCGCAGAAATGTACATTTCGAAAGCCTGACCCCTCTCTATCCCTTTGAAAAATTCAAATTGGAAGATGGAGATCGAAAAAACATGAATTCCAGAATAATGGACCTTCTAACCCCAATAGGAAAGGGACAGAGGGGGCTTATAGTATCTCCTCCAAGAGCTGGAAAGACGACTTTACTTAAGACGATCGCCCAATCAATTGAAAAAAATCATCCTGAAGTATTTACGATCGTACTTCTAGTAGCGGAACGTCCTGAAGAAGTTACTGATTTTCAGAGAAGTATTAATGGAGAAGTCGTTGCATCTACGTTTGACGAACCTCAAAAACGAAACATCCAGGTTTCAAATATTGTCTTAGAAAAAGCTAAACGTCTTGTCGAGTTAAAAAAGGATGTTGTTATCTTGATGGATAGTATCACACGTCTTGCCCGTGCCAATAATGCCATAATTCCGCCTTCCGGGAAAGTTCTTTCCGGAGGAATCGATGCTAATGCTTTGCAAAAGCCTAAGAAATTTTTCGGATCTGCACGGAAATTGGAAGAAGGCGGGAGCTTAACCATAATGGCTACTTCTCTTGTTGATACTGGAAGCCGCATGGACGATGTGATTTTTGAAGAATTTAAAGGAACGGGAAACATGGAAATAAATCTTGACCGCCGCATGGTTGATAAAAGGTTATTTCCTGCTATAGATATCAATCGCTCCGGTACGCGAAAAGAAGAGTTGCTTATAAATGATAATGACCTTAAGAGAATTTGGGTATTACGAAAAGTTCTCAGCCAATTAAATGAAATAGAAGCAATGGAACTGCTGATGGAAAAGATGAGCAAAACAAAGACTAATGCAGAATTTCTTGATGCTATGAGTAAAGGCTTATAAAAACCAATAATACATTGTTATTCGTAGTTATTTGCGGGCTAACACCCGTGTAATTCATCGCTTTTAAAACTATTTGTGAATAATTCAGGTTAATTCTTCTGGTTTTTTCATTATGCTTTCTGCAGAGTAAGTGGAAAGTAGAAAGGGATAAGCATTTTCAGAAGAAAAGCAAGGATATTTTCCATTTTCTTTGTCTTCTTTTTCAAATATCATTAGAGTATAATCTTTATTTCCTTTTAAAATGACCGTGTAAACAGGTTCTTTAAAGTCTTCTTTATTCTTTCCCTCAATGTATTCGTCACATCTAAGACTTGATATGGCAGAAAGAATAGCATTGATATTATCTTTTTTGCCTTTGGTTCCATCAGGTAAAACCCAGGTTTCTTCTTGTCTCGTTTCTTCTGGTGCTTCTAAAGCTTCGTTTGCAGATTGGGATTCTTTTTCTTCAAGCTCAACTGTTTCCATCTTTTTAACAAACTGCAAAGATTTTTCACCTTTTTGGATTTCTATTCCAGTTATCTCTATTTGTTCAAAATCCATAATCACTTTATCCCTGAGTTCGCCGACTTCATAGCTAAAATCGCTTTGAAAAGAATTTCGTGCGTAAAATATCCGTGAGTCACCTTCAAGCATAACAAAGGTATGGCTGTAGGTGGATGATGTTTTTCCTATATCAAATTGTCTTAATAAAGTATCATCTTTATATGCTTTTACAGTGATTTTATTTGCTTCATCCAGGTCATAGCGCTGGAAGTCCTTTTTTTCTGCTGCAAGCTCAGTCAAGGTAAGGTTTTCGGCCACATCCAGCATAGAATTTACTTTAGTGCTGTCTGCAGGATATTCCTGAGGCATTATTTTCCAATTGTCTTCTTTTTTTGCCAATATTATACTTTTTACGCCCCTAATTATTTCAATTCTATTTATTTCACCTTTATGAATGTTTTTGAGTTCAGGCACTTTATAACTCATCTTGTTTCTTCCGCTTCCCAGGATAAGGTATATAAGCAGCACTGCAATAATTCCTCCTAAGATCAGATATTCTTTTTTTAATTTCATGAGCGCTCTCCCTTAGATGTTTTCTTTTTTAAAAACTCTGATTTAATCTGTTTCCGCCTGGCGTTGCGGCGAAACCAGACTGAGATTCCCAGGAGAATGATAAGAGCAGGCAACCCTCCGATATTTACAATTTTCACAAAAGTCCGGGTAAAAGCTTTTGTATCCTTTAGAGGATTGAAACGTTGATTTTTGCTTCTCATCACAGCAGTATCTGACTTGTTATTTAAATAATCAATAGTATTTAGGAGAAATAGCGAATTGGGTGAATTTCCGGTCTCATCCAGAACATTATCTTTTAATATTTCACAGGATCCTATTAAAAATATCTTTCCCGGTCGCCCTTTTGTAAGGATTCCTTTCGCCCTTTTAATTTTTGATTCTTGTACTTTCGGTTCATCTTTTAACTGCGTATTTTTTTTATCTTCTTCTTCAGCGCTTTGTTCTTCTTTTTTTGGTTCAGGTTTATCCGGGAGAGGCTTATCGGCAAAATAACTGGGGAATCTTCCTTCCACTATATAAGCTAAGGGAAATACTTTTTTTTCCTCATCATTCAGAGGCGGTCTCATCATCATCGGATTTAAGTTTATCCTTCCTGACATCTCCCAGGCTCTGGCTGACGATTTTATTAGATTAAAGCTTTTAAGCTCATTCTGTTTTATTTTTTCCGAATCAATTTCTACAGGTGAAATCTTTATCATTATCAATTCTTTTATATTACTCATGAAAGCCAGCTTATGATTGATATTTTCATTTTTAATGAGCGGAGCAAAATATATGGGAGTCTCTCCACTGTACTGATCCCGGTTAACGTAACAGCTTTCATCCAATATATATGATTTTTTTACTTTAGCTCCATAATGTTCCAGTAATTTTCCTAACCCAGTGTTAATTGGAAGGTAAGCTGGTTGCTGCATTTGATACATTTGCTGTTGTCTCTGAGGCTGTATCTCATTGAATGATTCCATAAATAGAGCTATTGATTTGCCCTTCATCAGAAATTGGTCGATCTGAAAAAGCTCCCAGTCCGAAAAGTTTTCTTTAGCACCGGCAATGATAAGATTATCTATAGAATCTGGAATTTCTTCATCTTTGAGGTTTATCTGGGTGATACTGTAATTACTGCTTAGAAGAGAATTAAATTTAGTTAAAGAACCCGCCTGTTGAGGCTGCATTGCTTGAAGCTGAGGGGGGAGGGAAGCAGACAGAGACATAGTTCCATGAGAGGAAAGGTAGCCTATTTCAGCATGGATATTTATAAGATTGTCCACATTCCCTTCTATAAAAGCCTTGATTTCTGCCATTTCTATAACCTGGAATTGTTCCTGGAAACCCTGGCTGGTCAAATTCAGTTTTTGGGTCAAAAGTCGTTTTTCAAATGATTTTTCTCCAGCTTCAATACCTAAAGCGATTACTCCTTTCCCTGCAGGGATGATAATTGTTCCATCTTCCTTTTTAAATTCCGGCCACTGCAGCCCGAAGCGCTGAAAAGGAGCTAATTCAGCCTCACTGATTGTTTGGAAGGAAGGATCGATATAGACAAATTCCAGCTGGTTATATGTTTTTTGGTTAACCTCATCTACTAACTCTGCTACTTTACTTTTTAGCCCTTTTAAGCCTTCTAAGCCTATTTCCGGGGCGATCTGTTCAAGTGATGATGATTGTATCAGCTTGACTTTTATCTTGTTAGTTAAACTCAATAGAGCTGAAATCTTATTATTCATTTTTTGGATAGTGCTTGTTATTTTATATTCAAGGCCATCAGTTGATGTAATGGAGGGAATATTTTCTACAATATCTCCATGAATAAATACCATCCCCATATATGCCCTCTGAACTTTGGCTTGGTCTTGATCGATAGTCTGGACATTTACCGGATATATGCCGTAATCTTGTGCTTTTTTGCGGTTTTCTTCTGCGCTTCCGGTAAGATCTCCTTCTTTGGCACTTACATCATAGAAGCGGTAGCTTATACTATTGTTCGAGTGGATAGAGTATTCTTCGATCAAGTCATGCAGATAGCGCTCAATATTGTTATAGGGAGCAGGGAGGTTTTTAGAAAAAAATACATTGATAGTCAAAGGTTCGTTTAAAGTAGATACGGCTTTTTTACTGGCTTTGGATAAAGAATAGAGGTTGTTTGAAGTGAGGTCGATACGAAAGAAAAGACTGACTCCTACAAGATTCACCAAAACAATGATTATCAAGTAAAGTAGGAATTTATAATATTTTGACATATTTTTCTTTATATCCATTTTTTACTCCTTATTATTTCTTTTCCTGCAAGATCAGTCCTGTGCCATATAAAGATAAAAATATAACTGAAAGGAAATATAGTAGGTCACGTGAATCAACCATGCCTTTTGCTATATTCTGGAAGTGATAATTCGCGCTTAAATATTGGAAAAAACCCACAATTGAATTTGGCAGAAAAAATAAAACAAAATCCATCATAAGCGTTAATGAAAAACAAATAGCCATACTGATTATAAATGCGACTACTTGATTGCGCGTCAAAGAGGAGGCCAACAACCCGATCGCACTGAATGCTCCTCCTAAAAGAATTGCTCCCAGATAACCTCCGATAACAGGACCCCAATCAAGCTCACCTAAAAAAGCGGTTGATATAGCATAGACAATAGTAGGGGCCAGCATAACTCCTATAAAGGCTACTGCGGCTAAAAACTTTCCGATTATTATTTCCTGGTTACTAACAGGAAGCGTATGCAGGAGCTCATAGGAGCCAATATTTATCTCTTCTGAGAAAAGACGCATTGTCACTGCAGGAATAATAAAAGCAAAAGTAACAGGCAGCAGAGTAAACAGCCTGGTCAGACTTGCCTGGCGGTCCAGAAAAAATGTTGAGAAAAACAGCCAGCCGACAATGATCAGGAATACAAAGATAACAATATAAGCAATGGGAGAAACAAAATAAGCTTTATATTCCTTTTTAAATATATGCTTAATATTTTCCATTTTAATTTCCTTTAGTTAATTTTCTAAAAATAATTTCAAATGATTGTTCATTTAATTCTTTTCTTAAAGCATCTATGGTGTCATCTGCCACGATTTTCCCCTCATCAATAATAACTACCCGGTCGCAGGTTGCTTCGGCTTCACTGAGAATATGAGTGGAAAAAATAATCGTTTTTTCCTTACCTAGTCGCCGTATTATGTCGCGTGTTTCGGCAATCTGATTAGGGTCGAGACCGGAAGTCGGCTCATCCAGCACGAGGATGTCCGGATTTCCCAGCAAGGCATGGGCGATCCCGACTCTTTGCCTGTATCCTTTAGACAGCTCATCAATTGTTTTGTGCATGACTTCATTAAGGCTGCAGAGATCTGCTAGTTCATGCAAAGTGTTGTTTTTATCGATTTTATTTACTCCTCGGATATCAGCCACAAAATTAAGATAATCATAAACCAGCATCTCATGATAAAGAGGAGCTTCTTCCGGAAGATAGCCGATGCGCTTTTTTATTTTCATAAGGTGCTCATTGATATTATCATTTTCTACTTTAATAGTACCCGAGGTGGGGGAGAGGTATCCGGTTAGAATTCTGTATATAGTAGTCTTTCCTGCTCCATTGGGGCCGAGAAGACCGAGGATCTCGCCCTTTTTTATCTCAAAATTAACATGATCAACGGCACAAAGGTCGCCATAATATTTTGTTAGATTTTCAATATTGATCATTAGCAGCTCCTTATTTTGTTATTAATAAAAAATGTCGATCTCGCTCGTGAATAATCCAGGTCTTAATATAAGTAGAAATTTATACATCATGACTAATCTGATGTCAAATATTTAGCAAAAATGCTGAAAATGGAAAATAGTAAATGGTAAAGGATGGATACGGGTAAGTCCCTGCGAAAGACAGGGATTTCCCCCAGCGGGGAAATCCCTTCCTGTCCTCACAACGCTCTCCTCGATATTCTCTCGAGGAACCATGCCCGCGTTGTTCCGGATGGCTTTCTCCGGGATTTACCAGTATCCAGGCCAGCTCTTGACCTTATTCTTTTTAGCGCCTTTCCATGAAAAAATAACTTCCCACTTATTATTTATTATAAATTGCTGAAAAACTTATGTTTATAAGAAAATGAACAGAAATTTTGGGGGAACTCCTGTTGAATAATCCAGCTTAGATAGGATATAATTATTTAATAATGCCTCCGTTTATGGGGTTTGCATCCATTGCCCACATACCGCGTCCATGGGTCGCAATAACTATTATATTGTCACAGGGATAAATGATTATATCATGTACATAAACCGAGGGAAGATTTGCCCCTAAAACATTCCAGTTTTTGCCATCATCTTTAGTAACATGCGCTCGTCCGCAATCTGTGCCTACATAAATCAATCCTTTTTTCAAAGGAGATTCGGAAATAGTAAATATTGTTTGATATTTCACATCACCAAGTTCTTCCGGGTTATTATGAGAAAGGTCAGGACTTATTCTTTCCCAGTTTTCCCCACAGTCAGTTGATTTAAACAAATACTGTAAGCCGTGATAAATGGTATTTGAATCATGAGGTGAGAGTATAAATCCGGCCAAATAATCCAGTTTAATATTTAAAACATGCCGTAGAATTTATCTTGTTTTTTTTAGCTTGTCAAGACTGATTAATATCAAAGCCAGCGGCGAATCCAAGATTTAATCCCCATTGCTGCTTTGACAATAATAAGTGATTTCCGGCAGCGCACAGCTACGTTATAGGAAATGGAATCGTGAGTCAGCTGACGGATAAGAGGATATTGGGTGTATCCCAGAATAACAAGGTCATGGCGTTCGGATTCATCTAAGATAGCATCCGGAATTGACGAAGCCATGCTGCGCTTTATTTTGATGTGTTCAAAGTCAATACTAGCACCGTTTTTTAACGGAGAATAAGGTTTTTTGATAGAGATTTTTTCCTTATCATCATTAATAATAAAGGCTGTGATCTGACCGCCGTTCTTATCCACCATGATCGAAGCAATTTCAAGGGAAAAATAGCTGTTGGGGCTGCCATCGATTGGCACCAGGATGTTTTTAAACTTCTTATCACCGCATTCCTTAAGAAGTACGACATTACAGTGGGCCCTTTCCATAATGTAGTCCACAGTACTTCCAAGAGAAAATATATGCCGCTGCGATTTACCGCGCCAGCCCATAATCAGCATTTTTATCTTTTTCTCCTTAACTGCACTCAAAATCCCCCGGCCAATATTTCGGCAATAACGGAACGTGGTAGTTAAGGGAAACTTAATGATAAGATGAAGCATAGCCTCAATGATAGCTTCTTTGCCCTCAAGCATAAATTTTTTTGCGTCTGTTAAAGGAACTTGGTCAGGGACAGGAACCATATGCAGGAGATTGACTTGGGCTTTTTTTGCCTCACTTATATAGTAAGTACTGCGGATTATGGATATAGCGTTATCAGGATTGGCCACAGCAACCATGATCCGATATTCGTCACCCTCAGGAGCACTCTCTTCCTCAATGACCTGAACCTCATCCTTTGTAGCCACGGCATGTTTCTTGGAATAGAAAATAAAGATAAAGATGCTTGAGATAATCCAAAGTGGAGCTATGATCCAGGCAATGAGGCTCATATGGACCAGCCATACAGCCAATACTCCCTGGCACACTATAGCCAGTATAGGTAACCAGGGAAAAAACGGCATGATAAAACCGTAACTGAGTTCATCACCCATATTTATTCTTATGCGGATCACACTAATATTGACTAGGAAAAAAAGAAACAAAAACATAATACTGGCACTGGAAGCCACATCCATAGTTGGGAGGAGTATAGCTACACTGATGACGATAATTCCTGTTAAAAACAAAGCTCCGTACGGAGTTTTATGCTTTTGGGAAATTTTAGAAAATATTTTGGGCAGGAGGCGGTCACGGCCCAGAGCATAAGAAGCTCGTGTGGCAGAAAAAATCGTAGCATTCAAAGCAGAGATCGAAGCAAAAATCACAGCTAAAGTAAGGAAAAAATTTCCAGCAGGCATCAGTCGTGATATTGCTTCTCCAAATCCACGCTCCTTAAACTGGCCGATCCACTCCCAAACCGGACCCTCTATTCCCGGTGATCCGGCCTTTATTGCTACGATCGAAGCAAAAGCCACTGCTACATATGTGATAGTGACGATAACTACTGAGTAGATCATAGCTTTGGGTAAATTTCTTTTAGGATCGATAGTTTCATCTCCTGCCTGGGCAATCACTTCATACCCCTCGAATGCAACATAGGTGAAGCCCATAGTGACCAGAAGCTTATCCCAGCCATTGGGCAGGAAAGGCGAAAAATTCTGAAGCCGGGATGGGTCAATAAATGCAATAACAACTCCGACCAAACCGATAATAATAAGGAATAGTGTCTGTCCCAGGGTGAAAAAAGCTCCAATTTTTCCTGTTTCGGAAGCGCCTCGATAATTTATATAAAGGAATAAAGATGCTACCAGAAATGCGACGATTTTTTCTGTTGTATATGTAGAAAAAGGAACCCAATTTAAAAGCTTTAGTCCTTGGAAATATCTTACCGTATAGATGGCAAAAGTGACGGCATACAAGCTGCCGGCTACACTGGAAGCGAACCACTCCATCCATCCAGCCGTAAAGCTGGGGCCTCTCCCAAATGCCAGGCGAGCAAAATTATAGGCGCCTCCGGCATGAGGAATGGCAGAGCTTAATTCGGCATAAGACATAGCCGTACATATAGCGATGACCCCGTTTAGGGCGAAGGTCAATATAACACCCCCGGGACCGGCCTGGGCAATGGAAGTGCCTATACCTAGGAAAACGCCGGCTCCAATCATCATTCCCAACCCCATCATCGTGATATGGAACAGGGAGAGATCCCGGGATAGTTCGGATTCTATTTGAGGGTGATTATTTTTCATGGAGCTTATTCTTAATCTCTCGAGCGGAATTAAGGTTATTCCTATAAATTACTTTAATAATATGATTACTCCGGAAAAGGAGGAGAATTAGAAAGGCCAGAGAAAAAAATGTTAGCAGTATCCCTAAAATAGTGTCAAAAGACATCTAATACTCCAATATAAGAATCACCCAATCAACAATTGTTTATAATATTATTTATAATAGGGATTAAAATATCAAGTCTTACAATGGCTACCGTGATCTGGTTTACTTATCTTCTTTTTTTGGCTTGTACTCGTACCATTTTTTTATGGCATCTACGGATGCATTGATTACTGGATAAACGAGGGGAGAAGGCGTCAACATGGGATGAGTTCCGATTTGAAGATTGTCGATATCCATATCCGTCATCTTATTGAGGATCATTACTGAAAACATATTGACGAGTTCTCCAACCGAGTCCCCTCCATACATTTGTGCTCCTAAAAGGGTGTGCGAATAACATGCAAAGACAAGTTTCATATGCAGCTTGGAGGCTCCAGGCAATTTCCCAGGATGTCGGTCGATTGTTGTGGCTTGTCCCACTGTGTAGTCCATATTCATGTCTATGGCATTTTGTTCGCTCAGCCCGCTTGCTCCGAAGGCAGTCTTGCCGATTTTAGTGGAAAATGATCCCAGCACACCGAGAAATTTTCGCATCACCTTGATCTCAAATAGATTGGAGCCGACAAGGCGTCCTTCTGCCATAGCTGTTGACGCTAACATAATATTGGAAAATTCACCGGAAAAAAAATCATATTTTGCAGCGCAGTCACCAATCGCAAAAATATCTTTATCAAAAGTGCGTAAATAATCATTGACCCATATGCCATGATTGGGATGGACGGCCAGTCCGAATTTACTGGCCATTGATAGTACCGGTTTAGCTCCAATGGAAACAATGGCCATATCGGCGGGAATCTCATCTCCATTATCCAACCGTGTTCCCGAGATAGTGTCATTGCCAAGTATGGATTCAACTCTGCGTCCGGTTAGAACAGTCGCTCCCGCATCCTCAAGAATTTGCTGCGCTTGAGCCCCGAATTCCTGGTCCATAGTGGCCGGAAAGATGCCCTTCATCATTTCCACGACTGTGACTTTTTTTCCGGCTTTCAAAAACTCGTCCGCCATTTCAACGCCGATGTAGCCGCCTCCAATGATAACGATATTTTCGGAATTCCGGGCATAGGCTTTCATGTCAACTAAGTAATCCCGGTCTTTTTTCACAAAAAAAATACCTTTTTTTTCTATACCTGGAATAGGAGGCTTGACCGGAGCCGCACCGACTGCCAGGACCAATTTATCATAAACTATCTTTTCCCCGCTTTTAAGCTCAAGAGTTTTACCTTCTTTGTCTAAAACTTCATCGATAATCAGGTCGGCTCCTGCTTGCTCGATCAATTTATCGGGAAGGATGTCATCATCGACCGTATCCAAAGAGTGCATAGTATAAGGAATACCACAAGGAATGAGCGCTATTTTTTCCTTCCGGATTAGCGCAATGCTTTTGTCCGGATAAAAATTGTGGGCAGAAATAGCACAGGTAACACCTGCGGGACCTCCTCCAATTATTATGACATCATATTTTTTCATAAAAACCTCCTTTATATTATTATTTTTAAAGTCATACAGAATAATAAATATTTATCACTTTAAAATAGCTATTGTACTCCTATCTTATTTCCCTAGCAAGGCAAAGCTCTCCTTGAGAATCTCTTAATGTAACTATTTTTGTTTTTTTTACGTTAAAATAATCTGGAGATTTTTTTTTGTGTTAAACTTTATCTCCGATATTCCGTAATTTGTATATATTAAACTGGATTATTCACGAGTCGAGGTTGCCGTAGATGCGAGGAACAGGGGATGAAGCTGTGGTATTTCACCGCGAATCCGCTGTAACGAAGAAGATGCGGTGAGATCGGCTTGCCTAAAAGGTAAAAAAATGGCGATTATAAATAAAGATTACAGTGTGAACGAAATGGCCAATAGGATTTATGTATCCATCAATATAGAATACTTATTAATACTAGGTATCATGTCGCCATTTTTTTATGTATAGTCCAGGTTAAGGAGCTTGTGATGAATAAAGGAAATATGTATATTTTTTTGTGGATTTCTGCTGCCTTTCTTTTACTCACTGTCAAAACCTATCCCCAGACTAACCAAATAGATATCGAAGCTTTGAAAAAGGAAGCGCCGAAAGTATTTATAGACTGTGGAAGGTGTGACATTGACTACATTCGGACAGAAATTACATTCGTAAACTATGTTAGAGATCGCAAAGAAGCCCAGATTCACATTTTAATAACTACCCAAAGTACAGGAAGCGGAGGAAGGGAATATACCATAGCATTTATCGGACAACGTGAGTTTAAGGGAATAAACGATACCCATAAATATTATTCACAACAGACAGATACCCAGGATGAGATCAGGGAAGGTTTGGTGAAAGCTTTAAAAATCGGAGTGATGAGCTATGTTGCTAAAACCTCAATAGCAAGCCGCATCAACATTTCCTATTCCCCTAAAACCGAAATAAAAGATAAAGTTGATAAATGGAATTTTTGGGTTTTTAGACTCAGTGGAAATGGATATTTTAATGGAGAAAAATCCTATAAATCAAGATCGTTAAGCAGTTCCTTTGCCGCCAGCCGCGTGACTCCGGATTTAAAAATAAGCATGTCTCTATCTACTTCTCACGACAGGAGTGATTTTATTTACACTGATGAAACTATTAAGAGCATTAAAGAAAGTTTCCGTTTTCAAGGCTTATTTGTTAAAAGCTTAAATACTCACTGGTCGATTGGGTTTTTCTTAAGTGCTGCTTCTTCTACTTATGAAAATATCGAATTCTCCCTTGTTCCTGCCCCGGCCATAGAGTTTAACCTCTTTCCTTACTCTCAAGCAACCAGACGACAGCTTCGCTTTCTGTATAAGGCCGGTTATAATGCTGTCCGCTACCGGGAAGAGACGATTTTCAATAAAACTTCTGAGAATCTTTGGAACGAATCTTTATCAGTTACGTTTGATATCAGGGAAAAATGGGGAAGCATCAGCACAACTCTTTCAGGATCACACTATTTCCACGATTTCAGTAAAAACCGCCTGACATTTTTCAATATCCTTAACCTCCGTCTTTTTAAAGGGCTCAGTTTTTTTGCTTTTGGAGGGGGATCAAGAATCCATGATCAGCTGTCCCTGACTAAAGGGATTGCTTCTCTGGAAGAGTTATTGCTGCGGCGGACGCAGCTTGAAACCAGTTATAATTATTTTTTCTCAGTCGGACTAAGCTTTACTTTCGGGTCAATTTTCACAAACGTTGTTAACCCCCGTTTTGGCTCGAGCGGGCATGGGGGAATGTCGATAATAATTAATTGACCTATCTGAAAATCAGGAATGATGCTGGGAAACAGGAGCAAAAAATGGAAATGAATTGGGACACAACAAAAAAAATGAGACCAGGGAAAAACATTCTTTTTATAGGCTGGATATTTTTTTATCTTATTTGCTTTTCTCCCCATGTTTTTTCCCAGGCTGCTCAGATCGATGAGGAAGTAATAAAAAAAAGCACTCTTAAAGTTTTTATTGATTGTCAATGGTGCAAGCTTGCTGACATCCAAAAAGAAATTTCCTTTATCAAATTAGTAGAAGAGCAAGATAAAGCCCAGGTTTATGTGTTTATCACAAAGCAAGATACGGCCAGCGGTGGGATAGAATTTATTTTATCTTTTAAAGGACAGAAAGAATTCGGAGGAGATAATGACCAATTAAAGTGTCCGACCGATAAAGATAAAGAAGAAAAGGAACTACTAAGGGAACTGATAAATACTTTAAAAATGGGATTTATGCGTTATGTCGGGAAAACGCCAATTTCCAGCTTGATTTCCATCCGGCTTAGGGATGAAGTAAAACCGACTTCAGTAGAAGACAAGTGGGATTTCTGGGTCTTTAGCATCAGTGGCAATACTTTTTTAAACGGTCAAAAATTATATAAAAGCGGAATGCTTTTTGGATCTTTTTCTGCCAACCGGGTTACTCCCGAACTTAAAGTCAGGTTATCTGTGGGCGGTATGTATAATCAAGACAAATTTACTTTTGATGATCAAATTATAAAAAGTTCATCAAACAGCCAGAATTTTACCGGATTGATTGTTAAAAGCCTGAATGACCACTGGTCGGTAGGAGGGTATCTTTCAGTTTTATCTTCGAGTTATACAAATACCAAGTTCAGCTTAAGCCCTGGACCGGCGCTAGAATACAACCTTTTTCCCTACTCCCAATCCACCCGCCGCCAGCTTCGTTTTTTGTACAGACTGGATTTTAACTCGATCTGGTATCAGGAAGAGACAATTTATGAAAAAACACATGAAAACCTCTTAAAAGAATCAGTATCTGCGACATTTGAGGTTAAGCAAAAATGGGGGACTGTAAGCACTTCGATCGAAGGATCAAATTATTTCCATGATTTTAGTAAAAACCGGGTACGCTTAGTAGGAGAATTATCTCTTAGGATTATTAGAGGGCTTAATGTCAATTTAAACGGCAGTTATTCAAGAATTCACGACCAGCTCTCTTTAGCCAGAAGCGACACTTCTTTTGAAGAAATACTCTTGCGCCGCAAAGAAGTTGCCACCACTTATAATTACTATTTTTCGGTCGGATTAAGCTATACTTTTGGATCTACAAAGAGCAATGTTGTAAATCCACGCTTTGGGTCCGGGGGCCAAGGGATAAGCATCTCGTTTTAATAAGCTCCTGCATAATTCCAAAATTAATCCTAATTTGACTTTACATTCTACTTCCAGACTACCCGGTAACGCTTAGCCGTTCTGAATCCGGTTTCTTCATCGGTTTCAAGGGTGTAAACCTTGTTATCTTTGAAAACCTGCGGACGAATATCGCTCCAAATGCGGGCTTCATATAAGCCTTCGGGATCGAAGATATCATAAGCCAGATATGTACGTTCTTCCTGCTTTTTCTTCTCAAAGGTTTCCACCCAAAGGTTACCCTGGTCATCCACAATCATACGTTCGGTGATAGTCTTGATCGAAGGCAGCGTCATATTCTTAATCAATTTTGAAAAAAGGCTGTCCGGCTGTTCATCGGCCCGTTTTCTAAACTCTCGCTGCTCCTCAGTAGTATAGGGAACAGGCGTGTAGGGCCTGTCCAATTTACGAATTAGGTTGCCCCCTTCATCAAATACTTCGATCATGTAATTGTCATTCATACAGTGATAGAGAAGTTTCCGGGCAGGAGCAGCGCATAAGATGGAGTAGGGAGTATAAGGGACTGTCATGGCGAAGGACATCCCACCCGAAGTGAGTATTTTTGGCCGCCGCGGCTGGAACTCTCCGATAGATATAATTTCTTTCCCTTTAAAGTCAAAAGTCTTGACGAATAATTGGGTTTCTTCTCCGTATATAAATTCATCAATAGTGAGAGAATTTTCTGTTATCCAGAAGCATTCAAAGTGATTGTTCCTCCAGGGATAACTGTTCTGAAATTTTCCCTTCGGATCAAAAAAGGATGTTCGCCGGGACCGCCAGTCCAGTACCAATAAGCGTCCATCAGGAAAAAACTTCATAGGACCTATGCTTTGGAATTCCCCAGGTCCTTCACCTTGGCGGCCTATAGACTTAACAAAAGTTCCGCCTGGAGAAAAGACCTTTATAGAAAAGTCCTGGCTGTCGAAGATGCAGATATTTCGCTCTGAATCAATGGTGATGCGGGAAGGCTTGTACAGGATGATATTCCCGTTTGCATCTTCTTCACTAATGGCAAGCTCTTCTTCGAATGTCACACTTTTTTCAGGATGGAGCGGGGTTTCCAGGTTATGGATGTGCAGGACCCCGTTAATTGTTTCAATTTTTGCAGAAGGAGCTTTTTCTCCGCAAGCTGCAAAAAGCAAGATAAAAAAAGCTGCCATCGCGAAATATGATGTAAACCGCATAAAATCACCTCCTACCTGTAATTACTAGAAATATAAACGATAGCCCAGGTAAAGTAAATATTATTTCCCAATTGATAGGAAATCCAAATTGTCAGATATCAGATATATGATTGTAATATAAAATAGATATTGCTAAAGTATTTATGCATTTCAACGGTTCAGGATAAAGGATTATTTCAGGATCATGGATTCGACATACTTTAATGGATTACAATAATTCACCATCTACTGAACATGAAGATATCTTAAGTGTTTTAACAATTGCAAAGGAAAGGATCAGAAAAGAAATAGAGAAAACTGAAAAATGAATTACTGCGTTAAGAAAAACCTGGAAATATCAAAACATAATGATGAGATTAAGAGGAATCTTGTGTCTTGGAGAAATAAACCTTTATTAAGGGATATATATATAACTTTCCATAAACTAATAGCAAAACATCTCTTTCATGGACTCAATTCATATACTGTTGAGCTTGGTTCTGGAATCGGCAATATCAAAGAGGTTATTCCCAATTGTATAAGAACAGATTTGTTTCCTAACCCCTGGATTGATCGCGTGGAGAATGCTTATCAGCTTTCATTTTCTGACAATACAGTCGATAATCTTATCCTATTTGATGTTTTTCACCATTTGAGATATCCGGGAACTTCCTTAAAAGAATTTCAGCGAGTATTAGCTCCTAATGGAAGGGTTTTGATTTTTGATCCATGTATGAGTGTGTTAGGATTAATTGTTTTCGGTCTCTTTCATCATGAAGAATTGGGATTGGGTAATAAAATTCGCATGTTTGCACCAAAAAAATGGTCATCCAATCAGGACTGCTACTATGCCGCTCAAGGAAATGCTTCAAAGATTTTCTTAGGCAGGAAATATCAATCATTTATGAAGAATTGGAGAGTAATTTATAAACAAAGAATATCAGCGATATCCTATGTCGCTGGAGGAGGCTATTCTATGCCTCAACTGTATCCGGATAAAGCTTTTCATCTAATGAAAGCTGTTGATAGAATTTGCGATCTAGTCCCATTTATATTTGCAACCAGGCTTCTTGTCGTTCTTGAAAAGATAAACTCTACAGACTAAATATAAGCAGTCATTTGTTTTAATTAGGATGTATATAAATTGAGAAAAAAATTCCTTAAAAAATTAGAGAAATTAGTAGATAAATCCCAAGTAATCCCTCTTGATGATACTTCTGAAATTATTTTTTTCAGCGACTGCCATCGTGGCTATGGAGACCATGC